>JBPCQB010000175.1:0-3225 GCA_050998555.1 Thermoleophilaceae bacterium
CCGGCGCCGCGATGGCGGCCGACGGCGTCGATCTCGTCCATGAAGATGATGCAGGGGGAGTTCTGCTTGGCCTGCTCGAAGAGGTCGCGCACACGCGAGGCGCCGACGCCCACGAACATCTCCACGAAGTCCGAGCCGGAGATCGAGAAGAAGGGCACGCCCGCCTCACCGGCCACCGCCCGGGCGAGCAGGGTCTTCCCGGTGCCCGGAGGGCCGTAGAGCAGGACGCCCTTGGGGATGCGCGCGCCGAGGGCCTGGAACTTCTTCGGGTTCTCGAGGAACTCCTTGATCTCGTGGAGCTCCTCGACGGCCTCCTCCACCCCGGCCACGTCACGGAAGCTGATCTTCGGCGAGTCCACCGACATGCGCTTCGCGCGTGACTTGCCGAAGGACATGACCTTCGACCCCCCGCCCTGCATCTGGTTCATGATGAACAGCCAGAACAGCAGGAAGATCACGAACGGGAGCACGTAGGTGAGCACCGACAGCCAGCCGCCGCCGCCCTTGCCCTTCACGTCGTAGGGCACCTTCTCGGAATCGAGGATCTTCTGGAGGGCGGGCTCGGTGTTGTCGAGATAACCGGTGGTGTACTTCTGGCCCGGTCCGGGCTGCTGGCGCTCGACGTCGATCGTGGTGTCCTCGGTGTTGATGACCACCGTCTTCACCTGACCGCTCTCGACCTGCTCGACGAACTGGGGATAGGTCGGAACCTTCTCCTCGTTGTTCGGAGCGATGATCCTCTGGGCGAAGAACGCGAGGACCACCACGATCAGAATCGGGAAGGCCGCGCTCTTGAAGAAACGGCTGAAGCGGATGACGGACCTCTCTCGGTGCAGCGACCCGGGGACGGGCTGGGGAAGCAGAGTAGCAGCGGTCCCCATCCCGGCCGAGGGCCTTGCAACCGCTCGGAAAGCGGGTTCTCTCGACCCTCAAACCCTCGTCGGGCGCATCCGTTGCGGCCTCGACGCGCGCTCAGGCGACCTCCACCAGAGCTGCGACGTAGGGGAGGTTGCGGTAGTGCTCGGCGTGGTCGAGCCCGTAGCCGATCGCGAAGCGGTTCGGGATGTCGAAGCCGACGTAGCGGATGGGCAGGTCGACCTTGCGGCGCTCCGGCTTGGTCAGGAGGGCGCAGACCTCGAGCGAGGCAGGGTCCCGGGCGCGGAGCGTGCGCAGCAGGTAGGAGAGCGTCAGGCCGGAGTCGACGATGTCCTCGACGATCAGGACGTCGCGTCCCTCGATCGGGGCGTCGAGGTCCTTGAGTATGCGGACGACGCCCGAGGAGTCGGTCGAGGACCCGTACGACGCGACGGCCATGAAGTCCACCTCGCACGGCACTTCGAGGTGGCGCATCAGGTCGGAGAGGAAGAAGAAAGCGCCCTTCAGGACCCCCACCAGAAACAGGCTCCGTCCGGCGTAGTCGGCCGAGATCTGGTCACCGAGGTCGCGGACCCTCCGGGCGAGCTCGTCCTGCTGGACGAGGATCGGTCCGATGGCCGGGTCACGGGTCCGGCGGGGCCCCTCGGGGGGCCGAGGGGCGGCCGTGGGGTCGGGGCCGCTCGCCGGCTCGGTCATCCGCGCGAGTCTACGGGCCGCCTCCGCGCCGCGATGGCCACCGCCCCGGTCGAGCTCCGAGCGCGGAAGCGCTCGCCGACGGCCACGCCGGCCACCCACGCGATCTCCCCGTCCACCTCGACGACCGGGAGCGTGGACCGGAGCTCACGGGGGATCTTGAGGTCGGTGAACAGGTCCTGGAGGGACTTCGAGCCGCCGACGCCGGCGGGACGGACCCGATCACCCTCGCGCCGGGCGCGCACCGTCACGGCGCTCCCGAGGGCCCCGGCGTCGAGGAGGGACTCGCGCGGGGCCGCGCCGGGCGAATCGGGCTCCCGCCGTGCCTCGACCTCCCATTCCCCAAAGGCCACCCGGCCGGGCACGGGCAGGACCACCGGCTCGGAGGCGAGGGGGCTCGCCGCCGCCGCGGAGAAGCGGACCATCCCGTACTCGACGAGCGCCCGCAGGCCGCCGCCCACGTGGAGCGAGGCGCTGCCCGCGCGGCCCGCGGCGAGGGCGAGAACACGCTCGGCGTGCTCGTCGGAGAGCGCGACGGCGCCGGGCGAGGCCTCCGCGGCCAGGCGCCGAAGCGCCAGGCGGCGCAGCGCCCTCGGCTGCGCGGCCAGCTCGGCTGCGGACACCGCCGCCACGCCGGGGCCACCCAGAGCCTCGGCGGCGGCGGCCTCGAGCACGTCGGCATCCTCGCGGAGCAGCTGGGCGGTACGGGCGATGGTGCGCTCGGCCGCGGGGCTCAGGTCGAGCAGGACGGGCATGACCTCGGCGCGCACCCGCGAGCGTGCGTAGCGAGGGTCGGCGTTCGAGGGGTCCTCCCGCCAGTCGAGCCCGTTCTCCCGGCACCAGGTGCGGGTCGCCGAGCCGGGGACCTCGAGCAGCGGACGGACGAGGCGCCCGCGGCGGGGAGCCATCCCGAGCAGCGCGCGCGGGCCCGGCGAGGTGGCGAGGCGGTAGACGACGGTCTCGGCCTGGTCGGAGAGCGTGTGGGCCGCCGCGTGGTCGGCGCCGAGCTCGCTCCCGAGGCGCTCGGCCACCGCGTAGCGGGCCTCGCGGGCCTGAGCCTGGACGTTCCCGGTGCCGGGGAGGCGCACCCGCTCGACGTCGAGGGGCACGCCGAGGCGTTCGCACAGCTCGCCGCAGTGGCGCGCGTCCTCCTCGGAGTCGGGGCGCAGCCCGTGGTCCACGTGGAGGGCCCGCACCTCCGCGCCGAGCCGGAGCGCCACGTCGAGCAGGCAGGTCGAGTCCGCGCCTCCGGAGAGCATCACCACCAGCGGCTCGCCGGAGGGCACGAGCCCGCTGCGCCGGGCGGCCTCGAGCGGCGCCTCGACGGCCACGGCCCTCAGTCCTGGGTGACGCGCGAGAGCCGCTCGGGATCGTCGAAGCCCTTGAGCTTGACGGTCCCGATGTCCTCGAAGGCGATGTGGTCGGCCGTCTCGACGATGTCGCGTACGGCGTCGGTCACGATCACCTCGCCGCCCCGGGAGCGGGCCACCACGCGCGCGGCGAGGTTCACGTCGCGGCCGAAGTAGTCGCCGTCGCGGTAGATGGCCATTCCGGAGTGCATGCCGATGCGGGGCGCCGGGCGCTCGGATAGGAGCGCCTCGAAGCCCACGGCCCAGTCGAGGAGGGCGCGTACGTCGCGGCCCACGACCATGGCCT
>JBPCQB010000130.1:0-8623 GCA_050998555.1 Thermoleophilaceae bacterium
AGTGAGTCACTCCAGCTTCGCATCGTCTTCGAGCGGGGTGACGACGGCTGGATTGTCGCGTCGGTACCGCAGGTGCCGGGTGCGTTGAGTCAAGGCCGCACGCGCGAGGAAGCTCGGAGGAACGTCATCGATGCCCTGCGCCTGATGCTCCATCCCGACCCGGCAGAGGACAGGGACCCCGCCGCCGACGACACCGAATCGCTCGACGTGACCATCTCTGCGTGAAGCGCCGAGATCTCGAGCGGCACCTGCGCGAGCACGGATGCCGCCGGATCGACGAGGGGGGGAGCCACACCAAGTGGGCCGGTCCGACCGACGTCGGGCGGACCGCCGTGCCCAGGCATCGCGAGATCGACCACCGCCTTGCCAGGGCTATCTGCGCGCAGCTCGGAGTACCTCCGCCGACCGGCTCGCGTTGAGCCGGTTCTCGATGCGCCGCCGCTAGCCTCTCCCGCCGTCATGGCCTACGAGGTGAGCCACGTTCGGGCGCTCGAGTCCGAGGCCGTATTCATCATGCGCGAGGTGGCCGCCGAGCTCGAGCGGCCGGTGCTCCTGTTCTCGGGCGGCAAGGACTCGATCGTGCTCCTGCGCCTAGCCGAGAAGGCCTTCCGGCCGGGCCGGATGCCGTTCCCGCTCATGCACGTGGACACCGGGCACAACTTCCCCGAGGCGCTCGAGTTCCGCGACCGCCGCGTGGCCGAGCTCGACGCCAAGCTGATCGTGGCCTCGGTGCAGGACTCGATCGACGCGGGCCGGGCGGCCGAGGAGACCGGGCCTCGCGCCTCGCGCAACCGCCTCCAGACCGTGACCCTCCTCGACGCCATCGAGGAGCACGGCTTCGACGCGGCGTTCGGGGGCGCCCGTCGCGACGAGGAGCGCGCGCGGGCCAAGGAGCGGGTGTTCAGCTTCCGCGACGACTTCGGCCAGTGGGATCCGAAGCGCCAGCGCCCCGAGCTGTGGAACCTCTACAACGGCCGCATCCGCCGCGGCGAGCACGTGCGGGTGTTCCCGCTGTCGAACTGGACCGAGCTCGACGTGTGGCGCTACATCGCCGAGGAGGGGCTCGAGATCCCCTCCCTCTACTTCGCCCACCGCCGCGACGTGTTCTCGCGTGACGGGATGCTCTACGGCGCCAACCCCCACGTCGAGCTCATGCCCGGCGAGGAGATCTTCGAGACCTCGGTGCGCTACCGAACGGTGGGCGACATGACCTGCACCGGGGCGGTGCGCTCCACGGCCACCACGCTCGAGGACGTGATCGGGGAGATCGCAGCCACCCGCATCACCGAGCGCGGCGAGACCCGCGCCGACGACCGTGTGACCGAGGCGGCCATGGAGGACCGAAAGCGCGAGGGCTACTTCTAGTGGCGCCGGGGGTCGCCAGCGACGGCGTCGTGCCCCGGCAGGAGGATCGCGCCACCGAGCTGGTGCGCTTCGCCACCGCGGGGTCGGTGGACGACGGCAAGTCGACCCTGATCGGCCGCCTGCTCTACGACACCAAGCAGATCCTCCAGGACCAGCTCGAGGCCATCGAGCGCACCAGCGAGAGTCGCGGTGACACCTACACGAACCTGGCGCTGCTCACCGACGGCCTGCGCGCGGAGCGCGAGCAGGGCATCACCATCGACGTCGCGTACCGCTACTTCTCCACGCCGCGACGCTCGTTCATCATCGCCGATACCCCCGGCCACCCCCAGTACACGCGCAACATGGTGACCGGGGCCTCGACCGCCGACCTCGCGATCGTGCTCGTCGACGCGCGCAAGGGCGTGCTCGAGCAGTCGCGCCGGCACGCGTTCATCGCCTCGCTGCTGCGGGTGCCCCACATCGTGGTGGCGGTGAACAAGATGGACCTCGTGGGATACGACGAAGCGGTGTTCGAGCAGATCGTCGAGGACTTCACCGGGTTCGCCGCCAAGCTCGAGATCGGCGACCTCACCGCGATCCCCGTGTCCGCCCTCCACGGCGACAACGTGGTCGACCGCTCGGTGCACATGCCGTGGTACAACGGCCCGTCGCTGCTCTACCACCTCGAGCACGTGCACGTCGCCTCCGACCGCAACCTGATCGACTGTCGGATGCCGGTCCAGTGGGTCGTGCGGCCGATGTCGGAGGAGCATCACGACTATCGCGGCTACGCCGGACAGATCGCGAGCGGTGTGTTCAAGCCCGGCGACGAGGTCGTCGTCCTGCCCTCGGGGGTCACCACCCGGATCGCGCGGATCGACTCGCTCGACGGCCCGCTCGAGGAGGCCTATCCCCCGCTCTCGGTGACGATGCTGCTCGAGGACCCGGTCGACATCTCGCGCGGGGACTTCATCTGCCGCCCCCACAACCAGCCCCATCCGGTCCGCCAGGTGGAGGCCATGGTGTGTTGGATGGGCGACCAGCCTCTGACCGAGCGCCGGCGCCTGGCGCTGAAGCACACGAGCCGCACCGTTCGTGCGGTGGTCGACGAGCTGCGTTACCGGGTGGACGTGAACACGCTGCACCGCGACGAGTCGGCCGGGCAGCTCGGCCTGAACGAGATCGGGCGCGTGCACCTTCGCACGAGCGCGCCGCTGCTCGTGGACGACTACCGGCGCAACCGGGCCACCGGGGCGTTCATCCTCATCGACGAGGACACCAACGACACGGTCGGCGCGGGCATGATGCTCGGCTCGAGCGAGGCTTGAGGGCGTGAGTGCGGAGCCCACCCGCTCGCCGGACGTGGTCTGGCACGCCGGAGCGCTCACCTCCGAGCATCGGGCCGCGGCGCTCGGCGGCGGGGGCGCGACGCTCTGGTTCACCGGGCTGCCCGCCTCCGGCAAGTCGACCGTGGCCGCCGCGCTCGAGGCCGAGCTCGTGGGCCGCGGACGGCCCGCCTACCTCCTCGACGGCGACAACCTGCGCCACGGCCTGAACGGCGACCTCGGCTTCTCCCCCGAGGATCGGGTCGAGAACGTGCGCCGCACGGCCGAGGTGGCCCGTCTGTTCGCCGACGCGGGCGTGGTGGCTCTCGTCTCGCTCGTCTCGCCCTACGCCGCCGACCGTGCACTGGCCCGCTCCCGCCACGACGACGCGGGTCTTCGCTTCCTCGAGGTCTGGGTGAGCACCTCGCTCGAGGAGTGCGAGCGGCGCGACCCGAAGGGCCTGTACGCTCGTGCGCGCGGCGGAGAGCTGCCGGGACTCACCGGGGTGGGCGCGCCGTACGAGGCTCCGGAGCATCCCGACGTCGAGGTGGCGGGCGACGAGCCGCTCGAGGCGGCCGTCGAGCGGCTGCTCCGCGGCCTCGAGACGGCCACCGCCGGCGGCTAGCGCCCCTCGCGGGCTCCCTCGTTGCCGGGATCGGGCCCGGCGGGCAGGGCCTCCATCGCTCCGGTCCGTCCGCTTCCGGTGTCGTCCTCGGGCGGGTAGCGCTTGTCGGCACGCTCGGAGGCCTCGAGCAGCTCGGCGGCGATGCGGCGGACGTCGTCGAGGAGCGCGGCGCGCTCCCGCCAGATGACGTCGGTGTCGGCGTCCATCTGGCGCAGGCGCAGCTCGCTCGAGACGCGGATCTCGTCGGCGTCGCGCTTGGCCCGGGCGAGCCGGTCGTCGGCCTGCTGGCGCGAGCGCGCCGCGATCTCACGGGCCGTCTCCTGCGCCTGCTGGAGGATGCCGCTGGTCTCCTGGCCCACCTGCTCGAGCGCCCGGCGCATGATGCTCTCGGGCGTGCGCACGGCCTCGAGCTCGATGACGCGCTGCCTCAGGTTGGCGACGTAGGCGTCGACGGCGTCGCGGTCGTAGCCCCGCAGGGCCACCGGGAAGTGGCCGGGCGGGGGGTCCGCCGATGAGGAGCCCCTCGGCGGCTCGGGCTCCGAGGGGACCCGCACCCTCGAGGGCTCGAGATCCTCCGGGACCGCGGGCCCTTCGAAGACCTCCGTTTGCTGATCCGATCCGTCTCCCGCGATGAGCAGAGTATGGCGGACGGCTACGGGGCGGCTCAGCCGCCGGCCTGGCCCTCGACCCGCGCGCCCCACACGTAGGACGCGGCCAGGCCGAGCAGCGTGCCCGGCACGGGGATGAAGGCCTGGATCAGAGTGGTGTCGCTGCGCCCGGGAATCGACAGCCCGGAGACCAGGTAGCCGAACAGCGCCGCGCCGATAATGCCCGCGATCAAGGCGCCGACGATTCCGCCCCAGAAGCGGTCGGGCACGAAGACCATGAAGTGCCAGATGGCGATGGCCATCATGACCCAGACGAGAAGGCTCATCAGCGCCCGTGCTTTCGGCGCCGGCGTGAGGCGCGCGCGCCCCGCGGGGCTCCGGTGGAGCCTCCACCGCCGTCCGTGGAGCGCCCGTCGCCGCCGTTCGCGTACCCGTCGCCGTCTCCCGGCGCCCCGTCCGCGCGCCGCGTGCCGGCCGGGGGTGCTCCCGACGCCCGGCGTGCCGCTCGGCGGCGCTCGCGGGCAGCCGTGGCCGGATCGCCGGCGCTCGAGCCGGACGGCCGTGCGGCGCCCGCGGGTCCGGCGACGGCGGCCGCCCCGTCTCCACTCTCCTCGGGCGCCTCCGTGGTCGCCTGGCCGATCTCGCGGACCGCGTCGACGATCGGCTCGCGGCGGGGGTCGCCGGTGGCCGGACCCGGCACTCCTCGCCGGGCGCCCGCACCGAGGTCTGCGGACGCAAAGGCGGGCACCACCCCGCCGTGGTCGTCCATCACCACCTGACGGCGGCGGCGGTAGATGGGCTCGCGCTCCTTCCAGGCGGTGAGCACCGGCGCGGCGATGAAGATCGAGGAGTAGGTGCCCGAGGCCACGCCGACCAGCAGCGCGAAGCCGAAGTCGCGCAGGGTCTCGCCGCCGAAGAGCATGAGCGCGCCGATCGGGAAGAGCGTCGAGAGGCTGGTGACCAGCGAGCGGGTGAGCACCTCGGACATCGAGCGGTTGACGATCTGCGAGAACGTGGCCCGCGGCATGCGCGGCACGTTCTCGCGTACTCGGTCGAACACGATGATCGTGTCGTAGAGCGAGAACCCGAGGATGGTGAGCAGCGCGGCCACCGTGCTCGCGGTCACCTCCCGGCCGGTGAGGGCGTACACGCCCGCGGTGATGAGCAGGTCGTGGGCGAGGGCGATGAGCACCGGCACCGAGTACTTGAACTCGAACCGGAAGCCGATGTAGATCGAGATCAGGATCAGCGACGCGATGACCGCGATGACCGCCGTGCGGGCGATCTGGGCCCCGAAGGTCGGTCCGACCGACGAGGTCGTGAAGTCGGCCTGGCGGACCCCGAAGCGCTCGTCGAGCACCTGGCGCACCTGCTGCACGCGCTCGGGCCCGAGCGAGAGCGTCGAGATCTGGAACAGGTTCTCCCCGATCTCCGGGTCATCGACCTGCTGGATCTTCGCGTCGGCCAGGCCGAGCGGGGTGATCGCGGAGCGCACCTGGTCCACCGAGGCACGCTGCTCGAGCGGGGTCTGTATCCGGGTGCCGGCCTCGAAGTCGATGCCGAAGTTCAGACCGAGCCCGGCGATGGCGAGCGCCCCGGCCACGAGGATGAGGCCCGAGGCCGAGAAGAAATACTTCGAGTAGCCCATGAAGTCGAAGCGGGTGCTGCGACCCTCGCCGCTCGCCCCGAGCGCGAATCGCGAGCGCAGGAGTCGAGTCCGGCTGAGGCTGCCGAGCACCGCCGAGGTGGCGAGCACGGCGGTGAACAGCGAGATGAGCGTGCCGACGCCGAGGGTCAGCGCGAAGCCCTTTACCCCGCCGACCGCGAGCATGAACAGGATGAACGCCACCCCGACGGTGACCACGTTGGCGTCGAAGATCGTCCGCAGCGCCTTTGCGTAGCCGCTCGAGATGGCGGCCGGGATCGATCTCCCGGTGCGCGCCTCCTCCTTGATGCGCTCGAAGATCACGATGTTGGCGTCGGCCGCCACCCCCAGCGTGAGGATCAGTCCGGCGATGCCGGGCAGCGTGAGCGTGATCGCGAACAACTCGACCACCGCGTAGAGGAGCACCGCGTAGATCACGAGCCCGAAGCCGGCCACCACCCCGAGCACGCGGTAGAAGAGGACCAGGAAGAGCAGCGTGAGCAGCAGGCCGGCGGCGCCGGCGTAGAGACCCTGGTTCAGCGCCTGCTGGCCGAGCGTCGCCGAGACCTGGGTCTGGGAGATGAGCTTGAGCTCGATCGGCAGCGCGCCGATGCGCAGCTGCTCGGCCAGCGCCTGGGTCTGGTCGAAGTTCCCCACCCCGGTGATCTGCGCTCCCGTGCGGCCGTCGATGCCCTCCGGGTTCTCGACGAAGTCGATCGTGGCCCGCGAGACGATCCGGTTGTCCAGCGTGATCGCGAAGCGCTGGAAGGCCGACTCCTGCTGGGTGCCGGGCGGGAGGATGGTCTCCGCCCCGCGCTGGGCGATCCGGCGGGTGACCTCGGCGAACGCACGCTGGCCCTGCTCGGTGAACTGCATGGTGACCACCGGCTGGTTGATGGTCTGGTCGAGCTCGGCCTTCGGGTCGGTGATGTCGTTGCCCGAGAGCTCGGAGTCGTCCTCGAGCACGTAGTAGTTCGGGGGCTCCGGCGCACCCGGCGGCAGGTTCGGCGGGCGCTCGTCGCGCACGACGACGATGCCCTGCGGTACGCCGAGCACCTGCGATCCGGGCGGGGGTCCGGCTCCGCCGAGGGCCTCGAGCTCTGGTCCGCACTGCGAGCCCTTCGGTACCGGCCTCGGGAGTGGCGGCCGCTGGGTGGGCGCCCGCGCCTCGAAGTCCGAGAACAGCGACTCGCACGTCGAGTCGGGCCCGGCGATGAGCTGGCGGCTCGGGCCGAACAGGTACAGCTTCTGGGCGGCGGTGTCGTTGCGGCGGTCGTAGAACTCGCGCACCCTGGCCTGGTCGCCGCCGAACCGCTGGACCACGGCCGGGTCCGGGCCGCCCGGAGGCAGGTCCTCGCGCTCGGCCTTCGGCTTGGCCTCGAGGGCGAGCTGCACCGCCTCGTAGAGGCTCGGCAGCGGGCGGTCGAGCTGGCCGACGACGTTCGTCTCCCAGTCGTAGAACTGGAGCTGGGCGGTGGTCCCCACCTGGCGGATCGCCCGCTCCGCGTTCTCCACGTCGGGGATCGCGACGCTGATCTGGTTCGTGCCCGCGCGCTGGATCTCGGCCTCCGCCACGCCGAGGGAGTCGGTGCGCTCGCGGATGACGTCGATCGCGTCGTCGACCGTCTGGGGGGTGACCGCCGGGACCTTCGGGGTCGGACGGGCCTCGTACACCAGCTCGACCCCCCCGCGCAGGTCGAGGCCGAGCCGCGTGGGCCATTGGGAGATGACCACGACGGCCGCGGACACCACGCCTAAGACCAGCAGCAGCACGAGGGCGTTGCGACGGCGGCTAGTCACGGGTCGAGGCTAGCCGAGGCCGAAGGGCGGGGACACCGGTGCGCCCGGAGGCGGCGCTACCGGGGGGTGAGGACCAGCAGAAGCCCGCCGTCCTCGTCGTACGCAGGGAAGATGTCGGCCTTGGCGGACTCCGCGCGGTCCCCCTCGGCGTTCACGGTCACGGGCTTGTCGAGCACCCGGACGCCCCACTCGAGCGCGGTCCCGATGTGGTCGTCGCCGTTCGAGAACTGGAGCCCGAGCACCTCGCGTACCGGACGCCCGATGACGTCGTTGGTGCCGAGGCCGGTGAGCTCGCGCGAGCCTCGGCCGGCGCCGATCACGCGGGCATCGGAGTCGCAGACGAAGAAGGCCGCGTTGGGGGCGGGGTAGTAGTCGTCCAGCAGCTCGAAGAGGAACGCGAAGCCGCACTGCGAGCAGCCCTTCGCACGCTCGGTGAAACCCGCCGTCCGTTCGCGCGACATGGAGCGGTTGCCGCAGTTGGGGCAGATGAAGTTGGGCACGGAGGAGAGGTTAGGCGTTCAGAACAGCGGCTCGGAGCGAGCCCTGGGGGGCTCGAGGCCCAGGTGACGCCACGCTGCGGGCGTGGCCTCCCGTCCCCGTGGCGTGCGCTTGAGCAGCCCCTGCTGGAGCAGGTAGGGCTCGTAGACGTCCTCGACGGTGTCGGCCTCCTCGCCCACGGCCACGGCGAGGGTGGAGAGACCCACCGGCCCGCCGTCGAACTTGAGGCAGACCGTCTCGAGGATGTCGCGGTCGAGGCGGTCGAGGCCGGCGCCGTCGACCTCGAGCAGGTCGAGCGCCCGGGCCGCGACGTCGGCGTCGATGCGACCCGCCCCACGCACCTCGGCGAAGTCGCGGACCCGCCGCAGCAGGCGGTTGGCCACGCGCGGGGTGCCGCGCGAGCGCCGGGCGAGCGCCGTCGCCCCGTCCTCGTCGATCTCGACGCCGAGGATGTGTGCCGAGCGCAGCACTATCCGCGCCAGATCCTCGGGTCCGTAGAGCTCGAGCCGGTGGGTGACTCCGAAGCGGTCCCGGAGCGGAGTGGTGAGCAGTCCCGCCCGGGTGGTGGCGCCGATGAGCGTGAACGGCGGGAGGTCGAGCGTCACCACCCGCGCTCCCGCCCCCTGCCCGACGGTGATCGGGAGCCGTCGGTCCTCCATCGCCGGGTAGAAGGTCTCCTCGAGCGCCCGCGGGAGGCGGTGGATCTCGTCCACGAAGAACACCGACCGGGGCTCGAGGGCGGTGAGGAACGCGGCCACGTCGCCCTTGCGCTCGA
>JBPCQB010000148.1:0-7085 GCA_050998555.1 Thermoleophilaceae bacterium
GGGTGGCCGCGGCCGCCCGCAGCGGCCCTGCCGGCGAGCTGCGCGTGGACGTGGAGGAGCGCCCCGACGACGAGCCGGTCGACGGCCGGACCCGCGACCTCGAGCGCGAGTACCGCGCGGTGGTCGACGAGATCCTCGAGATCCGCGGCGACGACGGCCGGATCAAGGCCTTCGTCCGCTCGATCACCGAGCCGGGCGCCCTGGCCGACACGCCGGGCTACTCCCCGGACATCTCGTTCCCCGACAAGGTGCGCCTGCTCGAGGAGCTCGACGTGACCGAGCGCCTGGCGCTCGCCCTCGAGCTCCAGCGCGAGCGCCTGGCCGAGATGCAGGTGCGCCAGCGCATCCGCGACGACGTGCAGACCGGAGCCGACAAGCAGCAGCGCGACTACTTCCTGCGCAAGCAGATGGAGTCGATCCGCAAGGAGCTGGACGAGGACGACGCCTCGGTGGTCGAGGAGTACCGGACCAAGATCGACGAGGCCGGCATGCCCGAGGAGGTGCGCGCCCAGGCCGAGAAGGAGCTGGGACGGCTCGAGCGGATGGGCGAGCAGTCGGGCGAGGCCTCGATGATCCGCTCCTACCTCGACTGGCTGATCGCCGTGCCGTGGTCCGGGCGCTCGGACGAGCGGCTCGATCCCGTGCACGCGCGCGAGGTGCTCGACGCCGATCACGCCGGCCTCGAGGACGTCAAGGACCGCATCACCGAGTACCTGGCCGTGCGCAAGCTGCGCCAGGAGCGCGGCATCGAGGAGGACCGCCGCTCCGGCGCGATCCTCACGCTGATCGGCCCTCCGGGCACGGGCAAGACCTCGATCGGCGAGTCGATCGCCCGGGCCACCGGCCGCGAGTTCGTGCGCATGTCCCTCGGAGGGGTACGCGACGAGGCGGAGATCCGGGGGCATCGGCGGACGTACGTCGGGGCCCTCCCGGGACGGCTGGTCCGCGCCCTGCGCGACGCCGGGACCATGAACCCGGTGATCATGCTCGACGAGGTGGACAAGGTCGGGGCGGACTGGCGCGGTGATCCCTCCTCCGCGTTGCTCGAGGTCCTCGACCCGGCGCAGAACCACGCGTTCCGCGACCACTACCTCGACGTCGAGCTCGACCTCTCCCAGGTCCTGTTCATCGCGACGGCCAACGTCTCCGACACGATCCCCGCCCCGCTGCTCGACCGCATGGAGACCATCGCGTTCGACGGCTACACGACCGACGAGAAGACGGCCATCGCCCGCGGCTACCTGTGGCCGCGCCAGCGGGAGCGCAACGGCCTGCGCGAGGAGGAGGTGAGCGTCTCCGACGAGGTGCTGCGCACCGTGGTCACCGAGTACACGCGCGAGGCCGGCGTGCGCCAGCTCGAGCGCGAGCTCGGTACGGTCCTGCGCAAGACCGCCACGGGAGTGGCCTCCGCGAAGGTCGAGGCCCCGGTGGAGATCGATCTCGCGGTGGTGCGCGACGCCCTCGGGCGCCAGAAGCACTTCCAGGAGGCGGCCGAGCGCACGGCGGTGCCGGGCGTGGCCACCGGCCTGGCGGTGACCGGCACCGGCGGCGACGTGCTGTTCGTCGAGGTCACGGCCATGCCCGGGCGCGATCCGCTCGTGCTCACCGGGCAGCTCGGCGACGTGATGAAGGAGTCCGCGCGCATCGCGCTCTCCTACGTGCGCGGGCACTCCGAGGACATGGGCGTCGACCCCGAGTCCTTCGAGGGCCGCGAGCACCACGTGCACGTGCCCGCGGGCGCGATCCCCAAGGACGGGCCGAGCGCGGGCATCACGATGGTCACCGCGCTGGCCTCCCTGGCCACCGGCCGGCCGGTCCGCCACACGGTGGGGATGACCGGAGAGGTCACCCTCCAAGGGCGGGTCCTGCCGATCGGCGGGCTCAAGCAGAAGGTGCTGGCCGCGCACGCCGCCGGCCTCACCGACGTGATCCTCCCCGAGCGCAACCGCGGCGACCTGGACGAAGTGCCCGAGGACGTCCGGGAGCGGATGACCTTCCACCCGGTGATGACCGTGGCCGAGGTGCTCGAACTGGCGCTCGAGCCGGCCCGGGAGCCCGCGGCGGCGTAGGTCCGTCAACGCCCGAGCGCGGCCCGCCCCGGTGGGCCGCGCTCGGTCCAGGTGGTCGGTTGGACGAGCCGGTTGAGGCGGCGGTCTCTTCCGAAGCGCTCGTCGGTCGGGCGGCGGTATCCCGCGGCAACGCACTTTGCGATCCGCGGCTGAGCCTCGGGGTCGAGGCG
This sequence comes from Thermoleophilaceae bacterium, assembly GCA_050998555.1. Classification (GTDB taxonomy): domain Bacteria; phylum Actinomycetota; class Thermoleophilia; order Solirubrobacterales; family Thermoleophilaceae; genus JACCZP01. Next base: position 2,240 of record JBPCQB010000148.1, read on the forward strand.
CCTGACGACGACTCCCTCCGATGGGGCGTCGCCGAAGCTCGAGTCGCCCATGAGCTCGTCGAGCCTCCCCGGCGAGCGGAGCACCCCTTCGAAGATGGTCGGAGGAGCGGGGACTCCGACGTCGGCCAGCGCGGCGTCGCGCTCGTTCACCCCGTGGAAGCCGCGGTCCTCCCGCCAGAGATCGAGGGCCACCAGGTGGGAGGGCAATCTGCCGTGGCGGTGCGGCGCAGGACGTCGACGAAGCGCTCGGCACACTCCCGACGGGCGCGGCCGCCGGCCGCTTGGACGATGTGGTTTCCCAGAGCAGCAGGCTGCCGACTGGGGAAGCGCCAGTAGAGCGACCGCACGAGATCGCGCACCTGCCGCCGGCTCCACACGTACCCGCGCTGGAGCTCCGGCAGCGCGATGGCGCCACTGTCGATCTTGTCCAGGACCGTCGAGACCTTCACCGTCGTCTCCCCTTGATGGCCAACGGGAGGGTGCGTCAGCCGCGCGCGAGCCGCCGCACCCTCACGCGCCGATCCGCACCACCGTCCGGCCCCTCACCTCTCCGGCGAGGATACGGTCCAGCACGCCCTCGACTTCGTCCAGCGCGACCTCGACCACCATCGCGTCGAGGCCCCGCGGGGCGAGGTCGCTGCCCAGTCGCTCCCACACCCGGCGGCGCAGCTCGATCGGGGTCTGGGGCGAGTCGATGCCGAGCAGCGCCACGCCGCGGAGGATGAAGGGAAGCACCGTGGTCTCGAGGGCCACGCCCCCGGTCATCCCGCTGACCGCCGCGGCTCCACCGCTGCGCATGGTCCGCAGCGCGTAGGCCAACGTCGTGCCGCCCACCGGGTCGACCGCGGCCGCCCAGCGCTCGGACTCGAGCGGGCGCTCGCTCGCCGCGGAGACCTCCTCGCGGTCGAGGATCTCGGCCGCCCCGAGCTCGCGCAGGTAGTCGTGCTCGGACTCCTTGCCGGTGCTCGCCGCCACCTCGTAGCCGCGCTCGGCGAGGATGCCGACCGCCACCGAGCCCACGCCGCCCGTGGCTCCGGTGACGAGCACGGGCCCGTGGTCGGGGGAGAGGCCCCGCTCCTCGAGCTGGTGGACCGAGAGGGCCGCCGTGTAGCCGGCCGTGCCGAGCGCCATCGCCCGTCGCAGGTCGAGCCCGGCGGGCATGGGCACGATCCAGTCGGCGGGCACGCGCGCGTACTCGGCGAACCCGCCGTGGTGCGCAACCCCGAGCTCGTACCCGTGGACGATCACCTCGTCGCCTTCGGAGATCCCCTCGGCCGAGCTCTCGACCACCTCTCCCGAGAGGTCGATCCCGGGTACGAGCGGTGAGGTCCGGGCGACCCCGCCCTTGGCGGTGGTGGCCAGGGCGTCCTTGTAGTTGACGTCCGAGAAGGCCACCCGGATCGTGACCTCGCCCTCGGGCAGGTCCTCGGGGTCGAGGGAGCGGACCTCGCGGACCACCTCCTCGCCGTCCTTCTCCGCCACCAGTGCTCTGAATGAGTCCATCGAAGATGCTCCGCGCTCGGGGGGCGGCACCCTACCGCGGGCGGTCTCCGCAAACGCCTTCGGAGAACCTCGCTACACGCTCTCGGGGGCGTCGGCCGACCGGGCGGCGAGTACCGTGACCGCCATGCCGAGCGACTTCGGGCCCGGGTTCCGGGTCGACAAGGGTCGTCACGAGCGCCGCGAGCTCACGCGCCGCCGCGTCCGGCGCCAGCGGCGGATCGTGGCCGCGCTCCTCGGGGTCGCGGTGCTCGTGCTCGGCGTGCTGGTCGCGGTCGCGTTCCTCCCCCGTGCCGGGTCGGAGCGGCCGGAGGCCGCGCCGGGGGCCGATCGCGCCGCTGCCCCGCGTCCGCCGGAGCTGCCGCGCGGCGGCCGCGAGCTGCTCCCGCGCTACCGCGTGGTCGCGTTCTACGGCGCCCCCCAGGCCGACGAGCTCGGCGTGCTCGGCATCGGGAAGCTCGACGACGTCGGGCGGAAGCTGCTTCGCCAGGCCCGCGCGTACCGCCGCGGCGACCGTCCGGTCATGCCCGCGTTCGAGCTGCTGGCCACCATCGCCAACGCCGCGCCCGGCGACGACGGCAAGTACCGCTACCGCCAGAAGGCGGCGGTCATCGACCGGCACCTGCGCGCCGCCCGTAAGGCCAAGGCCCTCCTCATCCTCGACATCCAACCCGGCCGCGAGGACTTCATGACCGAGGCGCGCCACTACCGCCGCTGGCTCGAGCAGCCCGACGTGAGCCTCGCGCTCGACCCCGAGTGGAGCATGGAGGAGGGCCAGGTCCCGGGCCAGCAGATCGGCTCGACCGACGCGAAGACGGTCAACCGCGTGTCCGCCTACCTCGACCGGATCGTCCGGCGCCGCAACCTCCCCCAGAAGACGCTGGTCATCCACCAGTTCACCGAGGACATGATCGAGGACCGCGAAGACCTGCTGCCGCGCCCCGGGGTGGCCCTCGTCCGCAACGTCGACGGCTTCGGCAACCCCGAGATCAAGAAGCAGAAGTACCGCGACTTCACCCGCGGCCCGCGCCGCACCCGCGTGGGGTACAAGCTCTTCTACCGGGAGGACACGAACCTCATGTCGCCGCGCGACGTGCTGCGTCTGCGGCCGCGTCCGGACGTCGTTATCTACGAGTAGACCGGAGACCCTGAAAGCGGCTGGTCGACATCGCTAGCCTCGGAGGAGGTGCACGGCAAGGACGGACACCTCTCCTTCCAGACGCTCGTGATCGCCAGCCTCTCCTCGGCGGCCGCGGCCCTCCTCACGTCCTTCTTCTGGGAGTCGGGGACGGTGTTCAGCGCCGCGTTCACGCCGGTGATCGTCTCGATCGTCGGCGAGGCGTTGAAGCGACCGGCGAAGACCATCTCCGAGGTCCGCCCGGTGCGGCGCGATCGGGCCACCAGCACGGCCCGCGGCACGCCCGCGATGTCCGGCGTGCCCTCGCCCGCCGCGGGTACCGCGCCGTCGGGCGACACAGCGCCGTCGGTCACGAGCTCGACCGCCGGAGGCGTCGCCGGTCGCCCCCGCGGCTTCACGCGCCTCTTCGGCCGGCGGGTCAACATGCGTCTGGCGCTCGCCACCGGAGGCCTCGCCTTTCTGATCGCCGCGGCGTTCCTCACCCTGCCCGAGCTCGTGGCCGGCGAGTCGGTCGCCGGCCAGCCGGGTCGTACCACGCTCGGCGGCGGGTCCTCGGTCGACACCTCGGGTGAGAGCACCGCCGGCGACGCCAAGGACGCCGGGGCCGGGCAGGACGGCGAGGAGGCCGCTCCCGAGCCCAAGGCGCCCGCGGGCGCCGAGCAGCAGGACCCCGCCGTCAAGGGCGAAGCCGAGCGAAGCCGCCAGCCCCAACAGCAGCAGAGCCCTGGCGAGGAGCCTCCGGCGGCCGGCGAGCCACCCTCGCCCCAGCCTCAGCCCCGGCCGGAGTCGTCCCAGCCGCCCAGTCAGTCGCCCTGACGAGGAGCGTCGACCTCGCGGTGCTCGGCGGCGGCACCGCCGGCCTCGTGGCCGCCACCATCGCCGGGCGCCTCGGGGCGCGGGTGGTCATGGCCGAGCGCGCCCGTACCGGCGGCGACTGCCTGTGGACCGGCTGCGTGCCCTCGAAGAGCCTGCTGGCCGCCGCGACGCTCGCCCACCGGATGCGCACGGCCGACGCCGTCGGCCTCACCCCGCACGAGCCGGCGGTCGACTTCGCGGCGGTGATGGCCCACGTCCACGGGGCGCGCGAGCGGATCGCCCCGCACGACTCGCCCGAGCGCCTGCGCGCCGCCGGGGTCGACGTCTACGAGTCCGTGGGGCGCTTCCTTGATCCCGGCGTGGTCGAGGTCGACGGCCGGCCGCTGCGTTACCGCGCGGCGCTGATCGCCACCGGCTCCCGTCCCACGCTGCCGCCGATCCCCGGCCTCGCCGCGGCCGCGCCGCTCACGAGCGAGACCGTGTGGGACCTCACGGAGCTGCCGGGCCGGCTGGCGGTGCTCGGCGGGGGGAGCATCGGCTGCGAGCTGGCCCAGGCGTTCGGCCGCCTCGGCAGCGACGTGACCCTCCTCGAGGCCGGCCCGCGCCTCCTCGGTCGCGAGGAGCCCGAGGCCTCCGAGCTCGTCCGCGAGCACCTCGAGCACGAGGGCGTGCGCGTAGTGCTGGGCGCTCGGGTCGTCGAGGCGCGCGCCGGGGCGGTCGACGTCGAGCATCCGGGCGGTCGTGAGGCGATCGACCACGACCGGCTGCTCGTGGCCGCCGGGCGGGCGCCGGACACCGCCGGCCTCGGCCTCGTGCGCGCAGGCGTCGAGACCGACGTCGCCGGCGCGGTGGTCGTGGACGCGCGGCTGCGCACGAGCGCGCCCGGGGTGTACGCCGCCGGCGACGTGACCGGTGCGCTCCCCTTCACCCACGTGGCCGCCTACCACGCCCGCGTGGCGGTGGTCAACGCGCTGCTGCGCACGCGCCGGCGCGTGTCCTACCGCGCGGTGCCGTGGGTCACGTTCACGGATCCGGAGGTCGCGCGCGTCGGCCTCAGCGAAGCGCAGGCGCGCGAGCGGCTCGGGGACACCGTCGTGGTGGCCCGCCACGACTACGGGGAGTCCGACCGCGCGATCACCGCGGGGGAGGCCCACGGGTTCGCGAAGCTCGTGGGCGCTCGGCGCGGGCGCCTGCTCGGCGCCACCGTGGCCGCGCCGGCGGGCGGCGAGGCGGTAGCGGAGCTCGCCGCGCGGATCGAGGCCGGCGACACGATCGCCGACGTCTCGAACGCCGTGCACGCCTATCCCACCTTCGCCGAGGGGCCGGCGCGGGCGGCCGACGACCTCCTGCTCGAGCGCCTCTTCCGTATCCGTCCGTTGAGCGCCGCGGCGC
>JBPCQB010000184.1:0-3429 GCA_050998555.1 Thermoleophilaceae bacterium
CGCCGGTTGAAGAAGCCACGACTGAGCAGGTAGCCGGCGTAGCCGAAGACGAGGCCGCTGGCGCCGACGTGAAGCGTCGCGCCGGGCGCCAGCAGCCATGTGCCCAGGCCGCCGACCAGCGCGACGATCGCGGTGACGAGCAGCACTCTCATCGCCCCGTCCAGTGCGATGACGAACCCCATGAGCAGGAAGGGGATGGTGTTGGACGCGAGATGCCCGAAGCCCGCGTGGAGGAACGGCGAGGTTCCGATTCCCACCAGGCCGTCGGGGTCGCGGGGCCGCAGTCCGTACTGATCGAGATCGACGCCGGGAACGAGGTCGACCGCCTCGCCGACCCACATCAGGAGGACCATGCCGGCGACCAGGGCCAGGCCGAGCTGGCGCGAACCGCGGGCGCCTGGCGCGAGCTTCATCGGGCGGCGTCAGGCATTGGCGGTCGAGGGACGAGGGGGCACCACCTCGTCGAAGTATGAGTGCCGCTCACCGCCGCACCCCCACCACCGCCCACGAGTGCCGCCGATCCCGCCGCGTCGCGAACCCCAGCGCCTCGAGATCCCGTGCGCATCCGTCCACCGTGTACGGCGGGTGGACCTCGACCTTGATCGTCCGCACGGCCCGCGCCCACCCGATGCGCTCGGTCAGCACCCGCGCCTCGGCTCCTTCGATGTCCATCTTCACGTAGTCGACGGCGCCGGCCTCCTCGACCAGCGACGAAAGCGAGACCGCACGCGCGTGGCGGACGACCGCGGTCGAATCCTCGTCGTCGGTCACCCGGAACGAGGAGGTGTTGGCCGACCATCCGTGGTACTCCAGCTCGCCGCCCTCGGGCCAGACCGCTCCCTCGAGGACCGAGCAGCGCGCCGACCAGGGCGCCACGTTGCGCCGGGCCAGTGCGGCGTTCGCCGCGTCGAGCTCGACGCCGACCACCCAGGCGTGCGGGAACAATGTGCTCAGGTGCGCCACCGTCAGCCCGATGTTGGCCCCGAGGTCGAGCACCGAAGCCGGGCCGGCCGCGCCGCCGCCCGAGACCGCCTCGGGAGGAGGAAGGTGATACCGGCGAACCAGCGCGTCCCAGAGCGTGTCGGCGTCGCTCGTGCCCGGGCGGACGAGCACCTCGCGTCCGCCGAGCGCCCGGGCGCGCACCGCGACCGGCTCGACGGCCGCGGGATCGTCGGCCGGCGCGGCGCGGCGCATCGCAGCGAAGCGCCGCAGGCTCTCCCGATCGCTGGTCAGGCGCACGTAGGCCGCGGCCAGGCGCATCCGCTCCTTGAGCGGCTCGGGGACGGCCCGGAGGGCACGGCGGGCGACGACGGCCACGGCGTCTGAGACTGTACGCGCGTGTCCGCCACCGAGCTCAGGGGCCTCGTCATCGTCGGCAACCGCGGCGAGGTCGCCGAGGACCCAACCTGTCCGCCCCGGCGCACGGGCCTCGCGGACGTCGGCGCCACCGCCGCGCTCACCGCCCTCTTCTACGCGGTCTTCCCGCGCGGGCTGCCGAACTACGACGGCTTCTACGCCCTGGTGTGGGGCGGAGACCTGCTGGCCGGCCGCGTGCCGCAGTACGACGCTCCGGTGGCCTCCGCGCCGCACCCGCTCGCCATCGCCGCCGCGGCCCTGACCGGCCTGCTGGGGGAGGGGACCGAGGCGGGCTACCGGCTCCTCGCCGTGCTCGCGGCCGCCGCGATGTGCGTGGGCCTCTTCCGGCTGGGGCAGGAGGTCGCCGGTTGGGGGGTCGGTCTCGTGGCCGCCGCTCTGCTCGCCACGCGGGCGCCGTTCCTCGAGAGCGTCATGCGCGCGTCCTTCGACATGGTCGCGGTGGCCCTGATGGTGTGGGCGGCGGTGCTCGAGGTGCGCCGTCCGCGCCGGGGCACTGCGGTCCTCGGGCTGCTCGCCCTCGCGGGGCTGCTCCGGCCCGAGGCCTGGCTCTACGCCGGCGTCTACTGGCTGTGGCTGGCCGTCGGGCGAGTACCGCCGCGGAGGCCCGCCGGCGTTGCCTTTGACTGGCGGGGGCTCGTGGGTGTGCCCGCGCGGTCCGAGTGGAAGCGCCTTGCCGGTCTCGCCTGCCTCGTCCTGGTCGGACCGGTCGTATGGACCGTCACGGACTACCTGGTCACCGGCGACCCCTCCTGGACCCGCCACCAGACCGAGCAGGTTGCGGCGATCAGGAGCCTCCCCACCGGTCTTCTCAGCCTGCCCGGGGAGCTGGCCCGCCACCTCGGCGGGATCCTGTGGATCTCCGGGCTCCTCGGCGCGGCGGCGGGGCTGGTCCTGACGATCCTGCGCCTGCGCCGGCCCCTCGCTCTGCCCCTCGCGCTCGTAGTCCTCTCCGGGCTCTCGGTGCTCGCCCTCGGGGTCAGCGGGCTGCCCGTGCTCCAGCGCTTCCTCTTCCTCCCCGCCGCTCTGGCCTGCCTGTTCGCCGGGGTCGCAGTCTTCGGATGGCAGCGGCTCGACTCGCGCGATCCCCTGCGCCGGCCGTGGCAGGCCGGCGGCTTCGTCCTCGTCGCGGTCATGATCGCGCTCGTGTCGATGGACTACCCGCGGATCGCTGACATACGCAGCCGGGTGGGGAGCGAGGATCGCGTGCACCGGGAGCTGCGCGACCTGGTGCGTCGCCCCGCCGCTCGTGCCGCGCTGCAAGGATGCCCGGCGGTGTACGTGCCCACCGGCCAGCCCATCCCCTCGCTCGCGCTGTGGTCCGAGGTCCGCCCGCGGCGGTTCTCCGCCGACCTCGACCGCAGCGCGCGGGGGGCGCTCGTGGCGCCGCGCAGCGCGCGGGCCGAGGCATTGCTCCTCGGGCGGGCCGGCGAGCTCGACGTCGAGGCGCCGAGCCGGCACCGCCCCGTGGCCCGCAGCGGCTCGTGGACCATCACCAGCGGGTGCCGATGAGGACGCGACGACGGCGCTTCGAGAGCTTTGCCGGCACCGTCGTGGTGGTCACCGGCGCCGGCTCGGGGATCGGGCGTGCCAGCGCCCGGCGCTTCGCCGAGCTCGGCGCGCGGCTCCACCTGGCGGACATCGACGGCGAGGCGCTCGCCCGCGTCCGCGAGGAGATCGTGGCCGCGGGCGGGACGGCGCAGCACCACGTGGTCGACTCCTCCGACCCGGCCGCTCTGGAGGATCTCGCGGAGCGGGTCTTCGCCACCGACCGCGCGGTCGAGGTCCTCCACAACAACGCCGGCGTGGGCCACGCGGCGCCGACCGAGCACACCACGGTGGAGGACTGGCAGCGTGTGATCGGGGTCAACCTCCTGGGGGTGGCCTACGGCGTCCAGGCCTTCGTGCCGCGCATGCTCCGTCAGGGCCGCGGCGCGGCGATCGTCAACACGGCGTCGGGGCTCGGCCTGATCCCCGCGGCGAGCATGGCCCCCTACACGGCGTCGAAGTTCGGGGTGGTGGGGATGACCGAGGCGCTGAACGCCGAGCTCTCCC
>JBPCQB010000009.1:0-3419 GCA_050998555.1 Thermoleophilaceae bacterium
CCGACGCAGCCGCCGTGGATCTCGGCCACTGTGGGCTTCGGCATCTCCTCGGGGAGGCTGAACACGCGGAGGATGCCCTCGCGGAAGGGGTGGAGCATCTCGGGCTGAGCGGCCAGATCGGCGAGCCCGGAGAAGTCGACGCCGGAGGAGAACATGGTCCCGTCGCCGCGGAGCACCACGACGCGGACGTCCGGGTCGGCGGCCGCCGCCTCGAAGGCCTCGCGGAGCGCGTCGATCAGCTCGACGTTCAGCGCGTTGCGCTTCTCGGCCCGGCTCATGACGATCCGTCTGACCGCGCCGCGGTCCTCGACCTCAACCAGTCCCATGTACGCTCCCGCGCTCGTTGACGACTCCGGAAGGAAGTTAATGGAGATCTCGAAGGTGGGAGTGGTCGGTGCGGGGCTGATGGGCCACGGCATCGCGCAGGTATCGGCCCAGGCGGGCTTCGACGTGGTGCTCTGCGACATCGACCAGAGCTGCCTGGACTCGGGGCTGAAGAAGATCGAGAAGCAGCTCTCCCGCGCCGTCGAGAAGGAGAGGATCGGTCAGGACGAGGCCGACGCGGTCCGCGGCCGCATCGAGGCCACCGTCGACCAGGGAGACCTCTCCGACGTCGACCTCGTGATCGAGGCCATCACCGAGGACCTCGAGGTCAAGCGGAGCTTCTACGGCGACCTCGACGGGGTCGTCAAGGACGACGCGATCTTCGCCTCCAACACCTCCTCGCTCTCCATCATCGACCTCGCCACCGCCACCCAGCGGGCCGAGCGCTTCGTGGGCATGCACTTCTTCAACCCGGCGCAGGTGATGCCGCTCGTGGAGGTCGTCCGCGCGGTCACCACCAGCGACGACGCCTTCCAGACCGCACTCGACTACGCCAACGGGCTCGACGGCAAGGTCGTGGTGCCGACGCCCGACAAGGCCGGATACATCGTCAACCGATTGCTCGTGCCCTACATGCTCGACGCCGTGCGCGCCTACGAGGAGGGCGTCGGCTCCATCGAGTCGATCGACGCCGCTATGAAGGCCGGCGCCGGACACCCCATGGGTCCGATCACGCTGCTCGACTTCGTGGGCCTCGACACCACCCAGGCCATCGCCGAGATCATGTTCAGCGAGTTCAGGGAGCGGCGCTTCGCGCCGCCGCCCACCCTCCGCAAGCTGGTGGCCGCCGGGTGGTACGGGAAGAAGTCCGGGAAGGGCTTCTACGACTACTCGGGCGACAAGCCCGTGGCGGTGGACCTGAGCGTCTGAGGCAGGTCGGGTCAGGGCAGGAGGATCACTCGCTTCTCGACGTTCGTGCGCTCCCCCGTAGGTGAGACGCCCACCGCGCGGACGAGGAGCACCCGGGCGCCCGCCGCGGGCGAGGCGGCGGCGCAACGATCGTAGACGCTCCGAGAGCTGACCTCCTCCCATGCCGGGCAGGTCCTCGAGGTCCACGGAGGAGACCGTGAGGTCGCCGGGCCGGCTGCCCGTGTTCGTGATGGTCACGGCTCCGACCTCGGTGTCGCCGGGCGCCATGCCCCCGACGGTCAGCAGCGAGCCGTCTTCGGAGTTATCTATGGACAGCGGGCCGCCGTGGCCCGCGGTCAGCGAGACCTCGGGCCCCCTGGGTCCGGTCGTTGCGGCGAAGGCGACCACCGCGAGCGCCGCGACCAACGCGGCGAGCGCCAGGAGCGTGCGGGATCGGCCGGGCAGATCGCCCAGCGGCGAACGCAGTCACCGCAGCCCCTCGAAGAATCCCCTTGTCCGCATCAGAAATCTCGGTCCGAGCCGCCCTGCTCGGTGGCCTCACCCCGGCTCCGCAGCCGGGGTGGACACGGCCTGGCTAGAGGTCGATCTCCCCGCGGGCGGACGCCCTCGCGGCTGTGGTCATCCCGCCGGTGATCGGCACCCGGCGAGTCGATCTTTAGCCGCGGGTCGAGGGCGGGCGGGTCTCCCGGGCGTCAGCGGGGGAGTGCGGGCGCCGATACGGTGCCCGCCCGGGTCAGCGGGCGGTCCATCGCGGTACTCGCCACCTGGAGCGAGGCGCCGCCTCCGGTAGATCGGCCACAGCGGGTCCGAGCTCGGCGTCTATGGACTCGATGAGCGCCGACCCGAAGGCAAACGCCCGGTCGAGCGCCGCGAGGTCCAGGTGATCCGGGGTGTCGCCCGCGTCGGCGCTCGTCGTCGCGGCGTCTCCGTGCGCGGGCGCGCACGAGATGGCCACCGCGGGGTATCCGCGTCGCGCCGCGGCGTGCGCCGAGGTCGCGGTCGGGGGGGCGATCGACCGCGCGCCACCGAAGCGCTCCCCCTGCGCGTCCCCGGCGGCCAGCTCGTCGCAGCGCTCGAGCACCGGGCCGTAGTAGCGCCGCCGCCGCAGGAGCCCTTCGCGGCGCGCGTAACGCACGGTGCCGACTCCCGTCCGGTCGAGACCCACGAACACGGTTCGCCGCCGATCGAGGTGGCGACGGTGCGCTCGGACGAAGGCTGCCGTGCCCAGGAGGCCCCCCTCGTCGGCTCCCGAGAGGAGTACCCACAGATCGAAGTGCGCGAGGGAGGCGCCGTGGCTGCCCGCGAGCTGCAGGGCGGTCGCGACGCCCGCGGCGTTCCGGTTCGCCCCCGGGGAGATCGGAGCGACGGTGATGCCCACGAGGATCGCGGCGGCGAGCACGAGCAGCACGGTGGGCACGACCTGCACGACGTTGAGCGCGTAGGAGTTCGGGAACGCGATCCGCAGCCCCGCGAGGATGGCCACAGTCACGAGGAGCCCGGTCAGGACCTGCGTGGGTCCGAGCGCGAGCCGGAGGACACGGGACAGTGCGGTGAGGCGACGGAGCGCTCCGGAGGCCAGTGGGCCGGTGGCGGGTCCGGCGTCGTAGTGCGCTACGAGCACGAGCGTTCCGGGCTTCTCGCCGTCCTCCCGGGAGACCACGTTCTGCGAGGCGCGCCGCGGGGTGAGGCGTCGGGCGAGGTGCGCCCGGCCGGTCAGATCGAGGACGAGAGCCACGAGGGCCAGGAGGACGATGGCGATCCCCACGACCGGGTCGAACACCGACGTGACGCTCCCCACCACGCCCACCACCACGTGCAGGAGGCACGTGGGCGCGAGCCGCGGCCAGGTCCAGAAGGGCTCGATCTCCGCGTCGCGCCCCATCGTCCGAAGGCGGTGTGCGAGATCGCCCGCAGCCCGCCGTTCGGCGTCGGTTCCGGGTGCCCGCGCCTCGAAGGCCACCAGGTCTTCGATCTCGTCCAGCGGGTCGAGGGCGGAGGGAGTCATTCGTCGTGGGGCGCCGCCGCCCGTACGGCTTCACCCGATGCCCGGGGCGGGACTCGAACCCGCACGCCCTCGCGGGCAGAGCATTTTGAGTGCTCCGCGTATACCGGTTTCGCCACCCGGGCGGGAAGCTGGCGATCGATCCTAGGCGTGCGGCCCGGAA
>JBPCQB010000101.1:0-10330 GCA_050998555.1 Thermoleophilaceae bacterium
TCGCCGAGGGGACCACCGCGTCGAGCGCCTCGCCGAGACCCGTCGAGCCCAGCACCTCGGCCAGCGAGCAGTCCCAGTTGCTGGCCACCACGAGTCGGATGCCCCGCGCTCTCAGCGCGGCGAGCGCGGGCGCGGCGTCGGGGTACGCGGCGAAGCGGATGGCTCCGAGCATGGCCTCCCGCACCGCTTCGTGCGTACCCTCCGCCAGACCGAGGGAGCGCCGGATGACCTCGGCACAGTCGGCCCGGAGGGCGTCGAGCGAGCCCGTGTCGTGGCCCTCGAGGTGGTGCGCCAGGTAGTGCTCGATCTCCGCACGGAAGGCGCGGAGCGCCGCGGCCTCGCCCACGTCGACGCGCGCGATCTCCCACAGGGCGGATCGCAGCCGCGGGCCGGGCGGCTCGAGCTCGACCAACGTCCCGAAGGCGTCGAGCAGGACGGCGTCGAACGCGGGCCGCGGCGCGCCTACGGACGCGGGCGCGACCCGACCGGACTCCTGCCCGTGCTCGCCACTAGCCTGCCCGCCGCCACCCATGACCCCCGATGTTCCCAGTCCCGAGTCGGTGTACCAGGCCTACGAGAGCTACATCTCGGCGGGGATCACGCTGCTCTTCGCGATCGCACTCGCCCAGGTGCTCGATCGATGGTTCGCCCGGCGCGGACGCAGGCTCTCCCGGGCGGTCGCCGAGGGCGCGGCCACCGCCGGCCTCGACACCCGCGTGCGGATCGTGCGCCGGCTGCTGTACGCGATGATCCTGGTGGTGGGCATCGCGCTCGCGGTCTCCCAGTTCGAGCCCGTCCGGCGCACGGCCACCGCCGTGCTCGCGTCGTCGGCGGTCCTCGGGATCGTCGTGGGCTTCGCGGCCCGCCAGACCTTCGCCAACCTCATCGCCGGGATCCAACTGGTCATCACCCAGCCGATCCGCGTCGGTGACCTCGTCACCTTCGGCGACGACACCGGGACCATCGAGGACGTCCGGCTCTCCTACACCTACATGCGCGCCGACGACGGACGCAGGATCATCATCCCCAACGAGATGCTGTCCCAGTCGACGATCGAGAACCACACGATCATCGATCCGCAGGTGCGGGTGGAGGTGTCGGTCTGGATACCGCCCGGGGCCGACTCGGCACGTGCCCTCGAGGTGCTCGCCGAGGAGCCCGATGCCGAGGTGTCCGTGGCCGAGGTCGAAAGGGACGGCGTGCGCCTCACGATCGGCAAGCACGCGCCCACGGTGGTTACCCGGGGGGCGGTGGCGGCAGGACTACGCGCCGGCGCCCTCGAACGTCTCCACCGTGAAGGTCTATCCTCGCGCACGGAGGCCTGACCCCCCGAGCCGGCCGGACGGCCGGCTTCGCCCGCGGGCATACGATGCCGGCGGCTTCAAACCTTGACCCACCGGGACCGACAGAGACGTCGACGCGGCCGCCGCCGCGGCCTCGCCGGGCGCACCAGCGCCGGCCTCTTCGCGCTGTTCGTGCTCGCCGTCGGTGCCGGGGTCGGGGGTCTCTCCGCGGTCGGCTGGGTCGTGGCCGTCGCCGCCACGACGCCGCCCATCGAGGAGCTCGTGCCCCAGGACAAGGGCCGCTCCTCGCAGATCTTCGCCGCCGACGGGTCCCTCCTCGGCTACGTGGTCTCCGACGAGATCCGCACACCCGTCCCCGCGGGCGAGCACCCGCGTGACCTGCGCAACGCCACGGTGGCCATCGAGGACGAGCGCTTCTGGAGTCACGAGGGCGTCGACTTCGAGGGCATCGTCCGGGCCGGGATCGCCAACCTCGAGTCCGGGAAGACCGTCCAGGGCGGCTCGACGATCACCCAGCAGCTCGTGCGCGCCCTCTACATCAAGGATCCCGAGCGCAACGTGCAGCGCAAGATCCGCGAGGCCAAGCTGGCCTCCGAGATGGAGACGCGGCGCTCGAAGCAGTGGATCCTCAAGGAGTACCTGAACTCCGTCCCCTACGGGACCGTGAACGGGCGGACGGCGGTCGGCGTGGAGGCCGCGGGGGAGACCTACTTCGCCAAGCACGCCAAGGACCTGGACCTCGCCGAGTCGGCGCTGCTCGCCGGCCTGCCGCAGGCGCCGTCCCAGTACAACCCGTTCCGCAACCCCGAGGCGGCGATCAGCCGGCGCAACCAGGTCCTCCAGACGATGATCGACACCTGCGTCAAGCGGTGCCCCTCGTTCCGCCGCCGCGCCCGGCGGGCCATGGCCGCGGAGCTGCGGCTGCGTCGCGGCAACCGCTACACGAAGCGCCGTGAGCCGCACTTCTTCGACTACGTGCAGGAGCAGCTGATCGAGGAGTACGGGGTGTCCGTGTACCGGCGCGGCGGGCTCAAGATCCACACGACGATCGACCCCAAGCTCCAGCAGGCCGGCCGCGAGGCCATCACCACCCAGCTCGGCTACCCCGACGACCCGAGCTCGGCGATCGTGGCCATCGACCCGAAGACGGGCTACATCAGGGCGATGACCTCCAGCGGCACCTACGACGAGCGCACGTTCAACCTCGCCGCCCAAGGCCACCGCCAGCCGGGCTCCGCGTTCAAGACCATGGTCCTCACCACCGCGCTGCGCCGGGGGATCGATCCGCGCAGCACCTACTACACCTCGAAGAAGCTGAAGCTCGACCTTCCGGACACCACCGAGACCTACGAGGTGTCGACCTACGACAACTCGTACGGGGGCCGGATGGACTTGGTGAAGGCCACGCTGAAGTCCGACAACACGGTCTACGCGCAGCTCGACGTCGACCTCGGCCCCAAGCGCGTGGCCGAGACCGCGCGCCTCATGGGCATCACCACGAAGCTCGACGGCTATCCGGCCGAGGGTCTCGGCGGCCTGCGCCTCGGGGTCTCCCCGCTCGAGATGGCGAACGCCTACGCGACGCTCGCGGCCGGCGGCATGCGATCGCGGCCGAAGGCCATCCGCAGGGTCGACTTCCCGGACGGCAAGTCCGACGAGCTCGGCAAGCCCCAGCGCAAGCGCGTGCTCAGCGACGGCGTGGCCTCCGAGGTGACCAAGGTGCTCGAGAAGAACGTGCAGGCCGGCACCGGGAAGAAGGCCGACATCAGCTGTCCGGCCGCGGGCAAGACCGGCACCACCGACAACTTCAACGACGCCTGGTTCGTGGGCTACACGCCGGAGCTCGCGGCCTCGGTATGGGTGGGGTATCCGAACGCACAGCGCGAGATGCGCGGGGTCCACGGGATCGACGTGGCCGGCGGCACGATCCCGGCCTCCATCTGGGGCGCGTTCATGGGGCAGGCCACCGCCGACGGCGGCTGCGGCCGCTTCAAGAGTCCCGACAACCCGGTGGAGTTCACGCCGTTCTACGGCCGCTACGCCTCGCAGGGGGCCCCGGCGCCGGACCCGACCTCCAAGGAGGCCCAGTCGACCGAGGAGGACGGCACGGGCGCCGGCGGAACGGGGACGGGCACCGGCGCGGCCGGGATCGACCCATCCGGGACCGGGACCGGGACCGGGACCGGGACCGGCACGACCGACGACGGCGTTCCCGACCAGTAGCCGGGGCGCGTCGCCCACGGGATTCCGTGGGTGAGCTCGAGCTCGTAGCGGCGATCGAGGCCCGCCTCGGCTCGCGTGGGGCGCGCGTGCTCCGGGGGCCGGGCGACGACGCCGCGGTGGTCCGGGCCCGGGGCGTGGCGGTCACCTCGACCGACCTCGCGGCCGACGGGGTCCACTTCGAGCTGGCGACCCACGGACCCGCCGACGTCGGCCACAAGGCGCTGGCCGCGGCGCTCTCGGATCTCGCTGCGATGGGGGCCGAGCCGGGCGAGGCCTACGTCGGCCTCGCGCTGCCGCGGGGCACCGACCCCGCTTGGGCGCTCGCGGTGGTGGACGGGATGGAGGCGCTCGCCGAGCGCACCGGCACGGTGGTGGCCGGCGGCGACGTGATCGCCTCCGCCTCGGTGCTCCTCGCGGTCACCGTCGTGGGATGGGCCGACCACGAGCGGGCGCTCGTCTACCGCGACGGAGCGCGGCCGGGCGACCTCGTCGGGGTCACGGGCTCGCTGGGAGGGTCCGGGGCCGGCCTTGCGCTGCTCAAGGGCGCGGAGGTGCCCGCTCTGGGCGCCGGCGACCGCGAGCGGCTGATCGACCGCCACCGCCGGCCCGAGCCGCGCCTCGAGGCCGGCGCGGCATTGGCCGGCGCGGGGGCCACGGCGATGCTCGACGTGAGCGACGGGCTGGCCACCGACGCCACCCACCTCGCCGAGCGCAGCGGGGTGGCGCTCGACCTCGAGCTCCGGCGCCTCCCGATCGAGCCGGGGGTGCCCGAGGTGGCCGCCGCCATGGGACGCGCTCCGGCGACGCTGGCCGCGACCGCGGGCGAGGACTACGAGCTGCTGTTCACCGCCCCGGAGGAGCGCCGCGAGGCCATCGAGCGGGCGGCGACGCAGGCCGGCGCCCGGATCGCCTGGCTAGGGTCGGTCGAGGCCGGCGCCGGGACGGCGATGCGCGACGCGGCGGGGACGGCGGTCGAGCTTCGAGGCCACGAGCACGCTTGGCCGATCGGCTGAGTACGGCGCCATCCGCAGCGAGGAGCGCCGAAGCATGGCCTCGGCCACCTCTCCCGAGTCGACCACGTAGTCGCCCCGCGTGACGCGCGACGAGAGGTCGTGTTGTCTGGCGTTGTCGAAGATGGTGTCCTCCAGATCTCGCTCGCCGGCGGTGGGGAATCGTCCGCGGCGCTCGGTCCAGCCGCTCGCTGCCTCTATCGACCCGCCCCGCCCACGGGGTGATAGAACGACCGTCCAAGCGCCGGCGCGGCGTCGGTGGAGGGCTCGGCGCTCTCCACGGCCGGTGGTGGACGGCGGGCGATGGCCACGACCACCGAGACCACCGCCGTCATCAGCCCGAGGAAGAGGCACCCGAGCAGCGCGAAGTCGAAACCGGCGTGGCCGCCGGCCACCACGAGCATCGCGTACCAGACCGACTCGAGCGGGCCGAGCGCGAGGCGGTCCGCGTAGTACACCATCACCGCGAGCGGCGGGAGGAGGCCGAGGAGCGCGAGTAGGGCGCGGACCCGGACCGGCGTGGGCCGTACGTCCTCTCCGCGGCGCGCAGGGCGGCGCCGGACGGCGGCGAGGATCCAGAGGTGCACGGTGGGGGCCAGGAGGAGGCCGGCGAAGGGACTCGCCCACCACACCGCCAGCCCGAGGCCGGCGGCGAGCAGCGCGCACGCGCAGGCCGCTCCGGGCGCCGCCGGCGTGTCCAGCGCCCCGTCCGATGGGCCGACGCGCCGGGAGCGCCGCCACCACACCACACCGGCCGCCGCGGCGCAGGACGCCGCCACGGCGGCCAGCACGAGCGCCGAGCCGGTGCCCGGCGCGGCCAGACCCGGCCGGGGTGCGGCGTCGGGCGCCGCGGGGATGGCGCCCGTCAGAGCGAGGCCGTACGCCACGCAGAGCCCCATGACGTAGGGGAGCGTGCACAGTGCCAGCCACGGCACCCACCGTGCGACCGGGTCGCGCCGGCGGCGTGCGCGTGCGAGGGCGTCGATGCTCACGAACACCGCGGGCAGCAGCAGCGCCAGGGCGAGCACGGACAGCACCCAGCCGGGAAGGACCTGGCCGGCCACGATCAGGTAGATGGGCGGGCCCGGCTCGGGGATCGTCCCGGAGTCGACCGCGGAGAGGGCGCGCAGCGACGCACGACCGAGGTCCCCCAGCCGCGCGGAGTCGACGGCTCCCCTGACAGCGTCACCGGCGGGGGCCGCCTCGCCGCGCGCGGGCCGCGCGCCTGCGGCGTCGAGCACCGGAGGGAGCTCTCCGCTTCCGGAGAGCCGCAGCGCCGGCAGGCCTTCGTCGAGCAGGAGCCCCTGCGCGCCGACCCCGAGCGGAAGGGCGAGGCGCACGACCTGGCCCGGCACGCCCTCGGCACCCGGCAGGGCACCGAGCTCCTCGCGCAGCGAGGCCGCCACCGTCCGCTGCCATCCGATGGAGGCGCGCGACGAGTCGTTCGACCACTCCACCACGAGCGGGCCCCGCGCCCTCGCCGCTCCGAGGTTCGAGACCACCAGCACCGCGTCCACCAGCTCGCGGTCGCCCTCCTGCCCGGCGAAGCGCCGTGCGCCGGCCTCTCCGACCGTCGAGCCGTCGACCGACGCGAGCACCACGGTCTTGCCCGTGGCCCGACCCCCGAGCACGCGGGCGAACTCGAGGAGGGCGGCGGTGTCGGCGGCGCTTCCCGCCGGGTCCGGGCCGCCGGCGGAGTCGCGGGCGGCCATGAGCACCACCCGGCGAGGGGAGGCGCCCGGTCGCGTGCCCACCACGTTCGCGAGCGGCCGACCGTCGGCGTCGAAGCGGTCGGTCCGGGTGACGAACCCACGCTCGCTGAGCTCGTCGGCCACCGCACGGGCCGAGGCCAGGTCGCCCGCGGTACCGGGACGGCGATCGGGGTGGCGGCTCGCCACCGAGCGGGCACCGGCGGCGGCCAGCCGCCCGTCGAAGAGGACGTCGGCGGCGAGCCCCTGGGGCAGGGGAGGCGGCCGGCTCTCGAAGGAGAACATGAGGAGGGCCAGCGCGAGCAGCGTCGGCAGGAATGCCACGCGGTAGAGACGCGGCTCGATCAACTGGGCGGGTCCTCCACGACCGGAACCTACAATCGCACGGAGCGGACGACACCGTGTCCTCGCAGTCTCAGCGAATCCTCCTGGTGGACGACGAGCAGTCGGTGCAGACCCTGCTCTCGTATCCCCTGCGCTCAGACGGCTACGACGTGGTCTGCGCGCTCGACGGCGAGGAGGCGCTGAGGCGCTTCGGCGAGAGCTCCTTCGACCTCGTCGTGCTCGACGTCATGCTCCCGCACGTCGACGGCTTCGAGGTGTGCCGGCAGCTGCGCGCCAGGAGCGGCGTGCCGATCATCATGCTGACCGCGCGTGACGACGAGTTCGACAAGGTGCTCGGCCTCGAGCTCGGCGCCGACGACTACATCACGAAGCCGTTCTCGATCCGCGAGTTCCGCTCGCGCGTCAAGGCCATGCTGCGGCGGGCGGAGATGGTGCCGGCCGACGACCGCGGCCCGGCGCCGATCGAGGTGGCCGGCCTGCGCATCGACCTGGCGCGGCGGACCGTGCAGCGCGACGGGGAGCCCGTGCAGCTCACCTACGTCGAGTTCGAGATGCTGGCCGTCCTGGCCCGCAGCCCGGGACGGGTCTTCGGCCGGAGCATGATCCTCGAGCACGCCATGGGCGACGCGGAGTACCGCGACCCGCGTACCGTCGACGTTCACGTGCGCCACCTGCGCGAGAAGATCGAGCGCGACCCCCACTCGCCGCGGCTGATCCTCACCGCCCGCGGCGTGGGCTACTTCCTCCAGGAGCCATGAGGCTTCTCGCCCCCTGGGCCGTGAAGGGCTTCCCGCTCGTGCGCCGGGGCTCGCTGGGGAACGGCCTCGCGCTGCTCTTCTTCGCGGTCACCGCCCTCTCGTTCGCCGTCCTGTTCTTCTCCGTGGTACCCCAGCTCGAGTCGACCCTCGAGCGCCAGCAGCTCGAGGATCTCGGCCGCCGCGCCGAGATCTCCTCGTCCGCCATCGAGCGGGCGATGCGTAGGAACGTCCCCGCGCCCGAGCTCGACGAGCTGGTACGTGCGGTGGCCGATTCGGCCGACGCGCGCGTCACGGTCTTCTACCGGCAGGTCTCGAATGCCTCCACCTCGGCGCCTCCGCTGACCATCGCCTCGGACTCCGCGGTGGAGCGCGACGTGGTGCCCGCTCCCGGTCTCGCCCTGCGCGCGGTGACGAGAGGAGGGAACCGCCTGTACACCGCGGTCGGCGACGGGGGCAGCGGCGAGGCCGCGCAGGCCGCCCGCCAGCTCTACTACTTCGACACGCCGAACTGGGTGGTCCTCTACTCGCGCGACCTCGACGACGTCGCGGAGACCGTCTCCCTCGTCCGCACGCGCGTGCTGGTGGCCAGCGCGCTCGCGCTGATCATCGCCCTGCTCGGGTCCTACCTGGTCGCGCGGCGGCTGGCCCGTCGCGTGCGCCGCCTCGAGAACGCCGCGCGGGAGGTGGCCGAGGGTCGCGAGGTGGAGCCGATCGGCGATCCCGCCGACGACGAGCTCGGCCGCCTGACCCGCACCTTCGACGAGATGCAGCGGTCGCTGTCGCGCATCGACCGGGCCCGGCGCGACTTCATCGCCAACGCCTCGCACGAGCTGCGCACGCCGCTGTTCTCGCTCGGAGGGTTCGTGGAGCTTCTCCAGGACGAGGAGCTCGACGAGGAGACGCGCGACGAGTTCCTCACCGCCATGCGAGAGCAGGTCGGACGTTTGCAGAAGTTGTCGGTCGACCTGCTCGACCTCTCGCGGCTGGACGCGGGCTCGCTCGACCTTCGTCCCGAGCCCGTGGACCTCGCCGGTCTCGCACGCGAGGTGACCGGCGAGTTCGAGCCGATCTTCGCCCGGCGCCGCAGCGAGCTCGAGCTGCTCCTGCCCGAGCGCGGCGTGGACGCGTGGTGCGACCGCCAACGGGCCGCCCAGATCGTGCGCGTGCTCGTGGACAACGCCCTGAGGCATACGCCCGAGGGCACGACGATCACGGCGACCGCGCGCTGGCAGACCGGCTCGTGCGAGCTGACGGTGGCCGACGACGGGCCGGGCCTCGCTCCGGGGGTCGACCCGAGGCAGCTGTTCGAGCGGTTCTTCACCGCGGACGCCGCGAGCGGCTCGGGCCTCGGCCTGGCCATCGCGCTCGAGCTGGCCGAGCGGATGAGCGGATGGATCGACGTTCGCTCGCGCCCCGCCCGGACCGAGTTCACGCTCCAGCTCCCACCCGCGATGGGACCGGCGCCGTCCCGCGACGGCGCGCCTCACCACGGCCACGGGCGGGACGGGAGACCCCCGAGGACCGCGCTCGCCGGCGAACGGGCCGAAGGGGGTTAGGAAGCCCGCCGCCGGGAAAGGACTCGTAGGTGCCCTCGGAAACCGACAGCCGGGAGGTGCGCCTCACCATCCCCGCCCGAGCCGAGTACGTGGGCCTGCTGCGGCTGGCCCTCTCGGCCGTCTCACGCTTGACCGCCCTGTCCGGAGACGAGGTCTCCGATCTGAAGCTCGCGGTCGACGAGGCGGCGCGCCGCTGGGTCCCGGCCGCCCCGGCCGCCGACGGGCACGCGTTCGACCTCACCGAGGAGCCTCTCGTCGCGTCCTCCTCCGAGCGCCTCGCCGTCCGCTACGGGCTCCGTCCCACTCGGCTGGAGCTTGACCTGAGGTGTCCGGGCCCCGAGGTGATGCCGCTCTCCGAGCGCCGGCTCAGCCTGGCCATCCTCGGCGCGACCGCCGACGAGTGTCACGCCGAGCCGGGGCGCATCCGCCTCGTCAAGCACCTGGAGCCGGTCGCTCTCACTTAGGGGTCGAACCGGGGCCCCGGGGCCCCGGGCCTCGCGCCGATCGTTAGAGCGGTGCGGGAGACCATCTCGGCTGCCAGGCCGTCCCGCTCCTCAATCAACCGCACGGCGACTCGGGCGAGCGGGCGACGCTCGCCCGAGACAGACAGGAGAACCCGTGCTTCAGCCCGTAGGGGTGGGCCACAAGTCACTCGCCGACTACACCCACCTGGTGGGGGGTGGCCTGGTGGACGAGATCCGACGCCTCGCCGAGCCCCTTCAGGGCCTCAAGGTCCTCCACCTGTCGGCCACCGCGTTCGGAGGCGGGGTTTCGGAGATCCTCTACACGCTGATTCCGCTGATGCGCGACATCGGAATCGAGGTCGAGTGGCACGTGATCATCGGCCGCGAGGAGTTCTTCAACGCCACCAAGCTCATGCACAACGCCCTCCAGGGCAACCCGCTCGACCTCTCCGCGCACGAGTGGAAGGTCTACGAGGAGTACAACGAGATGAACGCCCGGGAGATGAGCTCGGGCTGGGACGTCGCGATCTGCCACGACCCGCAGCCGGCGCTGATGCGCTCCCACGTGCCCGAGAAGGCGCGCAGCTGGGTCTGGCGCTGCCACATCGACCTCTCGCAGCCCCATCCGCAGACCATCGATCGCCTGGTCCCCGTCCTGCGCGAGTACGACGCCAGCCTCTTCCACCTCCGGGAGTACGTGCCCGCCGGCTTCGACGGCGTGCCGAACGTCAACATCTGCCCGCCGGCCATCGATCCCCTCTCGCCGCAGAACATGGCGCTCTCCCCGGAGGACGCCGCCTTCGTGGTCGACCAGTTCGGCATCGACGTGGACCGGCCGCTCATGTGCCAGGTCTCGCGCTTCGACCCGTGGAAGGACCCGATCGGGGTGATCGACGCCTACCGCGCGGTGAAGCAGGAGATGCCGGAGGTCCAGCTCGCGCTCGTCGGGTCGATGGCCACC
>JBPCQB010000005.1:0-2381 GCA_050998555.1 Thermoleophilaceae bacterium
GCGCACCCATCCGGGTCCGAAGGAGGATCGCCTGGCGCTCACCCGCGCCACCCGGACGAACCTCTCCCCCATCTTCTGCCTGTTCGCCGATCCGCTCGAGGCGGCGTGGTCGGCCATCGAGCCCTCCGCCGGGGGCGAGCCCTTCGGGGAGCTGACCGACGACGACGGCACCGAGCACCGGCTCTGGCGGGTGGAGGACCCACGCGTGCACGAGCTGGTCGGCGACGTCCTCGCCGACGCCGAGCTGCTCATCGCCGACGGCCACCACCGCTACGAGACCGCGCGCATCTACGGCGACGAGGTCGGAGGCGAGGGAGAGCACCGCTACGTGCTCACGTTCCTGTGCGCGCTGTCGGACCCCGGGCTCGCCGTCTTTCCCACCCATCGTCTCATCTCCGGCCTCGACGAGACCCGCCGCCTCGCGCTGGGCGAGGCCCTCGAGCGGCTGTTCGAGGTCGAGGAGGTCTCCCACGACGAGCTCGAGCCCTCGCCGGCCGCGCCCGGTATCGCGATCGGCTACCTCGACTCCTTCGACGGCCGCCCGCTGCGGCTCACCCTTCGTGACCCCGCGGCGGTCGAGGCCGCCCTCCCCGACCACTCGGCCGCCTACCGGCACCTCGACACCGCGGTGCTGGAGGCCCTGGTGCTCCGCGGCGCGCTCGGGATGAGCGAGGACGACATCTCCCACCTCCGGGGCATCGCCTACTCCAAGGACACGAGCGACGCCCGGGACGCGGTGGCCGACGGCCGCGCGCAGGCCGCGTTCTTCATGCGCTCGACTCCGGTCGACCTCGTGCAGGAGATCGCGCGTGAGGGCGAGTCCATGCCGCCGAAGAGCACCTACTTCTTCCCGAAGGTCCCCACCGGGCTGGTCTTCAACCCGCTGTCGTGACCGGCTCTCGCGTGGGGGCGGGACGCAACCGGCCCGCCGGTACCATCCCCGCCCGCCGATGAAGATCTACACGCGCAAGGGCGACGACGGGTCCACCGGCCTCTGGTACGGGGGCCGGGTCTCGAAGACCCATCTACGCCCCGAGGCCTACGGGGCGGTGGACGAGGCGGGCGCCGCGCTCGGGCTCTGCCGCGCCGCCGCAGACGCGGACCCCGAACTCCACGCGGACATACTCCGGCTCCAGACCGACCTGTTCACCGCCGGCGCAGAGCTGGCCACCGCCCCCGAGGCCGCGGGACGGCTCGAGGACGGGGTCTCGAAGGTCACCTTCGAGATGGTCGATCGCCTCGAGGGCGAGATCGACCGCTACATGGACCGCGTCGACCTCCCGCCGAAGTTCGTGATCCCCGGCGGCAGCGAGCTCTCCGCGCGCCTCGACGTGGCCCGGACCGCGCTGCGACGGGCCGAGCGGCGGGTGGTCGACCTCAAGGCCGCCGGCGAACTGGCCGACGACACGGTCCTGTGGTACCTAAATCGCGCGTCCGACCTACTCTTCGCGATGGCGCGCTACGCCGACGAGCCGGAGCCAGAGCTGTTCGGTGGAAGGGACGGATGAAGGCCACCGCCCGCCGCGCCGACGAGACCTTCGAGCACCGCGTCAGCGTCCGCGGCCACCGCCTGACCTGCGACGAGCTGACCGAGGCGGGAGGATCGGACACCGGGCCGAGCCCCCGAGAGCTCCTGGCCGCGAGCCTCGCCTCGTGCACGGCCATCACCATGGAGATGTACGCCGTGCGCAAGGGGTGGGACATCGGGCGAGTGGAGGTCGACGTCGACTACGAGCCCGGGCAGCGCGGCTCGTTCACCCGCTTCTCGATCGACGTCCGCCTTCCCGGGAACCTCTCCGAGGAGCAGCGCCAGAAGCTCATGCAGATCGGCGCCCGCTGCCCGATCCACCGCACGCTCGAGGGCGAGGTGATGTTCGAGGAGAGCGTCTCGATCAGGTGATCGTCGCTCCGAGGCCGCGCAGCTCCTCGAGCGCGCGCTCGGAGTCGCCGACCTCGAGGTCGATCCCCCGGGTGCCCTCGCGGTCGACGGTCACCCCGAAGCCCTCGCGGAGCGCGTCGCGGGCGGTGTTCAGCACGCAGACGTCGGTGGCCAGGCCGAGCACGGTCACCGAGTCGACGCCGCGAGCGCGAAGGGTCTCCGCCAGGCTCGTGTCCTCGAAGGCCGAGTAGCCGTCGGAGCCGTGGTGCTGGCCCTTGTCGAGGATCACGTCGACGGCGCCTGAGTCGAGGTCGGCGTGCAGCTCGGCGCCCTCGGTCCCCTGCACGCAGTGCACCGGCCACGAGCCGCCCTGCTCGTCGAACTGGGGGTGGTCGGCCGGGTGCCAGTCGCGGGTGGCCACCACGAGCTCGAAGCGCCCCGAGCGCGCCAGGTCGTTCACCCGCGAGGCGATCTCGTGGCCGTCGGGGACCGCGAGCGCCCC
>JBPCQB010000100.1:0-17536 GCA_050998555.1 Thermoleophilaceae bacterium
AGATCTCGCTGGGCGAGGCGGGCAACGTCTTTCGGCGCGCGCCGGAGGCGCTGCGACGGCGCGTCCGGTCGATCGGCGCAGCACCCGAGCCCCGGCGCGCCGGCCCGATCCGCACGATCCTCGCCGCATGCGATGGCTCGGACGGCGGCGAGACCGCGGCCCGCGGAGCCATCGCGCTGGCCGGCGCGCTCGGGGCCCGCGTCGTGGTCCTCGGCGCCTACGAGCCGGCAGCGGACGGCGGGCGCCGGACCGTGGGGAGGGTGCTCTCCTCCCCGGGTCCCGATCGCGGCACCGTCGAGGCGGGGCTGTCCAGGGTGGCGGACGAGGTCGCGGGCGCGGGCGTCGAGGTGTCCGTGGACGCCCGCCCCGGCGAGCCTGCCGCGGCCATCCTCGACGCGGCCGAGGAGTCGGCGGCCGACCTCATCGTGGTCGGCGACCGCGGCATGCGGAATCGGAGCCGGCACCTGCTCGGAAGCGTGGCCGACCGTGTCTCCCATCACGCGCCGTGCAGCGTGCTGATCGTGCGCTCGTAGAGAAGCGCCGCGACGCTCAGAAGGGCAGTCCGAGCCGCGTGCGCTGCCGCTGGGACAGAGCCCGCGCCCGCTCGAGCCGCGTCTTCGAGCGCTGCCGGGCGGCGAGGTACCCCCCGCCCCCGCCGACCAGCCCGACCGCTCCGACCGCCATGGCGACGCGCAGCCGGCGGGCCAGCCAGTCGAAGCGCATGATCTGCCAACCCTCGGCGCGCGCGATGCGCTCGAGCTCGCGGTCGGGGTTCACCGCCACCGGATGGCCCACCGCCCGCAGCATCGGTAGGTCGGACTCCGAGTCCGAGTACGCGTAGGACTCGGCGAGGTCGATCCCCTCGCGCTCGGCCACCTGGCGGATGGCCGCGGCCTTGCCGTCGCGGTACGTGAAGGGACCTGCGGGCCGGCCGGTGTAGACGCCCTCCCTGATCTCCGACCGCGACCCGATGCCCCCGTCGAGGGTGAGCACGTAGGCCAGCACCTCGGCGGTCTCCTGCGAGGCCGCGGTCACGATGAAGACGGGACGACCCGCGTCCTGGTGGGAGAACGCGGTCCGGAGCACGGGCTCGTACACACGCGGGAGGATGCCCGCGAGGGCGCTCGGCACCAGGCGCTTGAGCTCGATGACCGGAACTCCGGCGATCGCGTCGAAGATGCGCCTGCGGAGCTCGTCGGCCTTCTCGTCGGTCGAGCCGTGAAGGCGGAACTGGAGGTTGGCCCAGACGTCGCCGGCGATCTGGCGGCGCGTCGCGAGGCCCGCCC
The DNA here is from genome assembly GCA_050998555.1 of Thermoleophilaceae bacterium. Taxonomy (GTDB): domain Bacteria; phylum Actinomycetota; class Thermoleophilia; order Solirubrobacterales; family Thermoleophilaceae; genus JACCZP01. The sequence goes on from JBPCQB010000100.1 coordinate 1,287, forward strand.
GGTAGGCTGCGCGCGCGAAGTGGACGCCGCTCGATCCCTCGATCAGGGTCTTGTCCAGGTCGAAGAAGGCGGCTCCGCGCACGGCGGCGGGAGTTCTACCCGCCGTTCACCTCGAGGATCACGGCGTCGCCCTGACCTCCGCCGGAGCAGATGGCGGCCACGCCGAGCCCGCCGCCGCGACGACGCAGCTCGTTGATGAGGGTCATCATGATCCGTGCGCCGCTCGCGCCGATCGGATGACCGAGGGCGATGGCGCCGCCGTTGACGTTGACCTTGTCCTCGTCGATCTCGAGCATCCGCATGGAGTTGAGCGCGACCGAGGCGAAGGCCTCGTTGATCTCAAAGAGGTCGATGTCGTCGACCGACAAACCGGCCTTCTCGAGCGCGGCCATCGTCGCGCGGCCGGGGGTCTTGGCGAGGTAGGGGAAGTCATCGGCCACCTGGGCGTGGGCGATGATCGTGGCGAGGACCTCCTTGCCGTTGCTGCTCGCCCACTCGTCGGAGGCGAGCACGAGGGCGCCGGCGCCGTCGTTCACGCCCGGGGAGTTGCCCGCGGTGTGGGTGCCGTTCTCGACCATGGGCGGGAGCTTTCCGACCTTCTCCATGTCGATGTCGGGGCGCACGGCCTCGTCGACCTCGACCGTCGTGTCGCCCTTCTTGCCCTCGATCGTGACCGAGACCATCTCCTCGGGCAGCTTGCCGTCGTCGGTGGCCTGGGCCGCGAGCTGGTGCGAGCGGACCGCGAACTTGTCCATGTCCGCGCGGGTCATCTCGAGCTCCTCGGCCACCTCGTTGGCCTCGGGGGCCATCTGCTTGCCGGTGAAGGGGTTACGCAGACCGTCGTAGGTCATGGCGTCGAGCATCTGGGCGTCGCCCATCCGGTAGCCGAACCGCGCCTTGTCGAGCAGGAACGGCGCGCCGGACATCGACTCCATGCCGCCGGTGACCGCGATGTCGAGGTCGCCGGCGCGGATCGAGCTGTCGGTGAGCGTGGTGGCGCGCAGGCTGGAGGCGCAGACCTTGTTGATGGTCTCCGAGGAGACCGTGTTGGGGATACCCGCGTTGATCTGGGCCTGGCGCGAGGGGATCATCCCCTGACCAGCCTGGAGGACCGTCCCGAAGGAGACGTGCTGCACCTCGTCGGGGGAGACCTCGGCGCGCTCGAGCGCGGCCTCGATGGCCTTTCCTCCGAGCTCCGTGGCGGGAAGCGAGGAGAGCCCACCACCCATCTTTCCGAACGGGGTGCGGGCGGCGCCGAGGACGACGGTCTTGGGCATTTTGCTCCTCCTTGAGGCGGGAACGGCGGGGGGCCGACCACGATAGTGCCCGCCACCGAGCGCCGGAAGGCAGTCGACGGTTGGGGGCGGCGTGCGGCACCTACACTGCCCGCGCCATGCCCTCGATCGCCGTCAGTGCCCGCCGCGGCGCGCCCGAGGAGACCGACGCCGACACCCGCGTGGTGGCGCTCTTCGAGGGTGAGGTGCCCTCCGATCCGACCGTCCGCGCCCTGGCGGACGCCGGAGAGGCCAAGCACGCCCACGGGAAGGTGGCGGTGGGCCACGAGGACTCGGGCGCCGGCCGGCGACGGGTGCTGGTGGCGGGCCTCGGCAAGCGCGAGGTGCTCGACCACGAGAAGGCACGGGTGGCGGCCGCGAGCGTCGCGAGCCGCGCGCGTGACCTCGGGGCTCGATCGCTCTCGTGGGCGGCGCCGGAGGGCGCCGGCATCCCGGAGGGACTGGTCGAGGGCACGATCCTGTCGCTCTACTCCTTCCGTCGGTTCAAGTCGTCCACCCCGTCGGAGGACGAGGACACCGAGTCGACGCTGACCTCGCTCGAGATCGCGTCGAATCAGGACGTGGCCGAGCCCGTGGAGCGCGCGCGCGTCAGCGCGGACGCCCAGAACGCCGCGCGCGACCTCCAGAACCTTCCCTCGAACGTGGCCACGCCCGCCTTCCTCGCCGAGCGTGCGATCGAGGTGGCCGCCGAGAGCGACGCGCTGACCGTCGAGGTGCTCGGCCGGGAGGAGATCGAGTCGATGGGGATGGAGGCGTTCGCGGCCGTCGCCCGCGGAGCGGACACCGAGCCGAAGCTGATCGTCCTGCGCTACGAGGGCGGAGGGTCCGGCCCGGTGCTCGGCTTCGTCGGCAAGGCCGTGACCTTCGACACCGGCGGGATCTCCATCAAGCCGAGCGCGAAGATGCAGGAGATGAAGTTCGACATGTCGGGCGGGGCCGCGGTTATCGAGTCGCTCGGGGCCATCGCCCGGCTCGGGCTGGCGGCGCGGATCGTCGCGGTGGTGCCCGCCACCGAGAACATGCCGAGCGGACACGCGATGAAGCCCGGTGACATCGTGACCGCGAAGAACGGCAAGACGATCGAGATCAACAACACCGACGCCGAGGGCCGGCTCGTGCTGGCCGACGCGCTCGCCTACTGCGTCGAGCAGGGCGCCGAGCGGGTGATCGACCTGGCCACCCTCACCGGCGCGATCATCATCGCGCTGGGGTCCACCTACGCAGGGCTGTTCTCCAACGACGACGCCTGGTACGGCGAGGTCGAAGCCGCGTGCCTGGCCACCGGCGAGCTCGGCTGGCGCCTGCCGCTGCACCCCGAGTACCTCGAGCTCACGAAGGGCCAGTACGCCGACCTGACCAACGCCTCCGACCAGCGCAAGGCCTCGTCCATCTACGCCGCCGAGTTCCTGCGCCAGTTCGTGGACGACAAGCCGTGGGTGCACGTGGACATCGCCGGCACGGCATGGGGCCTCGGTCGCCCCTACGTGGGGAGCGGGGCATCGGGATACGGGGTGCGCACGCTGGTGGAGCTCGCCCGGCGGGCGGGCGGCTGAGCGACGCGGGGTCGAGCCGCCTGCACGACTTCGAGGCGGACACCGCCCTACGCCGGGTGGGACCCGGAGCATTCGACGGCGAGATCGCTTCCCACTGGTGGGTGGGGCGCGGGCCGAACGGCGGGAAGGCAGACGCGTGGGCTCCCGCGGGTCGCGGGCGCGCTACCGCAGTGACACAACTCGGCTGCGGGGCGCAGGCGGGCTGGTCTCCTAGCCTGCTCCCGATCCGCCCGAGCCCTCCGAAGCCGCGGGTCGCGTCGTCGGCGCTCGCGCTTCCCTGACCGCGCGGATGGCGACTTTGGACCACGTCGAGACCGCGAGGCTCGTAGGCCGCCGCCCTGTCCCCGAGGACGTGGAGGCGCTGCTCACCATCTACGCCGACGAAGCGGTGGCCGCCTGGCTGTGGCCCGGCCGGCTCGGCGGCGTGCGGACGAGGAAGCAGGTGACGGAGATCGTGGAGGTCTTCCGTGCCCACTGGCGAGCCCACGGCTTCCGTGGGTGTTCTCGGACCGTGATTCGGGTGCGGCCTTGGGATGCGCCGGGCTCCGCCACGAGGTGGTGGACGGAGCGGCCGAGGTCGAGGTCCTCTGGGCGGTGGCCTCGTCCCGCTGGGGCGAGGGGCTCGCCACGGAGATGGCGGAGGCGTCCGTGCGGGTGGCCTTCGACGATGTCCGCCTCGACGACGTCGTGGCGTTCGCGGTCTCGGACAACCTCGCCTCGCAGGGCGTCATGCGCCGCGCCGGATTCGCGTTTGAGACCGAGTTCGAGCGCGACGGCTTCCCGTGCGTGCTGCACCGGCGCGGGCGGACCGCCGGATGAGCCCGCGATCTCCGAGCCGTCGGCGAGTCCGCCCCCCCTACGGCGACTCCAGGATGTTGTAGGCGGTCCGCCGCGCCAGCGCCATGTTCGACACCATCGGGTTGACGCCCGAGGCCGTCGGGAACGCCGATGCGTCGCCGATCCACACTTCGCGGATGTCGTGGAGCTGGCCGAGGCCGTCGGCCACCGAGTCCTCGGGGTCCGAGCCCATGCGGCACGAGGACATCTGGTGCGCGGAGAACACCGCCACGTCGTTGGACGCGTACGAGGCGGACTCGACCTCGGTGAGGTAGGCGTCGAAGTCCTCGCCCTCCTCCCACGACGTCGGAGCCGAGTGCATGGTGTGGATGCGCTTCGCCCCCGCCGCGCGGTGGAGGCGGCACAGCTCCACCTGAGCCCTTACGAACAGCCGGCGGTCGACCTCGTCGTCGAACGACCACCGCACCACCGCACCACCGCCCTCGTCGATGGTCACGGAGCCCTCGCCGTGGTCGCGTCCGACGGAGATGAACGGGGCGATGTGGGGGAACTGGCGCGCCGAGTCCTCCTTGTGCTGGCGCCCGTCGACCCATGGATATGACGCGAGAAACAATGAGGGGGCCATGTAGGTCGACTCCAGGAGGAAGCCCCAGGCACCCTCGAGGTCCTTGAAGGCGTGCGAGACCGAAGACTGGATCTGTCCCTCCCAGCCCTCGATCCGCTCCGCGTAGACGCCGAGCACGATGCCCGCGGGATGAAGCCGCAGGTGCCGTCCCACCGCCGGCCCGCCGATTCCCGATCGGAGCAGCAACGCGGGTGACTCGACCGAGCCGCAGGCCACCACCACGGTCGGCGCCTCGACGATCAGGCGCGTGGTCGATCCGTCGGTGTGGGTGACCACCGCCTCGACCCCCTTGGCCCGGCCGTCCTCCACGACCACCCGCTCGGCCCGCGCCCCAACCACAAATCGCGCGCCGGCGTCGGCGGCGTCCTGGAGAAAGGTCTTGAGCGTCCCCTGCTTGGCGCCCGACTGGTCGCCGACGAAGCCGAGCCCGCTCGCGATCGGGTCCTCGCGAGCGGGGTCGGTGTTACGGGCGATCACGTCCCAGGGCAGGCCGAGGGCGTCGAGGCCCTCGTTCAGCTTCCGGTGGGTGCGGTTCTGGCTGGTGGCCTCGGTCCCTGCCTGGATGCGCTCCATCACCGCGTCGAGGTGGGCCTCGTAGTGCGGCTCGTCGACGCCCTCGACTCCCGCGGTCGCCCACTCGTCTCGAATCCACTGGGGGGTGCGCAGGCAGTTCTGGTAGTTGATCGTCGTGCCGCCCCCGAGGCAGGACCCGGCGAGCACGGCCATCGAGCCGTCCTCGCTGGTGAGCAGGCCGCCGCCCAGGTACATGTCGAGCATGCCCGGCAGCTCGCGCTGGTCGAAGTCGGCCTCGTTGCGGTACGGACCCATCTCGAGCACGACCACCGAGCGTCCGGCACCCTGGAGCTCCGCGGCGATGACCCCACCCCCGGCTCCGGACCCGACCACGCATACGTCGGCGCTCAGCGTGGCCCTCTCCCCGCCGACCTCCACCGACGGGATGGTCTTCGGCGCCGCGTCGGCGGAGGGAGGCTCCGAGCGTGGACCCGGGTAGCCGAGGGCATCCCAGTTCGGGTTGCGTCCAGTCTCGTCGGGGAGGCCATAGAAGAAGACCAGGGTGAGCTGGCGGAGCATCTTCACCCCGAGCTTGGCCTCAGGACCGCGCGCCGCTACCTCGTGGAGGGCGGTGGTGCGCTCATCGAGGGTCTTCTCGGTGAAGCCCTCGTCGGCCAGTCCGTCGAGGAGGTCGGAGAGACCGGAGGCCTGCTTCGCGGTCATGGCGCTCGCCATGAGGTCCTCGATCTGGCCCGGCACCCCGAGGTCGCCGGCTGTGCGTGCGAAGAAGTCGCGCTCCACCGCGTTCGCCGCGTCGGTGTCGATATGCGGGACGAATGTGTCGCAAACGAGCTCGAGCGTGCGCCGCCCCACCTCGTTGAGCACGCCGGACATGACCGCCATCGGGCTCCCCTTCGTCGACTCCGGGCGCGCCGCCGCCCGGTGTGGAGCGGTCGATGCTAATCGCCGCACTACGCTCCCGAGCGCCTCCATGCCCTCCCGGCGCGCCGCGCGATCAAGCCCGAGGGGACGAGCGCCGAGGTCTCCGCGCCGCATGGCGCTCGCCTTGTTCCTCGTCCTCCTCGCCGCCTATGCGGCCACCATCGGCCTGGACGCCGTCGGCGAGTCGGCCTACTCCGGAAGCGAGCCCCACCACCTCCTGGCCACGCACTCGCTGGTGGAGGACGGGGACCTCGACGTGCTCGACGACTACCGCGCCGGGGCGGCCGGGGCGTTCTCCTCGGATCGGCCCGAGCCCCGCGGCGTGCTCCGGGGCGAGCGGCTGGTCGAACCCTACGCGGCCGGGCTCTCGCTCCTCGTGGCACCCGTGTACGCCGTCGGCGGGGCGGTGGGCGTAGAGCTGCTCCTCGCGGCCATCACTGCGCTGGGCGGCGCGCTCGCGTACCTGCTCGCACTTCGCGTGGTTCCGGACCCGTGGGCGCTCGCCACCAGCGTGGCCGTCGCGCTCGCGCCGCCGATGATCGCCTACGGAACCGCCGTCTACCCGGAGCCGGTGTGCGCGGCGATGCTCGTGGGCGCCGCCCTCCTGGCCGTCGACCTCGACGAGCGACCGACCCGTCGTGGCGCGCTCGGGTGCTTCGGGCTGCTCGCGCTCCTCCCCTGGCTCGCCGTGGAGCTGACGCCGGCCGGGCTGGTCATCGCGGTGGCCGCATGGCGGGCGCTCGGTCGTAGCCGGCGCACCTTGCTGCGCCTGGCGGGTCTCGAGCTGGTGGCGGTCTCGGCCACGGTCCTCTTCGTGGTCAACGGCATGCTGTACGGAGGGCTCACTCCCTACGCCGCCGAAGCGCCGGGAGAAAGTCCCGCCGTCTCCTCCTACCCCCTCGTCTACGCCAGCCGGGCGTATCGAGTGGTGGCGCTGCTGATCGACCGCGAGCTCGGACTGCTGCGGTGGGCGCCCGTGCTCGCGCTCGCCGTCGCCGGGCTGTGGCTCCTGTGGCACGGTCGCCGGCAGGGGCTCGCGCGAGCCGTCCCCGGCTACCGTGCGCTCGAGCGCACGGCCGGGCTCTGCGCGGTGAGTTGTGGCGCCACCCTGCTCGTGGCCGCCTTCCTCGTGCCCACCGCGTCGGGGCCGTGGTTCCCGGCGCGATACCTGGTAGCGGTCGTCCCGCTCATGGTGCCGCTGGCCGCCCTCGGGGCGCGCCGCGTGCCACGGGTCGCCGCCGTGCTCGGTCTCCTCACCTTCGCCGGCTCGGTATGGCTCTACCTCGACGTGCGCCTCGGGGAGGGTGGGCTCGCCGCCGACCGACCCGACGCGCCGTGGGGCCCGCTCGAGGCGCTGTTCCCGTCGTTCGGCGCGACGGCCGGGCCGTACGTGTTCGCGGCGGTGCTCGCGGTGGCCGTGATCGCGGTGCTGGTGGTGGACGCACGACGCTCGCGTGCGGGCGAGGTAGTTGCGAGGTAGGGGTGCCGGGCTTCGCCCGAGGATGGCCGCGGGTCCAGGCAACCGCAGTCGCCGGAGGGCGCCTCAGGCCCGGCGCAGCCGCGCCACATACCCCAACCGACCCCCGAGACGCGACTCGAGCTCGAGTCCGGCCCGCCCGGCACACTCGAGGAGCGAGCCCAGGCGCACGTAGTGGGGATCGAGCATCACCTCGCCGACCACCACACGGCCACCGGGGCGCACCACCCGGGCCAGCTCGCCGAGGGCGGCGTCCTGGTCGGGCACCTCTCCGAGGACAACACACAGCCAGGCGCCGTCGAAGGAGTCGTCGGGAAAGGGCATCTCCCGGGCGTCGGCGCGGACGCCGGACACGTTGCCCGCCCCGGCCGCGGCGGCGCGCGCGGTGGTGTGGTCGAGCATCTCCTGCTGGACGTCGAGGAGGTCGAGCCGCCCGTCCGGTCCGAGGCGCTCGGCCACCGCCAGCGAGTAGTAGCCCGTGCCGGGACCGACTTCCAGCAGACGCTCGCCGGGACGCGGGTCGAGGGCCTCGAGCAGCCGCCGGCGGGTGACCACCGGGTGGGGGGCCTCGATCCAGAAACGCTGGGAATAGGGACAGGCCGAGGGATTGCGTCGCCACCACAGCGCGCCGCCCAGCGCGGCCGCAGCGGCTACCCCGATCGCGGCGGCCACGGGGAGTCGCAGCCCTCGCGCCCGCCGGTCGGCCACGACGCCCTAGCCCTCGAGCTCTCGGTCGAGCAGCCGCGCCGCGGCGCTCGCGGGATCGAGGCGGCGGGAGACGACCTCCTCGACCAGCTCGGCCACGGTCTCGTCCGCCTCGAGGGACTCCTCGAGGCGCCGCCGTAGGCGCAGGGCGGCCAGGGTGAGGACCTCCCGGCGCAGGCTCCGGCGGCGGCGCTCCTCGAGCGTGCCCTCCGCCTCGATGTGGGCGCGGTGCTCGGCCATGCGCTCCACGAGCTCCTCGACGCCCTTGCCCGTGCTGGCCTCGGTCCGCACGATGGGGATGGACCACGAGCGCGCGGGCCCGAGCGAGAGCACCCCACGGACGTCGCGCACCATGGCCTCGGTGAGCGGGTGGTCGGACTTGTTGACGACGATCACGTCGGGGATCTCCATCACCCCGGCCTTGAGCGCCTGGATCGAGTCGCCCGACCCCGGCGAGAGCACCAGCACGACGGTGTCCGCGTGGTCGATGATGTCCACCTCGGCCTGGCCGACGCCGACGGTCTCGAGGAAGACGTCGTCCTTGCCGGCGGCGTCCATGAGCAGCGCGGCCTGGAGCGAGGCCTCCGACAGCCCGCCGAGCGAGCCGCGCGAGGCCATCGAGCGGATGAACACGCCGCGGTCGAGGAAGTGGTCGACCAGGCGGATGCGATCTCCGAGCAGAGCACCCTGGGTGAACGGGGACGAGGGGTCGATCGAGAGCACGGCCACCTCACGCTCGCGCTGTCGCGCGCTCGCTACCAGTGCCCCTATGAGCGTCGACTTGCCGACGCCGGGCGGACCGGTGAACCCGACCACCGTCGCGCGTCCGGTGCGTGGGAAGAGCTCGCGCACGAGCGCCCAGCCCTCGGGGTCGTCGTTCTCCACGAGCGAGATGGCCCGCGCGAGCGCGCGCGGGTCGCCCCCGGCCAGGCGCTCGGCCAGGTCGCCGGCGGGGCTGGAGCGGGTGGCGGCCACGGCCGTCGCATGGTAGGCGCGCAGGGGGCGGCCATCGGGCGCGGCGAGCGTTAGTCTGCCGCAGGCATGGAGAAGCTGCGATCCGCCCATCGCTCTCCCTGGCCACTCGCCGCCTTCTTCGTCTTCGCCGGCGTGATGCACTTCCTGAAGCCCGGCTTCTACCTGCGGATCATGCCGCCGTACGTCCCCTACCAACGCGAGGTCGTGTACGCGAGCGGCGTGGCGGAGATCGCCGGCGGGGTCGCCGCCGCGGTGCCGGCGCTACGCCGTCCGTGGTCGCGGTGGGGCCTCGTGGCGCTGCTGATCGCGGTCTTCCCGGCCAACGTCCACGCCGCCCTCCACCCCGAGGCCGTCGGCGGCGGGCCGGTGGCCACGACCATCGCCTGGGTGAGGCTGCCGGTCCAGGGTCTGTTCATCGCGTGGGTGCTGAGCGCGACCGCCAAGCGCTCCCGTCGCTGGCTGTGAGGCCGTCTCCGTGACCAACTCCGAGCGACTGACCGCCCTCGACGCGTCGTTCCTCTTCGGCGAGGACGAATCGGGGCTCCTCAGCGTGGGGGGCATCGACCTCTGCTCGGGCCCGGCCCCGAGCTACGACGAGTTCGCCGGCCTCATCGAGCGGCGCCTTCACCTGCTGCCCCGCTACCGCCAGCGCCTGGCGATGGTCCCCCTCGGGCTCGCCCAGCCGCGCTGGGTCGACGACACGCACTTCCGCCTGGACTACCACCTGCGCCACACCGCCCTTCCCGCGCCCGGGGACGCCGAGCAGCTCCAGAGGCTCACCAGCCGAATCTTCGAGCAGGCCCTCGACCGCAGCCGCCCGCTGTGGGAGCTCTGGCTCGTCGAGGGGATCGAGGGCGGGCGCTTCGCGCTGATCCACAAGATGCACCACGCGATCGTCGACGGCATCGCCAGCGTCGACGTCCTGAACACGATCTTCGACTCGGACCCCGACGCCGGCGACGGGCCCGCCAAGAAGCCGTGGGAGCCCGAGCCGGGCCCCTCCGGCGTACGACTGCTGGCCGAGGGCGCGCTCGAGCGCGCCGCACCGCCCGAGGTCATCCGGTCGGTGGTGAGCGCCGTGCGCTCGCCGCGGCAGGCGGTGACCCGCGCCGCGGGGACGGTGGCCGGCATCGGCGCCGCCGCCCGCGCCGCGCTGTCACCTGCCCCGCCCACGCCCTACAACGCCCCCGTCGGGCCGCACCGGCGCTTCACCTGGCAGACCGAGTCGCTCGCCGACGTCAAAGCGATCAAGGACGGCCTCGACGGGTCGCTGAACGACGTCGTGCTCACCGTCGTGGCCGGCGCGCTCGGCCGACACCTGCGCCGGCGCGGCCACGACGTCGACGGGCTCGAGCTCCAGGTCTTCGTACCGGTGGCGCTGCGAAGCTCGAGCGGAGACGACGGCGCGGGCAACGAGGTCTCGGGGCTGAAGGTCCCGCTGCCGGTGGGGATCACCGACCCGCTCGTGCGCTTCCGGACGATCAGCGCCACCATGGACGAGCTCAAGGACTCGACGCAGGTGATGGCCCTTCGCGCGGGCGTCGAGGCCTCGGTGCTCGCGCCCTTCGCACTCAGCGAGCAGGGCTCGCGCCTCGGCTACTCCCAGCGCTACATCAACCTGGTCGTCACCAACGTGCCGGGACCGCAGGAGCAGCTCTTCCTCCTCGGGCGCGAGCTCGAGGCCATCTACCCGCTCGTTCCGCTGGGCGGGAACCTGGGCCTCGGCGTGACCATCGTCTCCTACGCGGGCAGCATCTTCTTCGGCTTCACCGCCGACGCCGAGATCGTCCCCGACGTGGGCGAGTTGCCCGGGTTCCTGCACGCGTCGCTGATCGAGCTGGCCGAGGCAGCGGGGGTCACCGTGGAGGCCCCGCCGCCGTCGGCCGACGGATCCGGGCTGAGCCTCGACGGCGAGCCGTGGCCGGGCTACGACGAGCAGACGGTGGCCGACATCGGCCGCGCCGTGGCCGAGCTCGACTCCGGGGCGCTCGCGCAGGTGAACGCCTACGAGCGCACGCACAAGGGCCGCAAGTGCGTGCGCCGGGCCGTGGCGAGCCAGAGCAGCTGACGGACGCCGCGCCGGAGCTCGACGAGGCGGTGGTGGGCCCGCCTCCGGCGGACGCGCCCGCCGAGGGCCTTCGCGCCCGTCCGCCGCCCCGGCGCGGCGGTGCGCTCGCGTTGCTGCGCTTCATGCGTCGCAACCGGATGCTGAACGCGCGGTACGCGCGACTTCTCGCCCGGCTCGCGCGCTACCGGTTCCTCACCCGCAGCGGGCGGCGCCTCGAGCTCGACGGCCTGGCGTTCATCGGGCCGGGCGTGGGGCTGGAGGTCGGCAGTAAGGGGCGGGTGCGGCTCGGACGCTGGTCGTGGGTCGGCCACGGCACGAAGATCCGTGCGCACGAGGGCGTCGTATCGATCGGGGCGAAGACCGTGCTCGGCCAGGAGTGCACGATCTCCGCCTTCCAGCACGTCTCGATCGGCCGCGAGTGCGTAATCGCCGACCGGGTGATGATGATCGACTTCGACCACGGCGCCGAGGAGGTCGAGCGCCCGATCCGCCTCCAGGGCATCTACAAGCGTGACGTGCGCGTTGGGCACAACGTGTGGATCGGCTACGGCGCGTGCATCCTGCGCGGGGTCACCGTGGGCGACAACGCGATCGTGGGGACGAGCGCAGTGGTCACGCGCGACGTGCCGGCGAATGCGGTGGTGGCGGGGGTGCCGGCGCGGGTGATCCGGATGCGGGAGGCGCCGAGGGGGATGCGGTTCGGGGGGTGAGGGGGCCGTGAGACCGGAAGGGAGCGTCCTCAGCGAACGTCCTTTCGCGAGCTAGTCATCGAGGCGATGGAGCATCTCGATCGCCTCGATGTCGCGAGGTCGAGGTGCGAGCTTCGCCGCCGCTTGAGCGCGATCAGGGTCGACCGCGCCATCACGGTCACGGTCAGATCCTCGAGCTCGTAACGCTCGCTTTCGGCGACGAGGTGATCCCAGGCGGGGAGACCGGGGATCTCCTGCACCACGTCGACCTGCCCGAGGTTCGTCAGCACCGTGGCGTTTGAGCCTTTGAGCATCCCCCGGCGCTCGCGCGGACCGAAGCGCCGCTCGGGCCTCAGCTTCAGATGCGCGTCGACGGAGACCAGCCAGTCGTGCACTCGGCCCAGGTTGTCCTGAGTCGGGCGGACCACGATGTCGAGGTCGGCGGTCCCGCGCACGTGGCCGTAGAACGCGACTGCGACCGCGCCGAAGACCACGTGCTCGACCCGGTGGTCCCGAAGGGAGCGGAGCAGCTCTATGAGCCGCAACTCCCGCTGAGGCCGGCTCACCGAACTCTGCGCGCGCGGACCGCGATCTGCGTCTGCTCGCGGCACATCCGGTCGAGCAGGCGGATGCGTTCGGCGACCGGCAGCCGCTTGATGCGCCGCATCATGGCCAGCCGCGACTCGTCGATCGGCAGCACGGCGATCTCCTCTCCGGAAGCCGCCTCGCGGCTATGGCCATCCCGCATGTAGGCCATGTCGTGCATCGTAAGTGCTCCGGGCTACGGCAGGTACGCCACGTACTCCCCCACCGGCGCTCGCTCCGGCGCCGCCTGCTCCTGCCGCCGCCGCCCCAGGTGCACCAGGCCGATCACTCGCTCCTGCTCACCGATCCCCAGCGCGGCTCGCCCCTCGGCGCCACGGAGCACGTCCGGGGTGCGCCAGTACCCCACGAACCCGCGCGCGTGCGCCCCGAGCAGCACGATGTAGGTGGCGCACGCCGCCGCGCACAGGTCCTCCTCGCGCTGCACCGGGTCGTTCACCTCCACCACCGAGACGGCGACCAGCGTGGGCGCCCGGTCGAGCTTCGACGCCGCCTCGGGCCCCGCCGCCGCCTTGAGCCGGCCGAGGGCCTCGGGGCCGAGGACGCGGAAGCGCCACGGGTTGGTCAGGTGGTGGTTCGGCGCCCACCGGGCGAGCTCGAGCAGCTCGTCGAGCGTCTCGCGGTCGACGGGCTCGGGGCCGTAGACCTTGTGCGTCCGGCGCTCGCGGATGGCCGTCTCGACGTCCATGCCCGCCGCGAACCTAGACGACTACCGAGCGCCTCCGGGGCGGCCGAGGCCCCGAGGACGACTCAGCGCGGGCGTACACGCACTTCGAACAGCAGGGAGCCGCTGTCGGTGCGAAGCGGCGAGGCGGAGATGCTCACGCGCGTCTGCCGTCGTGGGCTCGGCAGCGGGCGTGTCCGCCAAACGCTGATGCCCCTCGTCCACCGGCGTGGCGTCCGCTGCGTAGTGTTGCCCTGCGCCGGGGACGAGAGGACTCACGAACACGGTCGCCGCCCCCTGCCCGGTCACGATGGTCAGCGGCTGGCCGGCGCCCACGGCGAGCCGGGTGCGGCCGGCCGAGGGGCGTCGTCGGAGTGCTCTCACAGGGCTCCTCTCGGGAACCGTGTTCGCATTTCTCCACTACGCCAATCCCGACGATGCATCACGCCGCGGGCGGAGCGGATGCCTTCGGCGCCGCGGGCGGCCGGAGAACGTGGCGACCGAGGTCACGGATTGCATGTTACCCTCAGTAACCTCGTTATAAGGCACCCTTCGGGCGCCCCGTTTCGCCCCTTCCCCGAAGAGAGGTCCAGGTTCTCCCGCGAGTAGACCGCTTCCGAACCGCGCCCTGCACGCGGTGTTCGGCCGGATCAACCGGCGCCGCCAGTGGCACGAGCTGCCGTTCCCTATCTCGCTGCTCAACCTGCTGTCGCTGCGGCTCGACCTGCGCGACAAGAACCTCTTCGACTCGAGCCAGAAGATCCAGGAGCACGGCACCGAGGAGCCCCCGCCCGAGGCCCGCACCGCCCGCACGCCCGAGGGCCTGTGGAACGACCTGAACGACCCGGAGATGGGCTCGCGCGGCAGCTCGTTCAGCCGCAACATCGACCCGAAGCGCATCCGTGCCGAGAAGCCACCCCAGGCTGTACGACCCGAGCCCGCGTGAGGTCTCGCGCGAGCTGATGACCCGCGACCACTTCAAGCCCGCGACCACGCTGAACGTGCTGGCCGCCGCCTGGATCCCGGGTCGCCCTCGGGCCAGTCGTCGCCGGCCTCGAGCGGCACCTCGAGCACCTGGTCGGGCTCGCCGCGCCCGTGGAAGAACCAGTTGTGGTTCTCAAACTCCGTGGCCGTTCGAGCGGTCGGGGCCGCTGCCGTTCCCGTTTCGGCCCGCGCCGCCGTTGTGTGCAGGGACCGACACCGTGCGGCGGATGTACATCGAGGAGCGTCAGGAGACGGTTCGCTCGTTCACCGACGGCAAGCTCGTGATCGGCGAGGACGGCCGGCTGCCGGACGACCCGTCGCAGTCCGGCGTCGACCTCACCGGCTTCAACGAGAACTGGTGGTTCGGGCTCTCCTGCCTGCATACGCTGTTCACCAAGGAGCACAACGCGATCTGCGACGCGCTGCGGAAGGAGAACCCGCGCTGGGACGACCAGCGCCTCTTCGACACCGCGTGGCTCATCAACTCCGCCCTGATGGCGAAGATCCACACCGTCGAGTGGACGCCGGGGATCGTCAACAACCCAGCGCTGTGGGCGGCGATGAACGCGAACTGGTCGGGCGTGCTCGGCCAGACGATCAAGAACGCCTTCGGCCGCTTCGGCGACTCCGAGCTGCCGAGCGGGATCATGGGCTCACCGCAGGAGCACCACGGTGCGCGCTTCCAGCTGACCGAGGAGTTCGTCTCGGTCTACCGGATGCACCCGCTCATCCCCGACGACTGGAAGCTCTACTCGGTGGCCGACGGCCGGCTCGTCGAGGAGCGCGAGTTCGTCGAGCTCCAGGGGGCCAACACGCGCGGGTTCATGGACCGCTTCGACATCGGTGACCTCATCTACTCGCTGGGCGTCGAGAACCCCGGCGCGATCACCCTCCACAACTACCCGAAGGCGCTTCAGGAGCACCGGCGCATCGACGGGGAGCTGATGGACCTTGCGACCATGGACATCATCCGCGACCGCGAGCGCGGCGTGCCCCGCTACAACGACTTCCGCGAGGAGATGCGGATGCCGCGGGTGCGCTCGTTCGACGAGCTGACCCACAACAAGGAGTGGGCCGAGCAGATCCGCCGCGTGTACGGCAACGACATCGACAAGGTCGACCTGCAGATCGGCATGTACGCCGAGCCGCTGCCGCCCGGGTTCGGGTTCTCGGACACCGCCTTCCGGGTCTTCATCCTCATGGCCTCGCGGCGGCTGAAGAGCGACCGGTTCTTCACCACCGACTTCCGGCCCGAGGTCTACACGCAGGCCGGCATCGACTGGGTGAACAACACGAAGATGAAGGACGTGCTGCTGCGCCACTACCCGGAGCTCACGCCCGCGCTCGAGGGCCTGCCAAACGCGTTCCTGCCGTGGCACCGGATCTCCGCCGACGGACCGGAGGGTGACGGGAAGGTCGGCAAGCGGATCGCCGGCACGCGGCGGGCGCTGTCGGCGATCGGCTCCGACGTGTCGAACTACGCCGGGTGGGCGCCGCGAGCGCGGAGGCGGGTGACTCGCCGGCGGGCGCCTCGGCGGCGCACGCCGACGGCTCCGGCCTGCCCGAGGCCTCGCTGATCGAGAGCCTCGGGGTGGCGCTCACCGGCCTCCTGCCCACCATCGCCCGGGGGCTGTTCGCCCCGCGTCCGGTGGTCAGCCGAGTCCTGAACGCGATCGACATCGACCGGCGGGCCATCTCCACGCTCTCCTCCCTGCGTCGCGACCGGGGCGGCGAGGGCGCGCGGCTGTTCGGCGGGCGGGTGGTGGTGCTCTGGGGGACCCAGGCCATCCGCGAAGTGCTCGATCGCTCGGCGGGCCCCTACGCCGCCGACGCGGGCGCCAAGGGCAAGGGCATGGACCACTTCCAGCCCGACGCGCTCACCGTCTCCCGCGGCGAGGAGTGGCGCGACCGCCGCGCGTTCAACGAGTCCGTGCTGGCCACCTCCGAGCGCCTGCACCCGATGGCCGAGCGCTTCCTCGCGGTGGTCGGCGAGGAGGTCGAGCGGCTGCGGACCGGCCGCGAGCTGGGCTGGGACGAGTGGGAGGGCCTGTTCGACCGGGTGACCCTGCGGGTGATCTTCGGCGACCGCGCCCGCGAGGACCAGGAACTGACCCAGGGGCTCGAGGACCTCATGGCCGAGGCCAACCGGCTCGTGGGCCTGAGCAAGGGCGATACGTACTTCGACTTCTACGGCCGGCTCGAGGGCTACCTGATCGATCCCGAGCCCGGCAGCTGGTGGCCCGCTTCGCCGAGGCCCCGCAGACCGACGACACCCGCGTGGCCCACCAGATCCCGCACTGGATATTCGCGATGCGGGGCACGCTCGGCACGAACACGTACCGCACGCTCGCGGCGATGG
>JBPCQB010000119.1:0-8453 GCA_050998555.1 Thermoleophilaceae bacterium
CGGGCGCCACGTCCGGGGCGGATCCGACGATCGCCGTCCGGCTCGAGCCCGGCGCCAGCCGCGCCGCGGTGACCGACGCCCTCGACGAGCTCGGCGCGCTGCCGGAGCCCGCGGTGGGCGGCGCGACCACGAACAACGCCCGCTTCCTCGGCACGCTCGCCGACATGCTGCGCGCGGTGGCGGCGGTCAACGGCCTGATGTGCCTGTACGCGCTGGTGCAGGCGCTCGCCCTCACGGCGCTCGAGCGCCGCCCGGCCATGGCCGTGCTGCGGGCCGGTGGTGCCGGCCGGCGCCACCTCGCGCTCGTGTTCGGGGGGGCGGCGGCGCTGGTGGTGGTGCTGGCCGGGGTCCTCGGCCTCGCCCTCGAGCGGCTCCTACTCGGCCCCGCCGTCACCGCGCTCGCGGCCGACTACGCCGCGCTGCCGCTGAGCGCCGGCGCCGGCTCGATGGTCGCGGTGATCGCCGGACTCGTCGTAGTGGCGGTGGTGTCCTCCGCGTGGGTGGGCCGGCGCGTGGCCCGGGAGCCGGTGGTGGCCGGGTTGAGGGCGGAGTAGTGGGGGCCTTGCGACGGGGTGGAGCGGCCGTGCTGCTCGGCGCGATCGTCGCGCTCGCGACCTTCGGCTGCGGGGCCGGCGAGCCGCCCGTGCCCGGGTCGACCGTCGAGGCCGCCCTCCGCGACGGCGACGGAGACGGTGCCCTCGAGCCGGGTCCAGGCGAGCCGCTCGTCCCCCGCGCCGAGCTGTCCCCGGCCCGCCCCTCCGGCCGCACGCTGGCCGTCTTCGCCCAGCTCACCGACTCCCAGGTCGGCGACGAGGAGTCGCCCGCGCGCCTGCCCGTCCTCGACCGGTTGGGCCCACCGCTGACCGCGGCGTTCCGGCCCCAGGAGGCGCTGACCTCGCAGGTGCTCGACGCCACCGTCCGCTCGCTGAACGATCTCGATCCCCAGGCCGTCGTGGCCACCGGGGACCTGATCGAGAACGCCCAGGAGAACGAGATGGATCTCCTGCTGGACGTGCTCCGCGGCGGTCGGGTGGATCCTGCCAGCGGCCGGCGCGCCTACGACGGGCCGCAGTCGGCCGACAACCCCGACCCGCTCCTCTACCGCCCCGACGTGGACGCCCCGCGCTACCCGCGGCTGCTGCGGCGTGCCCAGCGACCGTTCCGGGCCGAGGGCCTGCGCGCGCCCTGGTACCCGGTGGTGGGAAACCACGACCTGCTCGTGCAGGGCGTCGTGGCGCCGACGCCGCGCACGGGCGCGGTGGCCACCGGGGACAGAGCCGTGGTGGAGATCGACCGCGATGCCGACCTCCCGCGCTCCGAGCAGGCGCTCTCCCCGGAGGTGGTCGACCGGGTGCTGGAGGGCGGCGTGCCCGGTCGGAGCGTCCGCGTGCCGCCCGACCCCCGCCGCCGTCAGCTCTCGGCCGTCGAGGTGATCGGGCGCCTGCGCGCGGCGAGCGGGCACGGCGGACGGGGCGCTCGCATGGACCACGCCTTCGACCTCGGTGGGCGCGCCCGCGGGATCGTGCTCGACCTGGCGCGCCGCGACAGCGGGACGGGCGGACGAGTGGCGCCGACGCAGCTTCGCTGGCTGCGGCGGGAGCTCCGCCGCGCGGGTCGCCGTCACGTCGTGGTCTTCTCCCACCAGCCGCTCGCCTCCTCGGAGGGCGGCGACCGCGCCCTCGCGCTCCTCGATCGCCAGCCCCGTATGGTCGCCGCGGTGTCGGGCTCGACCCATCGCAACGCCATCGAGCCGCGTCGCACCCGGGCGGGCGGCTACTGGCTGGTCTCCACCTCCTCGCTGGTCGACCATCCGCAACAGGCCCGCGCGTTCCGGCTGGTGGAGACCGCCGGCGGAGGCGTCGCGCTCGAGACGTGGATGCTCGATCACGCGGGCACCGGCGATACCCCGGCGGGCGCGTCGCGCGCGCTGGCGTTCATCGACGCCCAGGGCGGGCGCCCGCGCGGCACTCCGGGTCGGCCGGAGGACCGCAACGCGCGGCTGTTCCGGTGAGGCGGCTGGCCCGCGGCTCCGCGCGCGGCAGACGCCCGGCCGCCTCAGCGCCGCTCTACGGCGACCCGCACCCCGAACGCGATGAGCACCACGCCGGTGGTCCGCTCGAGCCATGCCTTGACGCGCGGCGCGGCGAGCACTCCACGCGCGCGGTCGACGAGGCGAGCGTACGCGGAGAGCCAGATGAGCCCTTCTACCACGTGGATCGCGGCCAGGGTCAGCGTCTGGGGCAGTGGACCCGCGCCATGGTTGACGAACTGCGGCAGGAACGCCAGGAAGAAGAGCACCACGCTCGTCGGCGATGAGCGTGGGCTGGAAGGTCTTCGCCTGGTAGAGCGAGAAGGCAGCGACTCCCACCATGAGCGCGGCGAGGAGGCCCAGGTACCACGACCCGAGCGCCGACGCGCCCATCACCAGTAGGACAGCGACGACGCCCGGCGACCACGCCCTGGACGACCATACGCCGCACGCTCACTCCGACCACGAGGGTCTCGCTCGAGGCGATGGGCTCATCTGTTCGCGGTGCCGACGATCACGAGTCGATCGGAGTGATCACCACTCGCCCGTCGGAGTCGACGCTCCGACCCGGATTCGTGGCGACCCTTCAGCGGAAGCCCGCCGGGTCCGCGAAGCCTCGCAACCGATTATCAGGCGATCGGCGGCGCTTCGACGAGGCCGAGCTCCCCTCGCGCCAGCGCGCGTGCTCGCTCGAGCGAGCGGTAGAGCTCGGGAGCTCCGTCGCAGAGAATACGGACCACGCAGACCCCCTCGACCGGCGCGCTCGCGGAGGCGAGCACGCGCCGGTCACCGGCCAACGCCGTGTGGATCCCGTCGGCGAGGGGAGCCATGTCCACAGGGGCGGCCACGTACATCGCGCCGAGATATGAGAAGCCCCCGAACGGCTCTCCGCCGCCGTCGAGGTCGACGCCGTCGCGCACCAGGGGCATTCCGTCCCTCAGCAGCACGGTCCTACTCGAGAGCCGCTCGAAGGCGAACCGCTCACCACGTGCCACGCGCCCCGCGGCGAGGGCGTCCCAGGCGATCAGCGTTCCGCCCGCGTCGAGCTCGAAGCGCGTCTCGAGCGCGAGGGAGGAGCCGGCGAAGGGGATGACGTGGTGGGGAAGGTGCTCGAGCACCGCGCCGTCGGCCACCCTGAGGACCGTCTGCCGGCAAGCCGGGGAGCCGCGGTAGGCCTGCGTGGCTCCCTGGTCGAGGAGGGTGGCGCGGGCGTCCTCGGCCAGTTCGACCCCTACGTCGAGCTGGTCGCCACCGAGCACTCCCCCCGCCGGGTGGGTGGTCACGACTACGGCGGTGCCCGAGGAGTCCGGATAGCTCGCGCGGACCGAGCCGAGCGGAGATTGGAAGCGTCGCTCGGCGATCACCGTCCGCGACCCACGGGGACGAAGCCGGAGGCGGAGAATGCCCTCGCGGAGCGCCGGCGGGGTGACTAGCCGTCCCCATCGCGGTGGAGTGCCCCGCCTTGGGCGTGGTCCCCTCTGCGTGCGTGGCGATGCTCGACCTGCGATCGCGCGTCGGATACTGCGGGCTCCCAGCGACGGTGCCGGGCGGCCCTCTCCACCCATGACTCCACCTCCTCCATGCCGTCCCCGTGGGCGACGGAGGCCATCACGACGGGGGCGCGGCCACGGAGTCGCCGAGCGTCGCCCTCCATGACGGACAGGTCCGCCCCGACCATGGGGGCCAGGTCCACCTTGTTGACGACGAGCAGCTCCGAGCGGGTGACACCGGGCCCTCCCTTTCGCGGCACCTTGTCCCCGCCGGCCACGTCCAGCACGTAGATCGATGCCTCGACCAGCTCAGGGCTGAAGGAGGCGGCGAGGTTGTCGCCGCCGCTCTCGACGAAGACGAGCTCGAGGGGCCCTTCCCGGCGCTCGAGCTCCTCGACGGCCAGGGCATTCATCGACACGTCGTCGCGGATCGCGGTGTGGGGGCACCCGCCCGTCTCCACGGCCACGATGCGGTGTGCCGGGAGCACTCCGGCCGTGGTCAGGAACTCCGCGTCCTCCCGGGTGTAGATGTCGTTCGTCACCACGCCGATCTCGAGGCGGTCCGCCATGCGACGGCACAGCTCGGCGATGAGCGCGGTCTTGCCCGACCCCACGGGTCCCCCGATGCCGAGTCGCAGGGCGCTCACGATGCGAACAGCCTCCCGTCGAGGCGCTCGTGCGCCATCGACGCGATCTCCAGCTCGGGTGCGAAGGCGAAGACGTCCAGGGGATCGAGCTCCCGGCTGCGCTCGACGGCTGTCGTGATCGTGCGCTGCAGCTCCCTCAGCACGCCCTGGGCAGCGCCCTGTCCGAGGGGTATGAGCTTCTGGCCCGCGGCCACGAACCCGGCCAGAACCGAGAAGGCGAGCCCGTGGAGAGCGGCGTCGAGCGAGACCCCCATCGCCCGCAGCGAGCTCCCCCAGGCCACAGGATGGCTGCCCGGGGCCCTTTCCCCTCGCACGGCCTCCTCGTAGGCGTCGAGCAGGGGATCATCGACGCCTATAGCCCCGGCGGCGACGATCATTCGCCGCCCCATCGCGGCGCTCGCGTCCCGGCTCTCGCGGGCCGAGCGCGTTGCCGCCACCGCGTGGTCGGCCGCCACCAGCGACTCCAGCTCCTCGGCGCCGTGGGCGGCGCAAGCCGCCGGGAGGTCCGAGGTGGCCAGGGCGCCGAGCAGGCGCTCGCCGGTTCGGCTCAGGTCCGCGGGCGAGGCGAGCGCGCCTCGGGCGGCCAGCGACTCGAGTCCGAGCGAGTGGGAGAAGGACCCGATCGGAAACGCGCTGTCGGCCACCTGGAGTAGGTCGAGGAGCTCTGTGGACTCGAGGCGCACCGAACCCCTCAGAACAGGAAGTACCGCTGTGCGAGCGGCAGCTCCTCGGCGGGCTCAGAGCCGATGGCCTGCCCGTCGACCGTGACCACGTAGGTCTCGGGATCGACCTCGATATCGGGCATGGCATCGTTCAGCACCATGTCGCGCTTGCCCAGTGCACGCGTGCCACCGACCCCCGCCAGGCGCTTGCCGAGGCCGAGTCGCTCGGCGAGCCCCGGCTCGGCGAGGGACTGCTGGGAGACGAAGGTCACGCAGGTGTCGCGACGGGCCTCCCCGAGGGCCCCCCACATCGGGCGTGAGAGCACGGGCTCGGGAGTGGGGATCGAGCCGTTCGGGTCGCCCATCTGGCTCCAGGCGATCAGTCCCCCCTTCACGACGAGCCGCGGCTTGACCCCGAAGAAGCCGGGCTCCCACAGGCAGAGGTCGGCGAGCTTGCCCGCCTCCACCGAGCCCACCTCGTCGGAGAGGCCGTGGGCGACGGCCGGGTTCCGGGTCACCTTGGCCACGTAGCGCTTGACCCGGTTGTTGTCGGAGCGCTCGGAGTCGCCCGGAAGCGGCCCGCGCTGTCGCTTCATGGAGTGCGCTGTCTGCCACGTGCGCGTCCACACCTCGCCCACGCGACCCATCGCCTGCGAGTCCGAGGAGATCACGCTGAGCGCGCCGAGGTCGTGCAGCACGTCCTCCGCCCCGATCGTCTCGCCGCGGATGCGGCTCTCCGCGAAGGCCACGTCCTCGGGCACCTCCCGCGAGAGGTGATGCACGACCATCAGCATGTCGAGATGCTCGTCCAGGGTGTTGCGCGTGTAGGGGCGGGTGGGGTTGGTCGAGCTCGGCAGCACGTTCGGCTCGCCGCACAGGCGGATCACGTCCGGCGCGTGCCCTCCTCCGGCCCCCTCGGTGTGGTAGGTGTGGATCGTCCGGCCCTCGAAGGCGGCGACTGTGTCCTCGAGGTAGCCGGACTCGTTGAGGGTGTCGGTGTGGATGGCCACCTGGACGTCGAGCTCGTCGGCCACCGAGAGGCAGGTGCGGATGGCCTGGGGCGTGGCTCCCCAGTCCTCGTGGACCTTGAGCCCGGCCGCCCCGGCGGCCACCTGCTCTCGGAGCGGCTCCGGACGCGCGCAGTTGCCCTTGCCGAGCAGGGCGAAGTTGAGCGGCAGTGCGTCGACGGCCTGGAGCATGCGGTGGATGTGCCATTCCCCCGGCGTCGCGGTCGTGGCGTTCGTCCCCGTGGCCGGCCCCGTGCCACCGCCGACCATCGTGGTGATGCCCGACGCGATCGCCTCCGCCGCCTGTTGGGGTGCGATGTAGTGCACGTGAGCGTCGATGCCCCCGGCCGTCAGGATCATTCCCTCGCCGGCGATGATCTCGGTCCCGGCGCCGATCTCGATCGTCACGCCGTCCATGACGTCGCCGTTGCCGGCCTTCCCGAGCCCCTCGATGCGCCCGTCACGGACGCCGACGTCGGCTTTGACGATTCCCCAGTGATCGAGCACCAGCACGTTGGTGATGACCAGATCGACCGCCCCCTCGTCGCGCGTGCGAGTGCCCTGCGCCATGCCCTCGCGAATCGACTTGCCGCCGCCGAAGACCGCCTCGTCGCCGGCGAGGGTGAGGTCGTCCTCGACCTCGATCAGCAGGTCGGTGTCCGCCAGGCGCACGCGATCTCCGACGGCCGGGCCGAACATGGCGGCGCGGCGGCGACGGTCGAGGCCGCTCACCCCGGCGGCCCTCCGTCGCCTGACCCGCGGCCCTCCGCACGGCGCATGGCCGCCTCGCGCACCGCCGGCTCGTCGAGCGCTCCCTCAACGAGGCCGTTCATCCCGCGCACCACCCGCCGACCGGCCAGGGGCACGAGGTCGACGTCCCGTTCGTCTCCCGGCTCGAACCGCACCGCCGACCCCGCGGGGACCGACAGGCGCATCCCGTAGGCGGCCGGGCGCTCGAAGCGCAGCGCGGCATTGACCTCGAAGAAGTGGAAGTGGCTGCCGACCTGGATCGGACGGTCGCCGACGTTGGCCACCCGGAGGCTCTCGACGCGACGGTCGGCCCCGCGCGGTAGATCGTCCTCCGCGCAGATGACCTCGCCCGGGTGCAGGCTCACCGCGCCGGCGTCCGCGGAGTGCGCCAGGTGATCACGCCGCGACCCACTCAGGAGATCGGGTCGTGAACGGTCACGAGCTTGGTGCCGTCGGGGAACGTGGCCTCCACGGCCACCTCGGTGACGAGCTCGGGAACGCCGTCCATCACGTCCTCGGCGTCGAGCACGGTCGCGCCCATGCTCATGAGCTCGGCCACGGTGTGGCCATCGCGCGCCCCCTCCATGATCTCGGCGGAGATCAGGGCGACCGCCTCGGGATGGTTGAGCCGGAGGCCGCGCTCCCGCCGCCGGCGCGCCACCTCGGCCGCGGTGAACACCAAGAGCTTCTCCTGCTCGCGGGGCGAGAGTCGCACCGTCCTCCTTTCCGCGGCCTCGGGGACTCGGTCCGGCGGCCTGCGGACGGCCGCCTTCACCGGCGCGCGATCCTAGTCGCGCCCCGTCCGTCCTCGCTGTACGGCGGGTGGATGTTCGCGGCCGAATCTTGGACCGGTGTCGAAGGAGCCCGGCGCGAGCTTGGAGGAGGGTTCCTCGGGCCCGGCTCTTCGAAGGCCGGCGACCCCGAGAAAGGGCGACACCGAGAATGGCAGCGACCGCCACCCCCGCCGAGCCCGTCGACACCCCAACCCGCAGGTTCGGCAAGTGGACCGACAACGCGATGCTCGAGGACTACTCGCTGCGCTACGCGCCGAGGTCCTTCCGTCGCTGGAGCTCCTTCGTGGTGGCCTCCGCCGCCCTGGGCGGCATCGCCTACCTCGTCGACTTCGCGATCGGCGCGTCGATCGCGGTGGCTGCCGGGTTCACCAACGCGATCCTCGCGATCCTGCTCGCCGCGGTCACGATCTTCATCACCGGCATACCCATCGCCTACTACTCGGCCAAGTACCACATCGACATGGACCTGCTGACCCGCGGCGCGGGATTCGGCTACCTCGGGTCGACGCTCACCTCGCTGATCTACGCGAGCTTCACGTTCATCTTCTTCGCGCTCGAGGGAGCGGTGATGGGCCAGGCGCTCACCCTTTTCCTCGGCATCCCGTTGTGGCTGTCCTACCTCATCGCCGCGGTCGGGATCATCCCGCTCGTGATCTTCGGCATGACGCTGCTGGCGAAGTTCCAGCTCTGGACGCAGGTCATATGGCTCGTTCTGTTCGCCGCTCCCTTCGTGGCCATCCTCGTGCAGGACCCGAGCGTCTTCAGCGCCTTCACATCCTTCGGCGGCGAGTCGCCCAGCGGCTCGGCGTTCTCGCTGATCGCCTTCGGCACGAGCGCCGGCATCGCCCTGTCGCTGATCGCTCAGATCGGCGAGCAGGTCGACTACCTGCGCTTCATGCCCGACAAGACCGAGGAGAACTCCCGCAGCTGGTGGGCCGCCGTCCTCTCCGCCGGCCCAGGGTGGGTGGTGCTCGGCGCCATCAAGCAGATCGGCGGGGCCTTCCTCGCCTTCTACGTCATCACCCGCACCGGCGTGGCCAACGAACTGGGCGTCGAGCCCATCACCCAGTACGT
>JBPCQB010000091.1:0-2315 GCA_050998555.1 Thermoleophilaceae bacterium
GGAGGGTCGTGGCCGCAGGCGAGCGCTCGCAGGTGGGCGAGCGCGACACGGAGCCCTTCGCCCGGGCGGTCGCCCGGGGCACCGGCTCCGGTGCCGAGCTGGCCGAGCGCGAGCAGGGCGATCTCTCCTTCGTCGCCCCCGTGCGCGCCGGCGACCGGCGCCTGGCGCTCCAGGTGGATCGCGACGGCGCCGAGCTCAGCCAGGCCGTGGACGAGCTGCGCGTGGGGCTCCTGCTCTTCGGGCTCGTCGGCTTTCCGCTGTCGCTGCCCATCTTCTACCTCGTGGGCGGACGGCGGGTGAACGCCCTGCACCGCGCCGCACTCCAGCGCGCCCGCCGTGACGGCCTCACCGACCTCGAGAACCACCGCGCGTTCAAGGAGGAGCTCCACCGGGCGGTGGCCGACGCCACTCGTCACCACACCCCGCTCGAGCTCGCGGTGATCGACGTGGACGACTTCAAGTTCGTGAACGACCGGCACGGTCACCTGCACGGAGATCGCGTGCTCGCGGAGCTGGCCCGGATCCTCAGCTCGGCGCGCCAGGGCGATCGCGCCTTCCGCCTCGGCGGCGACGAGTTCGCCCTTCTCCTTCCCCGCACCGACCGGAAGTCGGCGCGGACGGCGCTCGAGCGGATACGGACCGACGTCGCCGAGCGGCTCCCCGGCGTCACCGTGAGCATCGGCCACGCGGCGGCCGCGAAGGTCGGCGAGAAGCCCGACGCGCTCTGGGGTCGGGCAGACTCCGCGGTCTACGAGGCCAAGCGCCACGGCCGCGACGTCCGCGTGTCCTTCGAGGAGATGCGCCGGCCCGACCCCGTGGTGACCATGGCGCAGGCCCGTGCTCTGCAAGGGCTGATGGACGACGGCCAGATCGGGATGGCCTTCCAGCCCATCTGGGACCTCGGGACCGAGACCGTGCTCGGCTTCGAGGCGCTGGCCCGACCGGCCACCTCGTACGGGCTCGACGGACCCCTGGAGGCCTTCCGCGTGGCCGAGAGCATCGGCCACGAGTGCGACCTCGACACGATCTGCCGTGCCGCCGCGCTTCGACGAGCGGGCGACCTCCCCGCGGACGCCCTGCTGTTCCTGAACATGGCGCCCTGCACGCTGAGTCAGATGCCCGGGACCGCCGACCGTCTCGAGGAGGGGGTCGCGGCGGTGGGCCTCGACCCCGGCCGCCTCGTGATCGAGATATCCGAGCGCTCCGGGGCCGCGGCCGCCGCGATCGCGCCCGAGGTCGAGCGCCTGCGCGAGCATGGGTTCAAGGTCGCCCTCGACGACGTGGGCGCCGGCAACGCCGGACTCGAGATGCTGCGCCGACTCACGGTCGACTTCGTGAAGATCGACCGGGCGGTCATCGCCTCGGCCCTCGAGAACCGCGCCGGGCGGGCGATGCTCGTGTCCATCGTCTCGTTCGCCCGGGAGATCGAGGCCTTCGTCATCGCCGAGGGCATCGAGACCCCGGAGATGCTGGCCCTGGTCCGCGAGGCCGGCGGCGGAGGGATCCCCGTCCAGGGCGCGCAGGGCTACCTCCTCGGACGGCCTCAGCAGGCGCTCGAGACCGGCGCCTCCTTTCCGGCGCGCAGCGACACGTTCAGCGAGCCCGAGCGGAAGGGCTCCGCCGCCACCTCGGCGCGGGCGTAGCCCGCCGAGCGCAGTGCCTCGGCGATCTCCCTCCCGCCGAGAGGAGTGAGCGCGCGACCCAGGTCCGCCTCGCCGAGCTCGACGCGCCCGAGGTCGCCGTGATGGCGCACCCGCAGGGGCGGCCCGTAGCCGAGCGCGCGCACCACACGCTCCGCCCGGTCGATGCGTCGAAGCGTGTCCGGATCGACCTCGGTGCCGTAGGGAACGCGGGAGGCCAGGCAGGGGCTGGCCGCCTTCTCCGCGCTGGGAACTCCCAGCCGGCGCGCCAGCTCGCGCACGTCGGCCTTGCCGAGCTCCGCCTCGAGTAGGGGGTGGACCACCCCGCGCTCCGCAGCCGCCCGCAGGCCCGGGCGCCAGTCCCCGAGGTCGTCGGCGTTCGCGCCCGAGAGCACGGTGGCGCCGCCGGCAGCCGCGGCGAGTGCTGCCAGGCTCTCGTACAGCTCCGACTTGCAGTGGTAGCAGCGGTCGGGACCGTTGCGGCGGTAGCCCTCGCGCGCCAGCTCGGCCGTGGAGACGGTCTCGTGCGCGATGCCCACCGCGGCGGCCACCCGAGCCGCGCCGTCGAGCTCCCCGGTGGCAAGCGCCGGAGAGACCGCGGTCACGGCGAGCGCCCGCGAGCCGAGCGCGCGCGCGGCGAGCGCGGCCACGAGCGACGAGTCGACGCCCCCGGAG
>JBPCQB010000042.1:0-11284 GCA_050998555.1 Thermoleophilaceae bacterium
GCGCCAGGTCGCAATGCCGCCGGCCGCGCGAACGCTCAGCACGCTCTCCCACGTCGACTACGAGGACGCCTTCCTCGTCGAAACCGGCCCGGCTCAGGACCGGACGGGCGAGCAATGGGCCCGAGCGATCTTGGAAGACGCTCCGGTGATCATGCGAAGCGCGCTCCGGTCAGGGTGGTTTGCGCTCGGCCTGGAGCTCGGTTCAACTCGGTCTGACCGATTCGTGCTCGGCTGGGAGGTGGGGCGCAGCTCCCCGGACTTCGCGCTCCTTGCTGCCAGCTCCCGCCTCGGGCTGCCGGCCGAACTGCTCTTCAAGCGCCAGGAGCACACGCTGCTCTTCGCCACCTTCGTGCAACAGGAGAACCCCATCGCACGCGCGGTGTGGGCCGGAGTCGCGCCCGTGCATCGACAGGTCGTGCGGTGCGTCCTCGAGCCGGCCAGCTGCTCGGACCCCTGGCGTTCGGCTATCCGCCGCCGCGCCGCGCCGGTTCCCCCGAGCCGCTGAGGCCGGGCACGAGCTCGGCCGCGACCCGGCCGAGGTCGTCGATCGACCTGACCACCTCGACCGAGTCGCACACCGGCTCGTAGCGGGGCATGTCGCAGCCCCCGAGCGACCAGCTCCAGCGTGGCTCGGGACACAGCCACACCATGCGCCGCGCGTGCCGGGCGACGTCCTCGAGCGCCGCGACGCCGGGCGGGCGGCCGTTGTTGCGACCGTCGCCCAGCACCACCACCGTCGTGCGGCGGCTCACCGCGCTCAGGTGCTCGGTGCGGAACAGCTCGGCGGCGTGGCCGAAGTCGCTGTTCGTCCACGTCGAGCAGCTCGCCGCCGAAGATGGCCTCGGTCGCGCCGGCCAGCGAGCGGTCCTCGAGCAGGCTGGTGACCTCCACCAGGTCGGCCACGAACGCGAAGGTGCGGACCTTCGAGAAGAGGCTCTGGAGCTCGTAGACCAGGTGCAGCCACAGGCGCGCGAGGTTGCGGGTGGACACCGACACGTCGAGCAGCACGCAGAGCCGCGGACGGCCCTCGCGGCGGCGTCGGAAGACGGGGCGGAATGGGATGCCCTCGTAGGCCAGGTTCTGCCGCAGGGTGTGGGGGACGCTGATGCGGCCCACGCGGTCGCGGCGTTGGCGGCGCGTGGTCGCCCCGCGAAGCTGGCGGCCGAGGCGGCGGATGGCGGCCTCGAGCTCGCGCTTCTCGCGCGGGGAGAGGTCGAGCCGGCGGCGCAGCGGTAGGGCTCCGAGGCCGGGGTCGGCGTCCTCGCGGGCGGCCGCCAGCCGATCCTGGCGCTCCCGCAGCGAGCGCAGCAGCTCGGGGAGCGCGGCCAGGATCTCCTCCGACTGGGCCTCGATGGCCTGGAGCAGGCCCTCGTCCACACCCTCCTCGCGCAGGTCCTCCACGAGCTCCACCAGCTCGGCGGTGGTCAGGTCGAGCGGCAGCTCCTCGGCGCCGGTCTCGGGGGCCACGCCGCCGGGCTCGAACGACCGTGCCCGGCGCACCTTCAGCTGATGGGTCTGTCGGCGCATGGCGGCCTCGAGGGCGTCCTGGCTGCGCGAGAGCATGAGCTGGGATCCGAACACCGACAGGCGCAGCCGCTCGGGCTCGCCGTGCAGGTCGGTGGAGGGACGGATGTCCTCCTCCTCGAGGAAGCGGCGCAGGTCGACCGGCTCGGGCGCCTCGTGGGAGTGGCCGCCCTCGTCGTCGAGCGGGTCGGCCTCGAGGTCCTCGCCGAAGCGAAGCTCGGTGGGCGATCCGCCCGCGCCGAGGTGGTCGGGATGCAGGTGGGCCGCGGAGGGCCGGCGCTCGTGCCCGAGCCCGAAGTAGAGGTCGAACAGCCGCTCGAAGGCCGGGAGATCCTCGGGGCTCTTGACGAGCGTGGCGCGCAGCGCGTCGCGGACGACGTCGCGCTCGGCGAGGCCGACGCTCTCCACCGCGCTCAGCGCGTCGAGCCCCTCGGCGGTGGACACCCGGACGCGGTTGCGGCGCAGGAGGCGGACGAAGTCGCCGAGGACCCGGTCCACTCGAGGACCCTCAGTGGCGGTGCCCGGCGCCCGCGTGCGAGTGCGCGCCGACGTGGCCGCCGTGCTTGAGGCCCATCGCCGCGGCCTGGGGCGCGGCTATCTCCGACGCCCCCGCGCCCAGCAGGCAGCGCGGCTGCTGCCAGTGCACGAGCACCGGGAACTCCCTGGTCCGCGAGATGTCCATCCTCTCCTCCTCCGCGTGGCCTGTGATGGAGGACGCCGCCGGCCGCGAACGACGCGCCGAGACCGCCGCGTGCTCCTCCCTCAAGGAGCGCGCTGGGCGCGACCCTAACGAAAGGACGGGAGCGGCGTGATGCCGCCTTCGGGCTCGGGCGGTGACAATGTCGGCGTGAGCCCTCCCGGCCCGGTGATCGCGCTGATCGACGGCGAGCACCACCCCCCGGCCGTCCGCGACGCCCTCGATCGTCTCGACGCCGAGCGTGGCGTGGCGTCGGTCGTCTTCTGCGGCGGGGAGGAGAAGGTCCCGGCCGCCGTGCTCGCCGCGCCCGAGGGCCACTACGGGCGGGCGGTCGCGAGCGGGGCGCCGGTGGCGGAGCTCGTGCGGGCGGCCGTGCGGGCCCGCCCGGAGGGCCGCGCCGTGGTCGACCTCGCCGACGAGCCCGTGCTGGACGCCCCGGCCAAGCTCCACCTGGCGGCGCTCGTCCTCCACCTCGGGCTCGACTACGAGGCCCCCGGGGTCCTCCTGGAGGCACCGGCGTACGAGCCACTCGGCTTAGACGGTCCGGTCCTCGCGGTCATCGGCACCGGCAAGCGCACCGGCAAGACCGCGGTGGCCGGCCACTGGGCCGCCCTGCTGCGCGAGCGTGGGGCCCGGCCGGTGATCCTCGCCATGGGTCGCGGCGGCCCGCCCGAGCCGGTGCTCGCTGCCGCCGGCACCGGCCTCGAGGAGCTCCTCGCCGTGGCTGAGGCCGGCGGCCACGCGGCCTCGGACTTCCTGGAGGACGCTGCCCTGTCCGGAGTGCCCGCCATCGGCTGCCGGCGGGTGGGCGGCGGACTGGCCGGCATCCCCTACGACTCGACGGTGGCCGCCGGTGTGCGCCTCGCCCTCGAGCAGGCTCCCGGCACACTCGTGCTTGAGGGCTCGGGGTCGTGCCTGCCGCCGGTGGAGGCCGACCGCACGGTGTGCGTGGTCGGAGACCGTCGTGGGGCGCTCGAGGCCCTCGGCTCCTACCGCCTGCTGCGGGCGGATCTGGCTCTCGTCCAGGCCGGCGATCCCGCCCTCGCCGCGGAGGTGGCCGCCGTCTGCCCCGGTCGCACGCTGACCTTCGAGCTGCGTCCCGAGCCGGTGGAGCCGTTGGCCGCCAACGCTCGCGTCGCGGTGTTCTCCACCTCCGCCGCCGTGCCCGCTGGGCTCGAGCCCGTCGTGGTCTCGACCGCCCTCGCCCGCCGGGAGGAGCTCGGGCACGACCTCGACCGCGCCCGCGCCGAGCGCTGCGACGTCTACCTCACGGAGCTGAAGGCGGCCGCGATCGACACGGTGGCCCGCCGGGCGCGAGAGGATGGCGCGCGCGTGGTCTTCCTCCGCAACCGCCCCGTAGCCCCGGGCGCCGACCTCGACGCCGAGCTCCTCGGGCTGAGCGACCGTGCCTGAGACGGTCGTCGTCTCCCGCGGCGGCGGCGCCCCCTACTCGAAGGGCCTGATGGCCCAGTCGCTGACGGCCATCGGGCTTCCGCTCGAGCGCGCCTACGAGCTGGCCCGCCGCGTGGAGGGACGGCTGCTCGAGCTGGACGTCGATCGGATCGAGGCGGCCGAGCTCTCCGCGCTCGCCGAGGAGGTCCTCGCGCTCGAGGAGGACGAGGCGGCGGTCAGCCGCTTCCGCCACTGGCGTGCGCTCGACCGCCTCGACCGCCCGCTCGTCATCCTCCTCGCCGGCACCGCCGGGGTGGGCAAGTCCACCCTCGCCACCATGCTCGCCCACCGCCTCGGGCTCACGCGGGTCATCGCCACTGACGTGATCCGCCAGGTGCTCCGCGCCTTCCTCTCACACGAGTTCATGCCGGTGGTCCACTACTCGTCCTTCGAGGCCGGGGCAGCGCTGGCCGAGTCGGCCGGCGACCGTGTGGTCGCCGGGTTCGAGCTCCAGGCCGCGCGGGTGGCTACCGGGGTGTCCGCCATCGTCGACCGTGCGTGCCGGGAGGGGACGCCGCTCATCGTCGAGGGGATCCACGTCGTGCCGGGCACGCTCGAGGCCGCGCTGGGCAGCCGCTGCGTCGCCGTCGAGGCGCTGCTGGTGGTGGAGGACGAGGATCGCCATCGCGCCCATTTCGGCCTGCGCGGGGGGGAGCGCCCGGCCGCCCGCTACCTCGACCGCTTCGCCGAGATCCGCATGCTCCAGGACCACCTGACCGAGCGCGCCCGGGCCGCCGGCGTGCCGGTGGTGGACAACGCGACGATCGACATCGCGCTGGCCGAGGTCATGGATCTCGTCCTGAGTCGGGTGGGGCGTGTGTCATCATCGATCGGGTCTTGAAGCTGTTCATCGACACCGGCTCGGTCGCGGAGGTCGAGGAGGTCGCCGAGTGGGGCGTCCTCTCCGGCGCCACCACCAACCCCACGCTGCTGGCCAGGGAGTCGGGGGACCCCGGGGACATCGTCCGCCGTATCTGTGGGCTCGTGGACGGCCCGACGTCGGTCGAGGTCGTCTCCACCGAGTCCGAGGG
This sequence comes from Thermoleophilaceae bacterium, assembly GCA_050998555.1. GTDB lineage: Bacteria > Actinomycetota > Thermoleophilia > Solirubrobacterales > Thermoleophilaceae > JACCZP01. The sequence goes on from JBPCQB010000042.1 coordinate 4,705, forward strand.
GATGATCGCCGAGGGGCGGGCCCTCGCCCGGATCGACGAGCGGGTGGTGGTCAAGGTCCCCTTCTCGGCGCCGGGGCTCACCACCACCAGCGAGCTCACCTCCTCCGGCATCCCGGTCAACATGACGCTCGTGTTCTCGGCCGCGCAGGCGCTGCTGGCCGCAGAGGCCGGCGCCACCTTCATCTCCTGCTTCATGGGCCGCCTCGACGACATCTCGACCGACTCCACCGCCGTCGTCGGGGAGATCGTCGAGGCCCTGCGCGGGTCGCCGACCGACGCCCAGGTGCTCGCCGCCTCCCTTCGCCACCCCCAGCACGCGGTGACCGCCGCGCAGCTCGGGTGCGAGGTGGCCACCGTGCCGGTGAAGGTGCTTCGCGCCATGCTCGTCCACCCGCTCACCGTCGACGGCATCGATCGCTTCGCCGCGGACTGGGAGAGTCGCCCGGAGTTCGGGGACTGGCTTCGCGGGCTGGTCGAGGCGCCGGTGGGCGCGGCCTAGTGCCACGGGTCTCCACGCCGGCGCGCGCCGTTCCGTCGGCAGCGCAAGCGATCATCTAGCTCGTCGTGTCCGTGCTCCAGCGAAAGCAGCTCGAGGAGAGCCCCTTGGCCGACCTCCACGCCCTTGCCGCCGAGGTCGGTGTGGAGGACTACCGGCGCCTGCGGCGCGAGGATCTGATCTCCGCGCTGCTGCGGGAGGGCGTCGAGTCCGGGGCGGAGGGTGCTTCGGACGGCGGAGCGCGCGGTGCGCCGTCCGGGGACGGCGGCGGAGTGGACGAGGTCTCCGGAGCCCGGCGGGAGCCGGCGGCTCGCGAGGCACGCTCCCGCACTCCCCGGCCGCGTACGCGGCGACCCCGCGAGCGCCGGCCTGGCGCCGGGGAAGAGGTGCGTCCGGGTCCCGCCGAGCCCGATGCCGCCACCCAGCCTCCCGAGGAGGCTCCCGCCGAGGACGCGCCCGAGGAGACGCGCGCGGGGGTGCTCCACGTGCTCGGCAACGGCTCGGGCTTCATGCGTGCCGACCCCTACCGCCAGGCTGACGACGACGTCTACGTCTCTCCGGCCCAGATCCGCCGCTGCGAGCTGCGCTCGTGCGACGAGCTCGGCGGCCCGGTCCGCCCGGCACGGGGCTCCGAGCGCCACCCTTCCCTGGTCCGGGTCGACACCGTGAACGGCGCCCCGGCCGAGCCCCCGGTCGAGCGACCCTGGTTCGACGCGCTCACCCCCGCCTTCCCGTCCGAGCGCCTGGCAGCGCCGGAGGGCCTCGAGGCCGTGCCCTTCGGGCGTGGGTCGCGGGTGGCGGTGTCGGGGCCGTCCGGTTCCGGGGCCACCACCCTGCTACGCCACCTGGTCGCGCTCCTCGCCGAGCGGCACGACGACGTCGAGGTCGCGGTGGTGCTCGCCGCCGTCCGCCCCGAGGAGGTGGCCGAGTGGCGCGAGGCGGTGTCCGCACCCGTCGTGGGCGGGTCCTTCGACTCCCCGCCGGACGAGCGCGCGCAGGCCGCCGAGGTCTCGCTCGAGCGGGCCAAGCGCCGCGCCGAGTCCGGCGGACACGCGGTCATCGTGGTCGACGGCCTCGACCTGCTTCCCGAGGGCCTCGGGCGCCGGCTGTTCGGCTCCGCGCGCCGGGCCGAGGAGGGCGGATCGATCACGGTCGTCGCCTCCGCCCACGACGGCCAGCTCGAGCGCTGGGCCACCACGAGCATCGTCCTCGAGCCGCTCGCGGAGGCCGGTGGGCGCGAGTTCGTGGTGTCGGGGCGCTCGCGGGTGCGGCGGGCAGAGCTGCTCGGGTAGGACTCCGGCGGGCTCGGCGCGTCAGCGCCGGTAGGCCACCTCGGCCCACGACGGGGCAGGGGAGAGGCGAACCAGCTCTCCCGTGTGGTCGGGCTGGCGGTAGGCGAAGGTCCCGGTGCGCTCGTCGAAGCGAACGTCGAGCTCGCCCTCCTTCACCCTCTGGTCGAGCCAGGCGCCGCGAAACACGAGCCGCCGTAGCCAGTGGACGAGCGAGCGCTCAGGGTCGGCGGCCAGCTCGAGCCAGCACAGGTTGACGTGGCGTCCGAGCTCTGAGCCCGGGTCGCCGATCTCCCCGTTGACCGCAAGGTTGACCAGATCCTCTCGTTCCTCGGGCTCGAGCGGGTCGGCCACGAACCCGAGGCCGGCCGCCGCCTGCTCCACCCGCTCCGCGAAGTCGCGCTCGCCGAAGGTGAAGCGAAGCTCGCCGTACTCGAGGACGTAGTCCGCGCCGGACTCGTAGTTGCCGCGTCTCGTGGTGTCCATTTTCCGGGTGGGGGAGGGGGTGAGCGTCTCCCGGAGACCCGGGCGTCGGGATGTTACGGCCGGTTCCTTCCCTGCCCGGAGGCGTGCAAGCACGCTTGCATCCCGTCCGAGGCGGTGGGGAGGGCCGGTTGCGCGCGGACACCACCGCGTTCGAGCGAGGGGGGGCGAGATTCTCGGGCTGCCCCATTAGGTAGGCATGGACCCGGCCGCACCGTCTCTCCTGCTGATCGAGGACGATGACGCGACGCGGGCCTTCCTGGCCGAGAACCTCTCCGCCGACGGCTTCGGCGTCGCGACGGCCGGCGCCGCCGGCGAGGGTATGCGGGCGATCGAGGTGCGTAAGCCGGACCTCGTGCTGCTCGACCTCGGCCTGCCCGACAGCAATGGCCTGACGGTCCTCGACCGCGTGCGGTCGGCAGACGGACTGGCGTCGCGCATCGACCCGGCGCTCCCGGTGATCGTGCTGTCGGGTCGCGGCGACGAGGCCGACCGCGTGCGCGGATTCGCACGGGGCGCCGACGACTACCTGCCGAAGCCCTTTTCCTACGGCGAGTTGCTAAGCCGCATCCGCGCCGTTCTGCGCCGGGCCTCCGGTCGACCGCTTCGGGGCGTCGTGCGCGTGGGCGAGCTCACCGTCGACCCGGTGACGCGTGCCGTTCGACTCGCGGGCGAGCGGGTCGATCTCTCCGCCAAGGAGTTCGCGCTCCTGCACGCTCTCGCCGGCGACCCCACGCGCGTCTACCTCAAGAACGACCTGCTGCGGGACGTCTGGGGATACGCCTCGATCGGGGCGACGCGGACGGTGGACGCCCACGCCTGCCGCCTGCGGAAGAAGCTCTCGCGGGGAGGACGGACGTACGTGACCAACGTGCGGGGCGTCGGCTACCGCCTCACGGACCCGGCGTGAACGCGCTCGCGGCCTCCGGCTGGGCGCTCGGGGCTGCGCTCGGTCTTTCCTGCCTCGAGCTCCGACGTCGCCTCGAGCTCGTGGCCCGTGCCGAGCATGAGCTACGCGGCCCGCTGACCGCGGTGGTGCTCGGGGCCGAGGGCGTCAGCCGTGCCGTGCGGAGCGCCGCGACGGCGGAGGGGAAGGCGCGAGAGAGGCCCGCGACGGAGGAGGTCGAGCCCGGTGCCTCGGCGACGATCCGAGAGCCCGACCGAGCGGTCGCCGCGCTCGAGTCGCAGGTGGGCCGGCTGCGCCTCTCGCTCGACGATCTGCGCGCCGCACGTGCCGGTCGTCGCGCCACGTCCCGCCCCGAGACGCTCTCGCTCGAGGAGGCGGTGAGGGTGTCGGCGGAGAGCTGGGCGGCGCCGGCGCGCATCGCCGGGGGCGAGGTCTCGCTCGAGTGGAGCGCCGGGCCGGTGATGCTCGAAGCCGACGGCCGGCGGGTGGCCCAGGCGCTCGGGAACGTGCTGGCCAACGCCATCGAGCACGGCGACGGCCGCGTGCGCGTGAGCGGCCGGCGCAGCGACAAGGGCGTGCGCGTAGAGGTGCGGGACGGAGGCCCCGGGTTCGCCTCCACTCCGGCGCCCGACCGCGCCGCCGGCCACGGCCGGGGGCTGACGGTCGCTGCCCTCGCCGCCCGCGACGCCGGGGGTCATCTCCGGGTGGAGTCGGGCACGGACGGCGCGACCGTGGCTCTCGAGCTCCCCGCCGAGCGGTGAGCGCGCTCCGGCGCCACCGGCGCGCGGCGGTGCTCCTGTGCCTGGCGCTCGCGTTCGGAGGCCTCGCGGCGTCGGAGGTGGGAAGTCGCGTGGGCGAGGTCGAGGCCCGGGTCGGCCCGCTCGTCCCGGTGGTCGTCGCGCGCGCGGAGATCGAGGAGGGCACCCGACTCGATCCCGGGCTCACGGGCCGCGCCCTCGGGGTCCGCGAGGTGCCGGAGCAGTTCGTGCCGCCCGATTCGCTCTCGGCGCCCGAGGAGGCGGTGGGGCTCGCCACCGCCGTGGCCGTACCGGCCGGCTCCTACCTCACGGTCGGCCAGCTCGGGGCGGGCGACGGGGAGGAGGACGGGGCGAGCGGCCTGGCCCGAGGCGAGCGGGCGCTCGACCTCTCGGTGGCCGGGGGAGAGGCGCTGGCCGCCCAGGGCGGCGGGCCGGGCGCACGCGTCGACGTCCTCGTCACCACCGAGTCCGAGTCACGGCCGGGGCGTACCTACGTGGCGCTCGAGAACGCCGAGCTGCTCGAGCTGCATCCCGGGGACCCGAGCGCGGCGTCGACCGGCGGAGGAGGCGGAGAGGCGGGTGCCGGCGCGGCCTCGGGAGGCACGGTCGCGACCCTGCGCGTCACCCTCCGCCAGGCGGTCTACCTCACCGCCGCGCAGAACTTCGCCCGCGAGATCCGCCTGCTGGCGCGAGCGCCGGGGGACCGGCGGCGCAGCGGTGGGGCGAGCGTGGACGCGGGGCAGCTGTAGGCGTCCAGCGCCGCCGACCGGCGACACGCGTCGTCCGCCGAGCCTCGCCCCCGAAGGAGCCTCAGGACCCGCCGAAGTCGGGGACGGTGATCGATCCGTCCGCGGCGAGGGGAAAGCCGGGGTTGTGGGCGATCTCCCAGACGTGCCCGTCGGGGTCGGCGAACACGCCGGCGTAGCCGCCGTAGAACGTCTTGGCCGGAGACCGCGTGATGGTGGCTCCCGCGGCCTTCGCCGCCTCGATCACCTCGTCGACCTCGGCCTCCGACCGGACGTTGTGAGCCAGCGCGACCCCGCTGAAGCCCACCGTCTGCTCGTCGGGGACGCCGGAATCCTTGGCGAGCTTGTCGCGACCCCAGAGGGCCACGGCGATACCGCCCGCCTGGAAGAACACCGTCTCCTCCACCTCCTGACCCTGCCAGCCGAGGCGTTCGTAGAACGCCCGCGAACGGCGCACGTCGGCGACACCGAGGGTGATCAGGCTGAGACGCTGCTCCATCGCCGCTTACCGCATGTTCCCCGTGTGCCCGAGCGAGTAGCGCCCGGGCTGGGGCCACACCAGCATGCCGTGGGCCCCCGCACCCACCGGGATGCGAGCACGCAGCTTCCCGTCCTCGGTGTCGAGGGCGTAGACCTCGGAGTCGTAGCGACCGCTCAGCCACAGGCGCTTCCCGTCGGCGGAGACACCGCCCATGTCGGGGCTGGCGCCGTCGGGAATCCGCCAGGTGGCGGTCACCTTCTCCTGATCCATGTCGATGACCGACACGGTGCTGCCGATCCGGTTGGTCGCGTACATCACGGATGCGTCGCGGCTCGGGTACAGGCCGTGCGTCCCTCGACCCGTCTCGATGAAGTCGGTCACCCGGAACCGCTCGGCGTCGACCTTCCACACCCCGTTGGCGACCTCGTCGGCCACGTAGAAGAGCCGACCGTCGGGCGAGATGCGGACGTCGACCGGCTTGGCCGCGACGTGGTCGAGGTCGAGCTCCTGGACGACCCTGCGCTCGCCGACGTCGACGAGGAGGAGGGTCCCGTCGAACTCGCAGCTCACGACGGCGCGCCGTCCGTCCGCGCTGAAGTCCATGTGGTCGACGCCGAGGCACCCGACGCGGAGCGACTTCTGGAGCTTCCACGTCTTCGGATCGCGGAAGTCGGGGCGCTGGAGGCGCTCGGCGACGACGATCGCCGATCGTCCGTCCGGCGTGAAGTAGAGGTTGTACGGGTCGTCGACCGGGATGGGGCGCCCATTGGGCATCGCGGTCTCGGGATCGATGGGGGTCAGCGAGTTCCCCTGGGTGTTGTTCCCGTAGAACGTCCTCATGTCGCGCGACGGCGTGACGTGGTGGGGGAGGTCGCCCACCGGGAAGGTGTCGACCACCTTCGCCGCGGCCGGGTCGATCACGCTGACCGTGTCGCTCCCTGAGTTCGGCACGTAGATGCGCTCGCGGTCGTCGCGGGTGGAGGGGGCCAACCGTCCCGCGCCGGTGTGCGCGTAGAGGCCCTGCGGGGACGCCCCGCCGGTGGAAGCCGCGGGGGTAACTCCGGGGTCCGGATTCGCGGCTTCGGCGGTGATCGCGTCGCCGGGCTCGCCTCCGGTGGTGTTCCAGACCAGGGCCGACAGCGCGAGCATCGCGAGCACGGCGGCGACCACGAGCCTCTGTCGCCGCACGCGGTCCCTCGCCCGCCGCCGGCGAAGCTGCCTCGCCTGCTCGGAGCCCACCGTGGAGAGGGCGGAGCGGGACGGTCGGTCTCTCATCGTGAGCAGATCTCTAGCAGTAGATCGCAGGCTTGGTCGCATGTGCGTTCGCCGAGGCTGCTTCCCTCACCGTCGACGTGGTGATCCTCACCACCCGTGGCTACCCGCTCACGGGGGGCTCGCCGACCTGACCCCGTCACGACCT
>JBPCQB010000079.1:0-8528 GCA_050998555.1 Thermoleophilaceae bacterium
CGAAGGCCAGGGCGAAGCCCATCCCCCAGTAGGCGATGGCCGCGATCGAGAGGTTGGTCAGGATCTTGGCCACGCCGGAGCCCGCGTTCTTCATGCGCGAGAAGCCGATCTCGAGCATGGCGAAGCCAGCCTGCATGAACAGCACGAGCACCGCCGCCACCAGCACCCACATGGTGTTGACGATGGCGTTCGTGGGCAGCTCGCCCTTCTCGCCGTACGTCTCGAGGGTGGTGGCGTCCTGGGCGAGCGCGAGCGCAGGGAGCGCGAGTAGGGCGACGAGCGCCAGGGGGGCGCCCAGTCGTAGGGCTCTTCGGAGCATGGACAACACGGGTCTCCTTACGTCGCGGCGGCCGTCACGGGAGCGCGAGGCCGCAGTGGTGGACCAGACCGCTGGAAGGTATGCGCAGGGCGATCCGCTCCGTTTGGACAGCGGGAGGAAATCCGTGGGGCCTGGTGCTCCCATCGGGAGAGGGCCGGTGTGCGAAGGTGGGATGGTGCCCGCGTGTCAGCAGACCCGGCCGAAGCACGAGAGGCGGACAGGGGGGCGGGGCCTCCCGCCGGTACGACTAGCGCGTCAGCGTGACCGTGCGGACCGTAAAGGCCCCGGGGACCCGCACGATGACCTTCGCGCGCACGCGCCCTCGCCGAGCGACGAGGGCGTTGCCCCGGCGGGTCGGGCGCAGCCTGAGCGTGGCGGTGGCACCGGCCGGCACCGAGCGGGCGCCACGGGCGACGATGATGCCCCGGGCCAGCACCTCGACCCGGCAGAGTCCGCCCGCGGGCGGGCGGCACGTGAACCGCAGGCCGCGGAGGGTGCGCTGCGGAGACGGAGCCGTCACGGCGAGGCCCCGGCGCGCGGCGGCGGCGGGGTCGTTCGCCGGCTCGGGACCGGGGTCCGAGCCGATCGGACGGCCGTCGGAGCGCCGGCGGGCCTCGAGCGAGGCCTCGTCGTTCACGTACAGCTCGAACACGGCCTCGAGGCCCCGGCAGTCGCGCCGGGAGTCGTCGGATTGGGTCTTGTTCAGGCGGCGGTCCCGGCACTCGAGCAGGCGCTGGCGCAGCGCCCGCCCGCGGTCGAAGCGGATGATGATCCGCCGGATCTCCTCGAAGTCGAACGTCGGGTCGCAGTCGTCGCAGAAGTCGCGATCCATCCCGGGGAAGAAGTTCCCGATGCAGTCCTCAATCTCCCTGATCCGGTCGTCGAGGGCCTTCTCCAGCTCGGCGTCGGCGGTGTCGGGGTTAGCCTGGAGTATGGCCTCGAGGCGCCCACCGGGATCGGTGAGGATGGCCGCGTCGACGAAGCACTCGACGTCCTGCTGGGACTGGGCCTGCGCGGATGCCGGCGCGAGCAGCGCCGCACCGGCGAGGGTGAGCAGAGCGATGACGAGGATCCGCCGCACGGGAACGGAAAGGTACAGCGTCCTCGCGATATGCGCGTAGGTTGGCTCGCAGCCGGACCCGGACGAACCTTGCCACAACGATGTCAAGGTTGCGGTCGATCTCGCTAGGCTCCTCCTCGGTGCGGGACTATCTGGAGGCCATACGCAGCCGCGTCGTGATCTACGACGGCGGCATGGGCGCCACGCTCGAGCAGTTCGACCTCACCGCCGAGGACTACGGCGGGCTCGAGGGCAAGTGCCACGAGGCGCTCGTGCTCCACCGCCCCGACGTGATCGAGGGCGTGCACCGCTCGTTCATCGAGGCCGGCGCCGAGGTGCTCCAGACCGACTCGTTCCAGGCCTCGCGCATCAAGCTCGACGAGTGGGGCCTCGGCGAGCACACGCGGGAGATCAACCGCGGCGCGGCCGAGATCGCCCGCCGGGCGGCCGGCGAGGAGCGCTTCGTGGCCGGGGCCATCGGCCCCACGGGATTCCTGCCGGCCTCCGACGACCCCACCCTCGGGAACATCCTCTTCTCCGAGCTGCGCGCGGTGTTCGCCGAGCAGGCGAAGGGACTGCTCGAGGGCGGCGTCGACCTACTGCTGATCGAGACCGCGCAGGACATCCTCGAGGTCAAGGCTGCGGTCTTCGGATGCCGCGACGCGATGGCCGAGACCGGCCGCGAGGTCCCGATCCAGACGCAGGTCTCGCTGCTGCCCAACGGCGGGAAGATGCTGCTCGGCACCGACATCGAGGCGGCGCTCACCACGCTCAGTGCGCTCGACGTCCAGGCCATCGGCCTCAATTGCTCGACGGGGCCCGAGGACATGCGCGACGCGGTCCGCTTCCTCGGCGAGTACTCACCGGTGCCGGTCACCTGCATCCCCAACGCCGGCATCCCCTACCAGGGCCCGAACGGCGAGACGATCTTCCCCGAGGAGCCCGAGCCGCTGGCTTCGACCCTGGCCGACTTCGTGGAGCGCTACGGCGTGGCCGTGGTGGGCGGCTGCTGCGGCACCACCCCCGAGCACATCCGTGTCCTGGCCGAGAAGGTGGGCGGGCGCGAGGTGGCCCCGCGCCCCGCGCCGGTCGGGCCGGACCAGCCCGACGAGGGGTTCGCCCCGCGCGTGTCCTCGATGATGAGCGCGGCGCTGCTGGCCCAGGAGCCGCGGCCGACGATCGTGGGCGAGCGCGTGAACTCACAGGGCTCGCGCCGGGCCAAGAAGATGCTGCTGGAGGACGACTCCGACGGGCTGCTCGACATCGCCGAGGCCCAGGTCGAGGGCGGGGCGCACGTACTCGACGTCTGCGTTGCGATGACCGAGCGCGAGGACGAGGCCGAGCAGATGCGCACGCTGGTCAAGGGCATCTCCATGCGCACCCACGCGCCGATCCAGATCGACTCGACCGAGCCGGACGTGATGACGCTGGCCCTCGAGCAGATCCCCGGGCGGGCGATCGTCAACTCGGTGAACCTCGAGGCCGGCCGCGACAAGCTCGACACCGTCGTGCCGCTGGTGAAGGCCCACGGCGCCGCGGTCATCGCCCTCACCATCGACGAGGAGTCGATGGGCAAGACCGTTCAGCGCAAGGTGGACATCGCGAAGCGCATCCACGGCTACGTGGTCGACGAGCACGGCCTCGCGCCCCATCAGCTCATCTTCGACGCGCTCACCTTCACGCTGACCACGGGGGACGAGGAGTGGCGCCCGAGCGCAATCGAGACGATCGAGGGCATCAAGGCGATCAAGAGCGAGCTGCCCGGCGTGCTCACCTCGCTCGGTGTCTCCAACGTCTCCTTCGGCGTCTTCCCGGGAGCGCGCGCGGTCCTCAACTCCGTCTTCCTCCACCACGCGGTCGAGGCCGGGCTCGACCTCGCGATGGTCCACCCCAACGAGGTGACCCCCTACGCCGAGATCCCCGACGAGGAGCGCGCCCTCGCCGACGACCTCGTGTGGAACCGGCGAGAGGACGCGCTCGAGCGCTTCATCGCCCACTTCGAGGAGAAGGGCGAGTCCGATGAGGACGAGGCCGCCGACCCGACCGCCGAGATGGAGCCCGAGGAGGCGCTGCACTGGCACATCCTCAGGCGCAAGAGGGAGGGCGTCGAGGTCCAGATCGACGCGGCGGTGGAGAAGATCGGCGCGGTGCCCGTGCTGAACGACGTGCTGCTGCCCGCCATGAAGGAGGTGGGCGACAAGTTCGGCGCCGGGGAGCTCATCCTGCCCTTCGTGCTCCAGTCGGCCACGGTCATGAAGCGCGCGGTGGCCCAGCTCGAGCAGTACCTCGACCGCATCGAGGGCTACACCAAGGGCACGGTCGTCCTCGCGACCGTGTTCGGGGACGTCCACGACATCGGCAAGTCGCTGGTGAACACGATCCTCACCAACAACGGCTACACGGTGATCGACCTTGGCAAGCAGGTGCCGATCGGGACGATCGTCGAGGCCGCGAAGGAGCACGACGCCACCGCCATCGGCCTCTCCGCGCTGCTCGTCTCCACCTCGAAGCAGATGCCGCTGTGCATCACCGAGCTGCACCAGCAGGGGCTCGAGTACCCCGTGCTGATCGGGGGCGCCGCCATCAACCGCAACTTCGGCCGTCGAATCACCTACCCGGGCGGCCGGGAGTCCGAGGACGTCTACGAGCCCGGCGTCTTCTACTGCAAGGACGCCTTCGAGGGCCTGTCGGTGATGGACGAGCTCGTGGAGGAGGACCGGCACCAGGAGCTGGTGGCCAAGGTGCTCGACGAGGCGCGGACCCTGCGCGAGAAGGGGCCGGAGCCCGAGGAGGCGCCGACCGACGACGACACCGTGCGCTCCGCCGCCCGCACCGACGTGGCGGTGCCCGAGCCCCCGTTCTGGGGCCGGCGGGAGATCCCGGTGAACCTGGACGACGTCTTCCCCCACCTCGACCTCCACGTGCTGTTCAAGCTCCACTGGGGCGGCAAGGGCGTGAAGGGCGAGGACTGGGAGCAGCTCCTGCGCGAGGACTTCCGTCCCCGGCTCGAGCGCATGTGGCGCGAGCAGGACTACCTGCGCCCGCGCGCCGTGCTCGGCTACTTCCCGTGCAACTCCGACGGCAACGACCTGGTGATCTACGACCCCGAGAACCCGGACGTCGAGCTCGAGCGCCTCGTGTTCCCGCGCCAGCCGGCGCACGCCCGCCTGTGCATCGCGGACTTCTACCGGCCGATCGACTCCGGAGAGCGCGACGTGGTGGCCCTCCAGGCCGTCACCGCCGGCTCCGAGGTCACCGAGGTCATGGCCCGGCTCGAGCGCGAGGGCGAGTTCGCCGACCAGCTCTTCGTGCACGGCCTCGGCGTCCAGGTGGCCGAGGGCATGGCCGAGTGGCTGCACTCCGAGGTGCGCCGCGAGCTCGACATGGAGGCCGAACAGGGCCGCCGGTGGTCGTGGGGCTACCCCGCGTGCCCCGAGCAGTCGGAGCACGAGAAGGTCTACCGCCTGCTCGACGCGCCCGCCATCGGGCTCACGTTGAGCGGCGGCTACGCGATCGAGCCCGAGCAGTCGACGCTCGCGATCATCGCCCACCACCCGCAGGCGGTCTACTTCGGGATGAAGAGCGGGCGGCTGCCCAAGGAGGCCTCCCCGGACCAGGTGATCGCCGACCCGCGCCGCCGCGTGGGCCACCGGGTGGGCGACGACGGCACGATCTGGTTCGACGACGACGCCGACGCCGACGAGGACTCGCGCGAGGAGGCCGTCGAGGAGAACGACCCGGAGACGGTCGCGGAGGCGGGCGGCGCGTCCGGCGGGAACGGCTCGACGAACGGCGGAGCCACCGGGTCGGGGATCACTCGGGCGCGCCCGTCGCGGGACGCAGCGGCGGGGAGTAACCCGCCGTCCGGCGGGTAGCCGCCCGCCACATGTCCTCCTGGGTCAGCCGCTCGCCGTTCACCTACCTGATCGTGCTCGCCTTCCCGGCGATCGACGCGGTGATCCCGCTCCTGCCCGGAGAGTCGGTGATCGTGAGCGCGGCGGTGCTCTCCTCGAGCGGACAGCTCATCTTTCCGCTCGTCGTCGCCGCCGGGTTCGCGGGCGCGGTGATCGGCGACTGCACCATGTTCCTCCTGGGATCGAAGGCCGGGCGGCCGCTCGCGGACAAGATCTTTCGCAGCGAGAAGGCCCGCGGCCGCCTCGACTGGGCCGAGCACCAGCTCGAGGAGCACGGCGGGCGGCTCGTGGTGGCGGCGAGGTTCCTGCCGGGAGGGCGCACGGCCACGACCTTCGGGGCGGGGATGCTCGAGATGCGCTGGCGGAAGTTCCTCGCCGCCGACGCGCTCGGGTCGGCTCTGTGGGCGGGGCTCTTCGCGACCATCGGCTACATGGGCGGCCAGGCCTTCCAGGACAGCCCGTGGAAGGGGATCGCCCTGTCACTGGCGATCGCGCTCGGGATCGGCCTGAGCACCGAGGCGGTGCGGCGCCTCAGGCGGCGGGTGAAGGGGCGGGGAGAGTCATCCGGGAGCGGATGAGCCCGTGGCGCGCCCACTGGCCGATCCGGTTGCCGTCCACGCCGGCCAGCGCACCGGCGAGCCGGGGCGGATAGATCCCGTGCGGCTCGCCGGCCACGGGGGCGCGGGTTAAGCCTCAGGCCTCGACCGAAGCCTGCTCCCCACGCTCGACCGTCTCGCCGATGATCTCCACCAGGCGCTCCCACAGCTCGCGCGGGATGTCGTGGGCCATCCCCTCGATGGTCACGAGCTCGGCGTCCGGCACCGCCGCGGCCGTGGCCTCGCCGCCCGACGGGGTGACGAGGGGGTCGGCGTCCCCGTGGATGACGACCGTGGGCACGTCGACGGTCCCGAGCTGCGCGGTGCGGTCGCCCGAGGAGAGGATCGCGGTGAGCTGGCGGGCGAAGCCGGCGGGGTCGAAGGCGCGGTCGTAGGCGACGCCGGCCAGGGCGCGGACACGTTCCTCGTCCCACGCGAACCCGGGCGAGCGGATGAAGCGCCAGGTGGCCACCGAGCGCTCGATCGCGTCCTCGCGGTTGCGCGGCATCGGTGCGAGCAGGACCTGCATGGCCTCGTCGGTCGGCTGGCCCACCGAGGAGTCCCCCGTGGTCGACATGATCGACACCAGGCTGCGCGTCCGCGCCGGGTGGAGGATGGCCACGGTCTGGGCGATCATCCCCCCCATCGAGATGCCGACCAGGTGGGCGGAGTCGAGCCCCAGCGCGTCGAGGAGGGACACGGTGTCGTCGGCCATGTCGTCGAGCGTGTAGACGGCGCCGGAGGTGTCGCCCGCCGTCACCGCCGCGAGGTCGGGCACGGGCGCCTGGTCGAGGTGGGTGGAGAGGCCCACGTCGCGGTTGTCGAAGCGGATGACGTAGAGGCCGGTCGCGGCGAGGGCGTCGCACAGCCCGTCGTCCCAGAAGATCATCTGGGTACCCAGCCCCATGATCAGGAGCACGGGCCGGTCGCCCTCCTCCCCGAACGTCTCGTAGGCCAGGGTGAGGCCGTTGGCCTCGGCGGTGTAGGGCTCCATCGGCTGTCTCTCCTGACGTAGGGAGGGTGGGTCGGCCGGCCCCGTCGGGCTCAGGCCTCGGCGCCCGCGCCGAGCTGCACCGGCGCGGAGCGCATGGCGCGCAGCCGCAGGTCGCGCCACGTGAGGCCCTCGCGCAGGAGCGCCGGGGTGCCCATGAACAGAGCGGTGGCGATCTCCACGGCTTGGAGGATGATCCCGTAGGCCAGAGCCCCGGTGGCGCTGACCCCGTAGGCGGTCAGGACCGCCACGCATGCCGCCTGGAAGACGCCGACGTTGGACGGCGTGGCGGGCAGCGCCGCGGTCACGTTCACCGCGAACAGCACCGCGGCCGCGGCCCAGAGGCCGGCCCGGCCATCGAGGTTGAGGGCGACGAGCAGCGCGTAGCACGAGAGCCACTGGACGACCCACGCCGAGAGCTGGACGAACACGGCCCAGGCCCCGAGTCGCGGACGGGCGAAGACCTTGAGACCGGTGCGCATCTGGGTCATGGACCGGCGGCCGAGCGCGACCACCGCGCGGACACGGGCCGAGCGCGCAGAGGCACCCCCGCGCATGAGCGCCGGGGCGGCGAGCAGCCCCAACAGCACGAGGACCGGGGCGAGCGTCGCGACCACCAGCGCGTCCTCCCCTCCACGGAAGAGGCCGACGGTGGCGAACATGATCGTGCCGAGCAGCACGATCGCGAGGATGTTGAGCAGAGTCTGGGAGGCGATGGTGCCGAGCGCGACCGGGAGGCGATCGCTGACCCGGCCGAGGCGCCGCGCCATCACGAACGCTCGCGAGGGCTCGCCGAGGCGGGCGGGCAGCGTGGCCGACATGAGCACGCCGATCGCGGTGGCGCGGGCGGTGTCGCGCCGGCGCACGCGCTCGCCCGGAAGCGCGGCGCGCAGGATCGCGTGCCACGCCTCGGCCCGCATGAGCATCAAGCCGCACATGAGCAGGAAGGCGGTGATCACCCAGAAGGGGAGCGCGCCGACCAGCCGGCCGGCCACCCTCTCGAGGCCGATGTGCTGGAGGGCGAGGACCGTGAGGCCGGCGGCGGCGGCCACCCCCACTCCGAGAGCGCCCTTGCGCGCCACCTCGAGACGCCGCCGACGGCGGACCTCGGTGTGGGCCGGCTCCGGAGGCGGCAGGCGGCGCGCCGGCCGGCGCTGCAACCCGTCGGCGGGGCGCACGCCGGCGAGATCCGCGGCGCGCTCGACCACCCTCGCAGGCTCGGGCACGGCCAGTGCGTCCTCGTAGGCACCGAGCACCTCGCCCGCCACCTGGGCCCACGCGAAGCGCTCCGCCCGTTCGCGCGCGGCCGCGGACATGTGCGCGCGCCGCTCGGGGTCGTGGGCCAGGGCGTGGAGGGCTTGACCGAGCTCGGCCGGGCGACCCGGCGGCACGAGCAGGCCCTCGCGGCCGTGGCGCACGAGGTCGCGGTAGCCGCCGATGTCGGAGGCCACCACGGGCGTGCCCGACGCGAAGGCCTCGGTCAGGACCATCCCGAAGGACTCGCCGGACAGTGACGGGGCGCAGAGCAGGTCGGCCTCGTGCAGGAGCCGCCACTTCTCCTCCTCGCTCACGCGCCCGGCCACCTCGACGCCCTCGGCGTCCACGAGGAAGGGCGCGAGCTCCTCGTGCGTCGCGCCGGCCACCACGA
>JBPCQB010000113.1:0-3422 GCA_050998555.1 Thermoleophilaceae bacterium
GTCGCGCGGTGCCTCGGGAGCCTCGGCCTCCACCGCCGGCAACCTCACCACGAACCGGGCTCCCGACGCGGCCCCCTCCTCGTCGAGGCCGACCGACCCGCCGTGGCTCCGCGCCACCGCGGAGACGATGGCCAGCCCGAGCCCGCTCCCGCGCGACCCGTCGCCGCCTCCGCGCACGAAGCGGTCGAAGATGCGCTCACGGACATCCGCCGGCACCCCTGGACCCTCGTCGGCCACGTCCAGGCGGACGGCGCCGTTCTCCCGCCGGGAGGAGACGTGCACCGGGGTGCCCGGCGGCGTGTGCGCCACCGCGTTCTCGATCAGGTTGAGCGTCAGACGGTGCAGGTCGTCGCGGACGCCGTCGACCACTAGACCCCTCCGCACGTCGACGTCGAGCTCGTGGCTGGCCGCGACCGGGGCCGCCTCGGCGGCCGCGTCGCGCACCACGTCGGCCAGGTCCACGGGTCCCCGCGGGGCCTCCCGGCCGGCGTCGGCGCGCGCGAGGAGGAGGAGGTCGCCCACCAGCCGCCGCATGCGCCGCGACGAGCGCAGGGCCGACTCGGCGATCTCCGCGTCCTCTCCGGCGAGGCGGGCCTCGAGCAGCTCGAGATTGGCCAGCACGCTGGTGAGCGGGGTGCGCAGCTCGTGGGAGGCGTCGGCCACGAACTGGCGCTGGCGCGAGAGCGCCGCCTCGGTCTCGGCCCGGGCGGCGCCGAGGGCGGCGAGCATCTCCTCGAGCGTGCGTGCCAGGTCGGTCACCTCGTCCTCGGCGGGGCCCTTCGGCAGCTCGATCGCCGGGTCGCGGGTCCGCGCCACCTCCTTCGCGGCCCCGGTGAGCCGGGCTATCGGGTCGATCGCCCGCCGGGCAACCGCGAGCCCGGCGAGGAGGGCGAGCCCCGTGCCGGCCAGCACGCCAAAGGCGAGGAAGGCGTTGACCTGCGCCACCGTGGCGCTCACGCTGTCCTCGCGCTTGGCGTACTGCACCCACGCCACGGGCCCCCCGACCGAGGTGGCCAGAAGCGGTCGCGACACGACGTGCCAGCTTCCGGCGTCCTCCACGCCGTCGCTCGGGGGCGGCAGGGCGGGCGAGTCCTTGGTCTGCGCGAGCACCGCGCCCGAGCGCCCGATCACCCGTACCGCGGCGTCGCCCGCGGCCACGGCCTCGAGGTTGCCGGTGGGCTCTATGAAGAACCGTCCGTTGTAGTCGGGACGCACGCGCAGCTCCTGCTGAAGGTCGGCAGCGGCGATGCTCAGCTCGTCGTCGAAGTTCGAGTACACCTGCCGCGCGGTGAACGCACCGATCACCACCGCGAACAGCGCGAGGATCACGAACGTGAGCACGGCCGAGGTGAGCGCGAGCCGCCACCGCACCGGGAGGGCGTGCAGTCGCTTCACGATGCCCTGAGCACGTAGCCCGCTCCCCGCACGGTGTGGACCATGCGTCCCTCGCCTTCGGCCTCGAGCTTGCGGCGAAGGTTCGAGACGAAGACGTCGACGGTGTTCGTCTCGGCGAACGAGTAGTAGCTCCACACGTCCTCGAGGAGGGACTGGCGCGACACGACGATCCGCTCGTTGCGCATCAGGTACTCGAGCAGCTCGAACTCGCGCGAGGTCAGGTCGAGCGCGCGCTCGCCGCGGGTGACCTCACGAGTCGCGGGGTTGAGCTGTAGCTCCCCGACCACCAGCGACGCCGCTCCCCGGGGCGGGCGCCGGCGCAGCAGGGCTCGGAGTCGGGCGAGAAGCTCCTGGCGCTCGAACGGCTTGACCAGGTAGTCGTCGGCCCCGGAGTCGAGCCCCTCGACGCGCGCCTCGAGGCCATCGCGCGCGGTGAGCATGAGGATCGGCACGTCGCCTTCGCCCCGCAGCCGCCGGCACACCTCGACGCCGTCGAGCCGCGGCAGGCCGAGGTCGAGCACGATGGCGTCGGGCTCGAACGTGGAGCTCTGCTCGAGTGCGTCGACCCCGTCCGCGGAAAGGCGTACGTCGTAGCCCTCGAATCCCAGCGAGCGCCGCAACGCCTGGGCGATGTCGGCGTCGTCCTCGACCACGAGGACTCTGGGCGCGGCGTTCATCCCGGTCGATGGTAGGCGTGTCGAGGATTCCTCGCGGAAGGTTTTATCCCCGCTTAACCCGCTTTAACGGCTGCTTTAGGCAGCCGCCATACCTTGCTCGACGTGGCTGCGGAGGTAGAGGAAAGAGAGGCTCCCGAGCGGGAAGAGCTGCGTGCCCTGCTGGCGAAGGGCCGCGAAGCCGGAGCCCTCGGTCGCGGGGAGGTGGCGCAGGCCCTCGCCGACGTCGAGCTTGCCGAGGGCGAGCTGGAACAGCTCCACCGGATGCTCGAGGCCGCCGACGTCGATCTCGTGGACGACGACGACCTGGCCGGCGGCGACGACCCCGAGCCCACGACCCCCGCGCCCGCCGCCGCGGCGGCGACCGCCGAGTCGATCTTCCTCGACCCCGGACCGGACGGCCTGGCGATGTTCCTCCGCCGGATCGGCCGCGTCCCCCTCCTCACCGCCGAGCAGGAGGTCCAGCTCTCCCGCCGCATCGAGCGCGGCGACCTCGAGGCCAAGAGGGTCATGATCGAGTCGAACCTTAGGCTGGTGGTCTCGATCGCCAAGAAGTACCGCGGGCTCGGGATGCCCTTCCTCGACCTGATCCAGGAGGGGACGATCGGGCTCGTACGCGCGGCCGAGAAGTTCGACCACCGCAAGGGCTTCAAGTTCTCCACGTATTCCACCTGGTGGATCCGCCAGGCCATCTCCCGTGCGCTGGCCGACAAGTCGCGCACCGTGCGCATCCCGGTTCACGTCGGCGAGCAGCTCAACCGGCTGCGCCGCGCCGAGCGCAAGCTGTCCTCGGAGCTCGCCCGGGACCCGCTCCCGGACGAGATCGCCGAGGAGGCCGGCGTGCCGATCGAGCAGGCCGAGCTGTTGTGGAGGGCGGCCGAGACGCCGGCCTCCCTGAACCAGCCGCTCGCCGCCGGTGAGGACTCCGAGCTGGGTCATCTGATCGCCGATCCGAACGCCGAGTCCCCCCACGACCGAGCGATCGAGGCCACCACCCGCAGCGAGCTCGAGGAGGCACTCTCGCGGCTCACCTACCGGGAGCGGCGCCTGCTCGAGCTGCGCTTCGGGCTGGCCGGCGAGCAGCCGCACACGCTCGAGAGCGCCGGTCGGGTGATCGGTGTCACTCGCGAGCACGCGCGGCGCATCGAGACCGGTGCGCTGGCCCGACTCGAGGCGCTCGCCCGGGACGGTGCCCTGTTCGCGGACGAGCGCGTCGCCGCGTAGCGCCCTTCCTCTGGCGCTCGGGGCCGAGAACCGGTACCTTTCTCGAGCGGGTACTTCGCCGGGCGCGGTGCCCGAACCTCCGATGGGTGACGCAAGGACGCGGGAGGAAACGATCTTGAGCAGTCGAGC
>JBPCQB010000043.1:0-7434 GCA_050998555.1 Thermoleophilaceae bacterium
ACCCCCAACAGCGAACCTAGGGGGGCACATCCCCAACCGCCCCCCCCCGGAGCTGGTCTTGGTCCTCGGGGGGTGGGGTCTGCTGTCCCCCCCCCCACCGTGGCGTTCCGCCCCCAAGCCGAACCCACGACCCGAGGCACCCGTCATGCCGGTAGCGATGAAGACCGAGAAGTCGAGCTGGCGCCTTTGCGAGGGCGACGAGATCGCGCCCGGCCGCACGGTGGTCCGCCCCATGGGCGGCGGCGAGCGCTTCGAGGTGTACCTGGCCTGGGAGGACCGCATGTTCTCCCTGGTCGTCGCGAAGCTGCTACGACCCGACCGCGTCGACAACGAGCGCTCGCGCCGGGCGCTCGACCGCGAGGCCCGGCTGCTCGAGCGGCTCGCCCACCCGGTGCTCCTGCGCGGTTTCGGCGCCGTGCCCGACGGGCCGCGCCCCCACCTGTTGCTCGAGCACCTCGAGGTGCCGACTCTACGGTCGCTGATCAAGCGCGGCCCGGTGAGTCCCGAACAGCTCGCGCCGACCGCAGTCGCCCTCGCCGGAGCCCTTCACTATCTGCACGGCGAGGGCGTGGTGCACCTCGATATCAAGCCGGCCAACGTGCTGATGGGCATGCCTCCGCGGTTGATCGACCTCTCCCTCGCCCGGCGGGTCGAGCGGGCCACCGCCACCCGGGTGGCGGTGGGGACCCCCTCCTACATGCCTCCCGAGCAGCTCGACCCTCTGAACCGCGGACCGATGGGGCCGCCAGCCGACGTGTTCGGGCTGGGAGCGACCCTGTACCACGCCGCCGAAGCCTTTTTCCTCACGCAGGGTCGAGCCCTGGCTCGACGCCGAGCCGCCGCCCCTGCCGGCCGATGTGCCTTCAGGGCTGGCCGAGCCGATTCTCGCCTGCCTGCGCCCGAACCCCGCCGAGCGCCCCACCGCTCGCGAGCTGGCGGTGGCGCTCGAGCCGGTGGCAGAGCGGCTCGGCGCGCGGCGCCGGAACGGCCGCTGGCGGCGGCGCTAGGGGCCTCGCCAGACATTCGGCCCACCACGGGAGTGGAGCTAGCCGGGCTCGAACCGGCGACCTCCTGGGTGCGATCCAGGCGCTCTTCCAGCTGAGCTATAGCCCCGCGTCTTGCCCCGATTCGCGACCTCTCCGGGACAGAGAAGCTCATGCTAGCGACGCGAGAAGCCGAGCATGGGTAGCGTGAGGACCCGATGAGCTTCCGGCGACGGCTGCTCCTGTTCTTCCTGATCATCGTGGTGGTCCCGATGGTCGCGGTCGCGGTCGTCCTGCTCGCGATCACCGCGGACAGCGAGAAGGGGAAGGCCGACGCCCGCATCGGCGCGGGACTGCGTGCCGCCTTCGCGCTCTACGCAGAGGGCCGCGACGCCGCCACGGCGGAGCTCGACCGCGTGGTGGCCGACGAGCGGCTCGCACCGGCGCTCGCCACCGGCGACGTCCGGGCTCTCAAGGCGCGCCTGGGGGAGATCGACGAGCGCAGCCGGACCATCGTGTCGATCACGTTCTACGACAACGCCGGCCGACCGCTGGCCTCGGTGGGCCGTCCCGAGGGTGTGGCCGCTGCGGCAGCCGTGCCGGCGGTGCCCGGTCGCGGCCGGGTGGGAATCCTCGCCGTCTCGGTCACCGACGCCACGGCCCTCGCCCGGCGGATCGAGCGGTTCAGCGGTCTCGAGTCCCGAATCCGTCGCG
Organism: Thermoleophilaceae bacterium; assembly: GCA_050998555.1. Taxonomy (GTDB): domain Bacteria; phylum Actinomycetota; class Thermoleophilia; order Solirubrobacterales; family Thermoleophilaceae; genus JACCZP01. The sequence goes on from JBPCQB010000043.1 coordinate 1,698, forward strand.
AGGACCGCACCCTCGGCTCCACCCTTCCGGAGGGTCCCGCGCCCACCGTCGAGGCCGAGGAGATCGAGATCGCCGGCGCCTCGTACCGCGGCCGCGCCGGTGTGCTGCCCGAGGTGGCAGGCCCCCCGGTGGTGCTCGGCGTGTACGACGAGAGCCAGGCGCTCAACGCGAGCATCCAGCAGAGCCGCTTCCTCATCGCCCTCCTGCTCATCGTCTTCTTCCTCGCCGCGCTCGTCGGTTCCCAGCGGGTGGTCAGCGCCCTCCAGGGTCGGCTTGAGCAGCTGCTCGAGGCCGCCCGTCGCCTGAGCCACGGGGACTTCACCCGCCCGGTGCCGGTCGAGGGCCGTGACGAGTTCGCAGCCCTCGGCACCGAGTTCAACCGAATGTCGGAGGAGCTCGCGGGCAAGATCGACGAGGTCCAGAGCCAGCGTGACGAGCTCAGCCGCACCATCCGCCTGGTGGGCGACGCCTTTGCCACCGGACTCGATCGCCAGGGCTCGGTCGACGTCGCGGTCCGTACCGCAGTCGAGGCGTGCTCGGCCGCCGCGGGACGCGCGCTCTCGACCGAGGCCCGGACCATGCGGCCGACCTTCGTCGGCACTCGTGACCCCGACGTGACCGCGGGCCTCGAGGGCGCGGAGCGGCTGGCCCGTTCTCGGCTGGCGGGAGAGGGTCGCGACACGGCAACGACGGTCCGCGGCGCGGACGGCGAGCCCGCCGATCGCTCGCCGGTCGCCGAGAGCCACGTCGAGTCCGTACACGCGCTGGCGGTCACGCTGCGGGCGCGCCTCGGCGCGGGCGCGGGAGTGCGCCCGGTCGCGATGATGTCGATCGCCCGCCGTGACACGCCCTTCTCCGACGCCGAGCGCGAGATCTTCGGCTACCTGGCCGGCCAGGCCGCGGTGTCCATCGAGAACGCGTCGCTGCACGAGACCGTCCAGCTTCAGGCCGTCACCGACGAGCTCACGGGACTCCACAACGCAAGGCAGTTCCATCGGACGCTCACCGCGGAGATCGAGCGGAGCCACCGATTCGGCAACGACGTGGGCCTCGTGATCCTGGACCTCGACGACTTCAAGCAGGTGAACGACGGCTTCGGGCACCAGCAGGGCGACCTGGTGCTGGTCGAGGTCGCGCGTGTCGTCGAGGCCCACTCGCGGGACATCGACGAGGTGGCGCGCTACGGGGGAGAGGAGCTCGCGGTGATCATGCCCCAGGCCGACTCCGAGGGTGCCGCCGTGGGCGCGGAGCGACTCCGCCGGGCCCTCAACGAGCTCGAGATCCCTCGGCTCGACGGCGTCGGCGCGGTCTCGGTGACGGCCTCGTTCGGCGTGGCGTCCCTCCTCGACTCCGCGACCGACAAGGATGGCCTGATAGCGGCCGCCGACGCCGCCCTGTACCGCTCGAAGCGGGCCGGGAAGAACCGCGTCGAGCGAGCCGAGAGAGTGGTTACTCCGCGTTAGGCTTGGCCTTGATGGGCCAGCTCTCCGACGCGATCCGCGAGCACCTCGAGCTGAAGCGCCAACACGGTGCGGCCGAGGAGGAGATCTCGCACCAGGAGGCCGAGGCACTCGGGCCCGTCCGCAGGGAACCGGAGGCCGTGGCGCCCGCGGCGGAGGGCGACCGTTCGTCGAGCGCCTTCGACGCCGAGACGGCCCTCATCGGCTCCGAGGAGGTCCACGAGGAACCGATCAAGCCCGAGGAGCCCGAGCCGCTCGGCTACGAGAGCCTCGAGGAGGAGCCGGCCGACTATCGCGCCGAGCGCCGAGAGGAGGAGCCGGCCGACTATCGCGCCGAGCGCCGAGACCCTGAGCCGCTGGAGGAGCCGGAGCCGTTCGGCTACGCGGAGGGGGACGAGCCGGAGGTGGGGCACGAGCCGGGGGTCGGCGAGTCCGCCGAGGAGCCCTTGGACGACGATGTCGCGAGCGTGTTCCCGGAGCCCGACCCCACGGTCCCCGACGAGCGCATGAGCGTCGAGGATCCGCCGCCGATCGGCCCACGGCCTCTCGTCGACGAGGCGCCCGTGGTCCACGGAGAGCCGCTGGCTGGTGACGACGACGAGGACGACCTCCGGCTCCCCGGCTCGCCGCTCGGTCGCGAGCCGGACGTCGATCCGCTCGAGGAACCCGGGCAGCTCGAGGAGCCGGTGCTGTTCCCGGCCGACCCGATCGAGACGACCGACGGGGTCACCGCCGAGCCCATCGCGACCACCGACGGGCTCGAGGCCGAGCCCACGCCGGAGCCGGAGCTCCCCTCGGACCAGGCGGCCGAGGCGCCCGCCGAGCCTCCTGCCTTGGGACCGGGCCGGTCGGTGCGCCTCACCGAGCCCGACCCCTTCGCCACCCAGCCGCACTCCGTGTCCGAGCTCGAGGACGAGGACGAGCCGTTCGAGGATGAGCGGCCCACCCTCCTCGGCGAGGACGAGACCGAGGAGCCGGTGCTCGCCGAGGACATCGCCGGCTCACTGGCGTACGACGACGCGGGTGACGATCTGATGGAAGACGACGCGATCGTGGACGACGCCGACTTCCGCCCAGAGGAAGAGCCACCCCGCTCGTCACACGCTCCGCCGCCGCGCGACTCCGGCGGCTTCGACTTCGACGCCTGACCGGACCGCGGCAGGGCGGGCGCTGCCGGCTCGACACATGATCGACCCACCGCACGCCGGACTCACGTCGCTCGGCGCACCGGTCGAAGAGGGAAGCAACGACGATATGGACGTCGTCGTGCGGCGCGGTCAGCGCCGCTCAGGGCCGGTGAGTGGGGCTGCCGGGCGGGCGGCCCCACTCCCGCTCTGCCGCCGCGAGACCCGTCGCGACGAGGAACAGGCTCAGGCGGAGACGTACCCGCGGGTGCGCGCCGCCTCGGCCACCCGCTCGATCCCGAGCTCGTAGGCCGCCAGCCGGAGGGATACGTCGTCGTCCTCGGCGCGCTTGTAGACCGAGCGGAAGGCACGGCGCATGACCGTGCCGAGGCGGTCGTTCACCTCGCGCTCCTCCCAGCGGAAGTGCTGGAGGTTCTGGACCCACTCGAAGTAGGAGACGATCACACCTCCCGCATTGGCCATCACGTCCGGGACCACCATGATGCCCTTGTCCTGGAGGATCTCGTCGGCGGCCGGGGTGGCGGGACTGTTGGCTCCCTCGATGATCATCTTGCACCGGAGCCGGTCGGCGTTTCCGCGGTGGATCATCCCTCCGAGGGCCGCGGGGATGAACACCTCGCACTCGAGCCCGAGGAACTCCTCGGTCGAAACCTCGTCGACGCCCTCGAACTCCTCGAGCGCCCCACCCTCCCCGATGTGGTCGTGAAGGGCCTCGGCGTCGATCCCCTCCTCGGAGTGGACGGCGCCGTTGACGTCGGCCACGCCGACCACCGTGCAGCCGAGGTCCTGCATCAGTCGCGCCGCCCACGCGCCGACGTTGCCGAACCCCTGGACCACCACGCGCGTGTCCTTCGCCGCGAGGTCGATCTTGGGGGCAGCCTCCCGGTACACGTACACGAGCCCGCGGCCGGTGGCCGCCTCGCGGCCGAGGGAGCCCTCGAGGGAGATCGGCTTGCCGGTCACGCACGCCGGGGTGTGGCCGTGGAGCTTCCCGTACTCGTCCATCATCCAGGCCATCGTCTGCGCGTTGGTGCCCACGTCGGGCGCGGGGATGTCGCGCGTGGGACCGAGCACCTTGGCGATCTTCGACATGAAGGACCGGGCGATGTGCTGGCGCTCGTCGGGCTCGAGCTCGGCGGCAGGCGCGTCGACGCCACCCTTGGCTCCTCCGAACGGGATGTCGGCGAGGGCCGTCTTCCACGTCATCAGGGAGGCCAGCGCACGGACCTCGTCGAGGTCGACCTCCGGGTGGAAGCGGATACCGCCCTTGTATGGGCCGCGCGCGCCGTTGTGCTGCACGCGGTAGCCGGAGTAGAGGTGCACGCGTCCATCCTTCTGGGTGACCGGTATCTGCACGGTCACCTCCCGATAGGGGTTGCGCAGGACCTCGGCCACGTCGTCACGCAGGCCGAGTCGCTCGGCGGCGGCGTAGAAGTGGTGGTTCACGGTCTCGTAGTTCGAGACCTCCGCGCGCTCGTCGGGCGCGGGTGGGTCGCCCTCGGCGGCCACCCCGTCCTTGGAACCGTCCTTGCTGTCCTTGGACGCCGTCTTCGTGGCCATGCTCCTCCTTGAACCGGGAATCCCGGCGGCATCCTCGCAGTCGCGCCCGCCGCGTGCGTGACCGGGCGGTGAGACCTCTGGGGGATGGAGCCAGCCGGAATCGAACCGGCGACCTCCTCCTTGCAAGGGAGGCGCTCTCCCAACTGAGCTATGGCCCCTCAGCGATGAGTATGGCGGCGGAAGAGCGGCTAATCCAGCCCGCGCGACCGGGTGAGTGCCCGCGCCCATCCGGGGTAGGACGCCCACGTGCCCGCCGGTAGAACCAACGCGCTCGTGGTCGCCGTCGACGACACCGCCGGCTCGGACGAGCTTCTCGAGGCCCTGCGCGGACGTGCGGAGGGCTCCGACGTGGCCTTCACGCTGCTCGTGCCCGCGACCCCGCCGGGCGTCAAGCAGGTCGCGGACATGGAGCCCGACCCCGACCGCGCCGAGCGCGAGGTCAAGTCCGCGGTGAAGCGCCTGCGCGAGGCGGGCCTCGAGGTGGAGGGGCGCGTCGGGGACTCCGAGCCGGTCAGCGCCACCGCGGACGCCGTGAACTTCGGCGACTACGACGAGATCATCGTCGTGACGACCACGCGCACTATCACGAAGCTCGCGCGGATGGACCTGGCGCACCGCATCGAGGGGGCCACCGGCCTCCCGGTCGAGCACGTGACGGCCTCGAAGACCGGAGGCTGAGGCGGCGAGACGGCGGCGCCTCAGGGCGCACCGTCTCTCGAAGCCGTGGCGCTAGCCGCCGCCTGCGCCGACGAAGATCACTTCGCCGGAGAAGCCGAGCGCCGAGTAGTTCTCCTGGGCCCGCTCGGCCTCCACTCGCGTGTTGAACCGCCCGGCGAACGCCACGTGGGCGCCGGGGAGGCTCGGGAAGTCGGAGCGGCTGATCACGCCGGCGGGAATCGTCCCCGCAGCCTCCTCGTTGGCGGCCGCCTGCGCTTCACGCACCGCCACCGCGCGGCTCGACGCGACCTTCAGCGCGACCGTGTAGCCGGTGGCCCCGGCCGGGAACTTCGCGAGGTCTCGGCTCTCCTCCGGGCCGCCGAACTCCCGTCCCTTCGGCGCCGAGCCGCCGCCACCGGAGCCGTTGCCTGCGCGGCCGTTCCCATCGCCACGGCCGGAGCCGCCCCCACCGCCGGAGTCGCCGCCGCCGTCATCGTCGGAGTCACCACCGCCGTTGCCGTTGCCGTTGTTCCCGTTCCCGTTCCCGTCGCCGTCCCCACTGTCGAGGCTGGAGCCATCGCCGTTGCCGTTGCCGTTGCCGTCGCCGTCGCCGGGAGGATCGAGCTGCGCGAGGTCGTCGGCACCGCCACCACCGCCACCATCCCCGTCGGAGCCGCTCGCCTCGGGCAACCCGGACTCCGCGCCGGGCGCCGGCGCCTCGGCCACGCTCACGTCGCCGTCCTGCACGACCGCGCCAGAGGCATAGCCGATGCCGGTGGCCATGACCAGAGCCACCGCGCCGACCGTGGCGACCGGGAGCCTCCAGGCGACGCCGGCCAGCGTGCTGCGACGGGCCAGCAGGGTGCCGCACTCGACGCAGGAGATCTGCTCGGCGTCGATGCCGGCCTGGCAGGT
>JBPCQB010000060.1:0-6921 GCA_050998555.1 Thermoleophilaceae bacterium
CCCCCCGCCGACCCGCTCAGCGTCTCGCCAACCCGACCAGCCGCTCGACCTCCTCCTCGCTCGTCCACGCGCCCGTCGAGGCGCGCACGAGTCCCCGACCGGGAAGCTGGCGGACCACGATCCGCTCGGAGGCGAGGCGTTCCACCGTGGCCTCGGGATCCGGATCGAACCAGGAGACGAGCGTGGAGCGACCGCGCGGGGCGACCTCGATGCCTCGCTCGGCGAGCCGGTCGGCCAGGTGCGCGGCGAGCGCGCCCGCCCGCTGGTGAATCCACTCCCATCCGTGCTCCTCGAACAGCTCGAGCGCCGCGAGCGACCACGCGCCGGTCGGGCCGGGGACCACGCCGACGTCGTAGCGCGCGGCGTCGGGGCGGTAGGGGAGCTCCTCGGCGAGAAGCGGATCGGACAGCGACCCGTAGCTCGGCCAGCTGGGGGCGAGCGCGTCGAAGCGCGCGCGCCTGACGTAGAGGCAGCCGCTGCCGTCCGGGCCGCAGAGCCACTTCTGTCCGGAGGCCGCGTAGTAGTCGCAGCCGAGGGCATCGACGTCCACCGGCACCGCGCCGAGACCCTGGGCGCCGTCGAGCAGGACGGGCACGCCGGTGTGCGCCAGCGCGGGCACGTCCACCATCCGCCCCGACACCCACGAGACGTGCGAGCAGGCCACGAGCGCGGTCCGCGCCCCGACCTCCGCGGCGATCTCCGCGAACGGGACGGCGCGCAGCTCGAACCCACCGCGGCGCCGGGCGGCCGCGAGCGGGGCCAGTAGGCCCGGGTGCTCCTCGTCGCTCGTGAGCACCTCGTCGTCGGGGCCGAGATCGAGACCGGAGACCACGGTGTTCACGCCGTCGGTGGTCGAGCGGGTGAGCGCCACCTCGTCGGGCGCGCAGCCGAGCAGCGGCCCGAGCCGCGCGCGCAGCGACGCCTTGAGCGCGTCCAGGCCCTCGAAGTGCCCGACGCCCCCGCGGCCGCCCTCGAGCTCGGCGCGCAGCCGCGCCCCGGCGGCCTCGGCGCCGCGACGGGGGACGGGCCCGTCGGTGCCGGCGTTCAGGTAGGAGACCGACCGCAGGACCGGGAACTCCGCGCGGAACGCCTCCGCGATGTCGGCACCGTCGCGTCCGGCCACGGGCGCCGACGATACGTGCCCAGGTCCGGGGGTGCGATGTCGTCCCGTCCGTAGCGCCACGGACCTGTCCATGGCGCCCCGGCCGACACTCCACCGCACCGGGGAGGTCTCTACCCGGCGTCACACCGACCTGATCTCGGATTTTCCGGCTCGCGACGTCGCCGGCGGCGCGGGGCGCGACCGCCCGACCCGCCCGACCCGCCCGGTAGCGGCACACCGGATCGGCGAGGACGAGGACGATGTTCGGCTCCTCGCCGAGGCGCTCGAGCTGAACGACACCGAGGAGGTCCTCGCCTCCGGACTCCTAGCCTCCACGCCGTGAACGTCCACCTCCCCGACGGCACCGAACTCGACCTTCCCGCCGAGGCCACCGGCGCCGACGCCGCGGCGGCCATCGGCGCGGGCCTCGCCCGCGCCGCGCTGGCCGTGCGCGTAAACGGCGAGCGGCGGCTGCGCGACCTCTCCGCCCCGCTCGTGGACGGCGACCGCCTCGAGATCGTCACCTCCCGCAGCCCCGACGAGGACGGCGTCAGCCCGCTCGAGCTCATCCGCCACGACGCCGCGCACGTGCTGGCCGCCGCGGTCACCGATCTCTACCCCGGGGTGAAGGTGTCGATCGGGCCACCGATCGACGAGGGCTTCTACTACGACTTCGACTTCCCGGAGGGCGTGCGGATCTCCGACGCCGACTTCGAGGGGATCGAGGCGCGCATGCGCGAGCACGTGAAGGCGGCCGAGCCCTTCGAGCGCACCGACGTGTCGGTCGAGGAGGCGCTCGAGCGCTTCCGCGCGGAGGATCAGGGCTACAAGGTCGAGCTCATCGAGGACCTGGTCCGCGACGAGGGCGTCGAGACCGTCTCCCTATACCGCAACGGCCCGTTCACGGACCTCTGCCGCGGGCCCCACGCGCCCACCACGAAGAGCGTCAAGGCGTTCAAGCTCCAGTCGGTGGCCGGGGCCTACTGGCGCGGGCGCTCGGACCGCCCGATGCTCACCCGCATCTACGGCACCGCGTTCCTCTCGCGCGAGGACCTCGAGGCCCATCTCGAGCGCCTCGAGCAGGCCCGCGCGCGCGACCACCGCAAGCTCGGCCGCGAGCTCGGTCTGTTCGTGTTCTCCGACCTGACCCCGGGGGCTCCGCTGTGGCAGCCGCCGGGGACGGCGATCTACAACGAGCTCACCGCCCTGTGGCGAGAGGAGAACGAGGCGCGCGGCTACCGCGAGGTGCGTACGCCGATCCTCTACGACGTCGAGCTGTGGAAGCGCTCGGGCCACTGGGAGAAGTACAAGGACAACATGTACTTCACGGACGTGGAGGAGCGCGAGATGGGCCTGAAGCCCATGAACTGCCCGGCGCACGTCCAGCTCTACAAGGCCGACCGGCGCTCCTACCGCGACCTGCCGATCCGCATGTCCGAGGCCGGCCTCGTCCACCGTCACGAAGCCAGCGGCGTGCTTCACGGGCTGCTGCGCGTGCGGGCCTTCACCCAGGACGACGCCCACATCTTCTGCACCGAGGAGCAGATCGAGGACGAGGTGCTGGGCTGCCTCGACTTCGGGTTCTTCCTCTACGACCTGTTCGGCTTCATGCCCCGCCTCGAGCTGAGCACCCGTCCCGAGCAGCGGATCGGTGACGACGCGACGTGGGACCGCGCCGAGGGCGCGCTCGAGGGCGCACTGCGCAGGCGGGGCCTCGAGTACGAGCTGAACGCCGGCGACGGCGCGTTCTACGGCCCGAAGATCGACCTGCACATGACCGACTCCCTCGGGCGCTCCTGGCAGCTCGGGACCGTGCAGCTCGACTACTCGATGCCCGAGCGGTTCGAGCTCGAGTACACCGGCGCGGACAACTCAGACCACCGGCCGGTGATGATCCACCGTGCGTTGCTCGGCTCCTTCGAGCGCTTCATCGGCATCCTCACCGAGCACTACGCGGGCGAGTTCCCGCTGTGGCTGGCGCCGGTGCAGGTCGCGGTGCTGCCGGTGGCCGATCGCCATGTTGCCTACGCGGACCGCCTCCGCGACGATCTCCGCACCGCCGGGGTGCGGCGCGTCGAGGTGGACGAGCGCTCGGAGTCGGTGGGGCGCAAGATCCGCGACGCCGAGCTGCGCAAGGTGCCCTACATGCTCGTGGTCGGCGACGACGAGGAGGCGAGCGGCCAGGTGGCCGTGCGCCGCCACCGGGTCGGTGACCTCGGGGCGATGGAGGCCGCGGAGTTCGGCGCCCGCGTCGCCGGCGAGGCGCGGGAGCGCAGCGCGGTCTGAGGCTCCGACGAGCGCCCGGCCCGGAGTCAGTTCGGCGCCGCGTCCCCCATGGCCGTCGCCGCTGTGATCTGCGCCGCGCCGGCGAGCAGATAGGTGAGGGTGGCCACCAACGCGACGAGGGGCCAGGCCACGAGCCCGTCCACCAGCCAGAGCACGACCGCGGCCGACGTCACGGCGAGTCCCGCCGAGAGCAGGTGCGCGTGGCCCCAGAGGGCGACCTCGGTGCCGGCGGCCGGACGGAGGACCGCGGTCGGCGAGCCGTAGGCCAGCGTCTCGACGAGGAAGAACGCGAGCACGCCTCCGGCCACGAAGAGCAGCGCCTCGAGGAGTCCGGGGAGGCCGTTTTCCTCGATGGTCATCGCGCCGCACGACCAGATGGTCAGCGTGTAGCCGTAGGGGGCGGCGCTGGCGGCGACCGACGCGCGGAGGGTCCGGCGGTAGCGGCCGAGCACGGGCTCAGTCTCCATCCGCCCCCGGACGCTTCTTCCGCGAGGTCACGTGCGGGCCGTGCACGTGGGGTCGAAGCGGATTGGCTCGGGGCCATCGGCGTCTGGCCTCCGTCCTCCAAGGCGTCCAGGTGGTCGCGAGCGGCGTCGAGGGCACGCTCGATCAACTCCCCGGCGCGGGCGAAGTTGTTCGGTGAGACCTCGAGCGGGCAGGGAGGGGGGAGGACGATCAGCCGAGCCGCGTCGCCGAGCGCGTCGATCTCGGTCACCAGCCGCCGGCGGACCAGTACCGCCAGCGCGTTCACGATCCGCGGCACCGCCCCGCGCGGTGCGACGGGAAGGACGCAGGGGCCGCCGGTGGCGAGCACGTACACCTCGGTGGCGCCGAGCTCGATCGCGTGGGAGAGGGGGGTGTTGTCGGCCACCCCGCCGTCCATGAGCTCGTGGCCGTGCCACTCGACGGTGGGGAAGACGCCGGGAATGGCGGTGCTGGCGAGGACCGCGTCCGCCAGGTCCCCCCGGGAGAGGCGGACCTCGAGCCCGTCCAGCACGTCGGTGGCGGTCAGGTGGAGCGCGACGCGCGTCTCCTCGAAGGTCTCGACGCCGACGTGCGCGTGAATCAGCCGTTCGAGGGAGCGCTCGGAGACGAGCGCGTCGCGGCGGCCCGCGAGCCCCATCACCCCGGCGAGCGGGCTGAGCGGGAACACGTCCCGCCGCCCGAGCCCGAGCCACACGTCTCCGAGGGCATCCGCGGTCGCCGCCGTCTGCTCGCGGGCGGCGACGAACGCGCCGTTCAGCGCCCCCACGGAGGTCCCGCAGATCAGGTCCGGGACGATGCCCCTCTCGTAGAGCGCGCGCAGCATGCCCACCTGCACGGCGCCGAGGCTCGCCCCGCCGGAGAGCACGAACGCCGTGCGGCCGGCGGTCGGTCCTCCCTGGCTCCTCTGCGTCCTCTCCACCGGAATTCGAGGGCGATCGTAGGTCTCGCGGCGGGGTCCGAGCCGCCGCTCCCGGGCGTCGAAAGGAACTCGTAGGGAATGCGCGCGAGCCGCCCTCCTCGGCGCTATAGTTCCCCGGGAATGAGGAGCACCAGACCATCGCTTCGGTCCCACTGAGGCGTCTGCTCCCTTCTCGCTCCTTCCCCGGCCGCTCGCCGCTGACGCGTAGTCCGGTCATCTCTTAGTGCCGATCCCTCGCAGGTTCGACCGGCGCCCGCCCGAGCGGGACGAGACACGCATCAACGACCGCATCCGTGTGCCCGAGGTGCGGCTCATCGCCGAGGACGGCAGTCAGGTCGGCGTACTCGCTCGCGACGACGCACTCGCGTACGCCCGCGAGCGGGACCTCGATCTCGTCGAGGTGGCCGCCGAGGCCCATCCGCCGGTGTGCCGGATCCTCGACTACTCGAAGTACAAGTACGAGCAGGAGCAGAAGCAGAAGGCCGCGCGTCGCCATCAGCAGAACGTCACGGTACGCGAGATCAAGCTGCGTCCGAAGATCGCGGACAACGACTACGAGACCAAGAAGGGCCACGTCGTGCGCTTCCTCAAGCACAACGACAAGGTCAAGGTGACGATCATGTTCCGCGGTCGCGAGCAGGCCCATCCCGAGCGGGGCGAGGCCCTGCTCATGCGCCTCGCCGACGACGTGGCCGAGCTCGCCACCATCGATCAGCGGCCGACGCAGGACGGCCGCAACATGACGATGATGCTCGGTCCGGTCAAGCAGCCCCAGGTGCAGGACACCGGCGCTCAGCCGTCCGAGAACGGCGCCCAGCCGCAGTAGCCCGCCGGCGCTCCACCCCGATGTCCACGGCCCGGCCGCGCCCCGTCCCGGTCTCGGCCGACACGCGAGCCGCCGACGCCGACCGCGAGCGCGTGGTTTCCGTGCTGCTCCAGCACGCCGCCGACGGGCGCATCGACCCGGAGGAGCTCTCCGACCGCACCGAGGCCGCCTACTCGGCCGCCTCCCTCGGTGAGCTGGCGCCCCTGACCGCCGACCTCCCGACGCTGGCCACGCGCCCGACGGGCCCCACGCGCTCGACCCCGCCCGCCGGGCGCACGATCGCCCTGCTCGGGGGCTCGAGCCGGACGGGCCGCTGGCGTGTCGCGCGCGACGGCCTGGCCGTGGCGATCCTCGGAAGCACGAGGCTCGATCTGCGCCGGGCGGAGTTCGACGCCTCCACGGTGACCATCACCGCGCTGGCGTACTGGGGGAGGGTGGAGATCACGGTGCCCGACGGCGCCGAGGTGGAGATGACCGGGGTCGGGGTGGTGGCCGGCCGCGACGTCGACGTGCGGCCCGGACCGGCGCCCGCGGGCTTCCCGCGCGTGCACGTGCGCGCCTACGCGGCCATCGGGTCCGTGAAGGTCAAGAGCCGCGCCATGCAGGGCCTCGGGCAGCGGTTGCGCTCGCGGCTGACCGAGCGCCGCTGAGCCGATCGCCGGGCGTGGACGCGGCCTCCTCGCCGCCGGACCCGAGGTCGGGGTCCCGTCCCTCTCGTCTCGCGCTCGCCCTGGCGTTTGCGCTCATCGCAGCGGCGTTCGCCCTCGCGTGGTCGCCGCTGGTCCTGGCCGCGGCTTTGGCGTGCAGCGACGACGACGGCGTCCCCTTCGCCGCCTACTCGCTCGCCTCGTACTTGAACGAGATGCTCAGGCGCACGCGGAAGTTCTTGACCTGGCCGTTCTCGATCGTCAGGTCGCTGCGCACGACCTCGGCCACCCGCAGCTCCCGCACGGTCTTGGCCGCGGTCTCGACCGCATTGCGGGCGGCCTGGTCCCAGGACTGGCTGCTCACCCCGACCAGCTCGGTGACGCGATAGACGCTCTCCTCCATCTCCTGCTCCTCTCCTCGACGACGTACGACTGTCCCGGCGACTCTCTTACCTTTCTCGGAGTCGTGTGGCCACCCTCTGCTTCAATACGGCGTTCTCATGCCCAAGATGAAGACGCACTCCGGCGCCAAGAAGCGCTTCAAGACGACGGCCGGCGGCAAGGTCCGCGGCCGCCACGGCATGACCAGTCACATCCGCGTGAAGAAGAACGCCAAGCGCCAGCGCCGGCTCGACTCGCCCGCGATCATCTCCGA
>JBPCQB010000162.1:0-5904 GCA_050998555.1 Thermoleophilaceae bacterium
GGCGATCAGGGAGGGATAGGAGCGCGCCAGGAGCGCCACGGCCGCGCAGCACGCCGCGCTCCCGAGCGCGCAGAAGCGGAGCGATCGGGGGCCGCCGAGGCGGTCGGCCAGCAGCCCGAGCGGCAGCGACCCGATCGCCGAGACCACGAAGAAGGCGGCCGTGGCCCCGCCGAGGCCCGCGGGGCCGAAGCCGAGGTCGCGGCCCATCTGGACCGCGAGGGCTCCGAGCAGGAACGACGGCAGGACGCCGACCACGGCCACGGCGAGCCCGACGCCGACCGCTCCCGAGGCACTCCGAGTCGCGCCGCTCGCCCCGCCGGCAGTGGCGCGGGACGCTTCGTTCACCACGGCGGGCCGATCTCCTCGGCCACCACCTTCGCGCCGAGCATCACGAGAGGCAGCCCGCCTCCGGGGTGCACGGTGCCCCCGGCCCGGTAGAGGCCCCGCGGGCTCCGCGCCGCGTTGGCGGGACGCCCCACGGTTCCGAGGCGCCAGTGCGGCGCTGCGCCGTAGATGGCTCCGCCCGGCGCGCCGGTCTCGCGCTCGAGGTCCGCGGGGGTGCGCCGGGCCCAGACGACGATCCGCTCCCGCACGTCGAGGCCCCGGCGGGCCAGGCGGTCGAGCACGTGCTCCTCGTAGGCGTCGGCGTGGGCGTCCCAGTCGAGGCCCCCGCCGTGGGTCGGCGCGTTGGCGAGCACGAACCACCCCTCGTCGCCCGGGGGCGCCAGGCCCGGGTCCGTGACCGACGCCGCGGCCACGTAGAGGGTCGGGTCACGCACGGGGCGGCGGTGGACGAAGACGTCGTCGAACTCCGCGTCGTAGTCGGGGGGGAAGATGATGGTGTGGTGCCCGAGCCCCGGCGTCCGGCCCCTCAGGCCGAGCATGAGCGCGAAGCCCGAGAGCGAGCGCTCGGGCTCGATCCCGACGCGCAGCTCGCCGGCGCCTCGCGCGACGAGGCGGTCCTCGAGCGCGGCGTCGACGGTGGAGACGACCGCGTCGCAGGGCAGCGCCTCGGCGCCGGCGGTCACGACGGCGGACACCCGATCCCTCGCCACCGCGATCTCCCGGGCCGCGGTGCGCAGGCGCAGCTCTCCTCCGGCGGCCTCGAGACGCCGGGCGAGCGCCTCGACGATCGCGTAGAGCCCGCCGCGCACGTGCCACGCCCCGAACGCGTGCTCCACGTAGCCGGCCACCGCGAGCGCGGCGGGGGCCCGCCGCGGGTCGGCCCCGGCGTAGGTCGCGCCCCGCTCGACCACGAGCCGCAGGCGCGGGTCGCGGATGGTGCTCCGCGCCAGCCCGCGCAGCGTGCGCCAGGGGCGGATCCGCAGGAGATCGGCGGGGCCCGGTCGCCGCTCGCCGCGGCGCGGTCGCCGCGGGGGCCAGGGGGCGGGTCCGGAGAGGACCGGCGCGGAGGCCTTCCACATGCCAGAGCACGCGCCGAGGTGGCGCGCCCAGTCCTCGCCGGCTCCCGGGGCGAAGCGCTCGAGGGCGGCCAGCGTGGGCGGAAGGTCGGCGCCGAGGGCGACGCTCGAGCCGTCCGCGAAGCGGTACTCGGTGCCGGGCTCGACGCGCACGAGCTCGAGCTCCTCCTCGAGCGCGGCGCCCGTGTCCGTGAAGAGGTCGGCCAGCACCCACGGCATGGTCAGGAGCGACGGCCCGGAGTCGAAGGCGTAGCCGCCCGTCTCCACGCGGCCGGCCTTCCCGCCGGGTGCGGCGGCCTGCTCCAGCACGGTCACGTGGTGGCCGAGCGCGGCCAGCCGGGCGCCGGCGGCCAGGCCGCCCACCCCGGCGCCGAGCACGACGACCCTCACCGTCGGGCTCGGCGGCGGCGCCCGATCAGCGCCGGGACCGCAAAGGCCCCCATCCCGAGGCCGCCGACCACGGCGACGCCCGGCCGCCGCCAGATGAACGCGTTGGCGAAGGTCTCGCCGATCCAGGTCCAGAGGTAGAGCGCGAGGGCGCCGTCACCGTCGAGCGCCGGGTGGTCGTCGGGGTCGATCACCGGCCACAGCGCGAACGCCGTCGCCGCGACGCCCGCCCAGCCCGCGAAGTTCGACGCCGGCACGCCCTCGTAGCGTCCGCCGCCCGGCCAGTGCCAGTAGCCCTCGCGGACCATGCGGGGGTCGAGGAAGAGATCCCAGGCGGCGAGCGCGCCGGCGGCCAGCGGCACCCGTACCGCGGGGCGGCGGTCGACGAGGCCCGCGGCCACCCACGCCGGGCGGGCCATCATCGCCCAGGCCGCCGCGGCCAGCAGCGGCACGCCCCCCACCTGAGGACCCAGCTTCTCCGAGTAGGCGTAGCGGCCGAACGGGCGGCCGGTGGCCACGCCGAGCAGCTCGGCGGCGAAGCCAACGGCGCCGGCGCTCACCACGAGCGCGGTGCCCCGGACGCCTCCGCGCGCCTCGACGGCCTCGGCCGCGGAGGTGGCGAGCATCAGACCGACCACGCCGCGCGTGGCCCGCACCCGCCAGCGGTCGGGAAGGTAGGGGTAGACCACCTGCGTGGCCATCACGCCCGCGAGCAGCGCGCGGGACGCGCGACGGCGCCTCCGGACGCCAGCCCGCGCCCTCTCGAGTGGCGCCACTACCCGCGTGCGGGGCGTGTCGCGGGCGCGGAGGCCCCGTGGCCGGGCGCTACCATCGTGCCCCGCCGCAAGTCCTGTGGCGCGCTCGTCGCGCGCCCTCGCCGGCCCCCGTTCACCCCATGTACGCGATCGTCAAAGTCGGAGGCAAGCAGTACCGGGTCGAGTCCGGAGGGTCGCTCGTGGTCGATCGCATGCACGAGGACGAGGGCGCGACCGTCCTGCTCGAGCCCTTGATGCTCGCCGACGGCGACGACACCGTGTTCGACGGGGACGACCTCGAGAAGGTGAAGGTCGAGGCCAAGGTCATGGGGCATCTGAGGGGCAAGAAGATCCGCGTGGTCAAGTTCAAGCCCAAGCGGGGCTACAAGCGGACCATGGGACACCGGTCCGAGCTTACGAGGCTCGAGATCGGCGAGATCAAGAAGCTCTCCCGCCGTCCGGCGGGTCGCAACAAGGAGGCCGGGGATGGCTCATAAGAAGGGTCTCGGCTCCAGCCGCAACGGCCGTGACTCGAACGCCCAGCGCCTGGGCGTCAAGGTCTTCGCCGGCCAGGCCGTGACCGGCGGGGAGATCATCGTGCGCCAGCGCGGGACGCGCTTCAAGCCCGGCGACGGGGTCGGGATCGGCAAGGACGACACGATCTACGCCGCCCGCGCGGGGACCGTCGAGTTCAGCCGCGGGCACCGCGGCCGCAAGATCTCGGTCGCGCCCGCCGGCGAGTAGCCGGTCGCTCTGACCAGCCGCCGCGGCTCGATCGGCTGAGGCCTCGGGCCGCCCGTGCTCGCCGACCAGGCTCGCATCTTCGTCCGCGCCGGGGCCGGGGGAGACGGCGTGGTCTCCTTCCGCCGCGAGGCCCACGTGCCCCGGGGCGGTCCCGACGGCGGGGACGGTGGACGCGGGGGAGACGTCGTGCTCGTGTGCGACGACTCGCGGCGTGACCTCGGTGACTTCCGCCGGCGCACCCACCACCGCGCCGACCGCGGCGGCCACGGCGAGGGGTCGGGCCGCCACGGCCGCACCCCCGACCCGCTCGAGATCCGCGTGCCGCCCGGCACGACGGCGCACGACGCCGAGCGCGATGCGCGCTGGGACCTCGTCGAGCCCGGCCAGCGCGCCGCGGTGGCCCACGGCGGCTCGGGCGGGCGGGGCAACCGGCGATTCACGACCTCCACCCGCCAGGCCCCCCGCTTCGCCGAGCGCGGCCTCGCCGGGGAGGAGGGCTGGCTCGAGCTGCGGCTACGGCTGCTCGCCGACGCCGGCCTCGTGGGTCTGCCGAACGCCGGCAAGTCCTCGCTGCTCGCACGGCTCACGCGGGCGCACCCCAAGGTGGCCGACTACCCGTTCACCACGATCGACCCGGTGCTCGGCACCCTCGACGGTGAGGACCGCCAGCTCGTGGTCGCGGACATTCCGGGGCTGATCGAGGGCGCAAGCGCCGGTGCCGGGCTCGGCCACGAGTTCCTCGCCCACGTGGAGCGCACGAGGCTCCTGGTCCACGTCCTCGATCTCGCGCCGCTCGACGGATCGGACCCCGAGGAGAACCACGCGACCGTCGAGCTCGAGCTGCTCGAGCACGGAGCCGGGCTCGCGGAGCTCCCGCGCGTGCTGTGCCTCTCGAAGGCCGACCTCGTGACCGAGGAGCGCGCTCAGGACGCGGCCGCCGCGTGGCTCGAGCGGGTGGGGGAGGGAGCGCTCGAGGTGATCGTCACCTCCGCGGCCACCGGCCGCGGCCTCGACGTGCTGGCCGCCGCGCTGATGCGCCACGTGCCGGCCGCGCCTGCGGAGCCCGTCGCGGCGCCGAGCGCGCCCGCCGCGCCGGTCGAGGTGCTGCCCGAGCACCGCGTATACCGGCCGGTCGACGAGGACGGCTTCGTGGTGGAGCGCTCCCCGGCGGGCGTGCTCCGGGTCACGGGCGCGCGCGTCGAGCGTCTCGTGAGCCGGCACGACCTCGACAATCCCGACGCCCAGCGCTACGTCGAGGAGCGCCTGCGGCGGATGGGCGTGATCCGCGCCCTCGAGCGCGAGGGCTTCGAGCCGGGCGACGAGGTGGAGATGGCGGGCACCGTGTTCGAGCTCGACCCGGGCTCGGGGGGAGGGTAGGCAGCCCCCGAGACAGTGGTCACGCGCGAGACGAACGTGGCTCGGTCCGGCACACTCTCGCGAGGGAACGCACGAGACCTTCGCGACCTCTTCCGGCCTGTCCTCCATGGAGAAGTGGCCGGCGTCCGCGAGCACGGTGCGGCTCGCGTTCGGTAGGCACCGCTCGATCCGCTCGCTGATCTCCACGTCGAGCCCAGGCGTCTCGCTCGCCCCAGATGATGTCCGTCTGCGTCTCGAGACCATCGAGGAGATGCTCGAGCTCCCGAGTGTGCCCCTCTCGAGGTGGCCGCCTCCGTCCGCTAATACCGTCCCGCCGTGGCCACGATCGTCGTGAAGCTGGGCTCGAGCATCGTCGCGGACGCGCGCGGCGACGTACGCACCGACGTCGTCGGGCGGGTCTGCGAGGACGCAGCCGCCCTTCACCACGCCGGTGACTCGGTGGTGCTCGTCACCTCCGGCGCGATCGCCCGCGGGATGCGCGAGATGGCCATGCCCGCGCGCCCCCGCACGATCGACGAGCTGCAGGCCGCCTCGGCGGTCGGGCAGGGCAAGCTGTACCGCACCTACGACGAGCTCCTGCGCGCTCACGGCGTCCCCAGCGCCCAGGTGCTCCTCACCTTCTTCGACATGTCCGCGCGGACGCACTACCTCAACTCGCGGCGGACCCTGCGCAAGCTCGTCGAGTGGCGCGTGGTACCGGTCATCAACGAGAACGACACCACCACCACCGACGAGATCTCGTTCGGAGACAACGACTTTCTGGCCGCGCAGGTGGCCATCCTCCTCGGCGCCGACGTGCTGCTTCTGCTCACGGACACCGAGGGACTCCACACCGCCGATCCGCGCCGAGATCCGGCGGCCTCGCTGATCTCCGAGGTCACCGACTTCGCCTCCCTCGATCATCTCCAGATCGGCGTGTCCACGTCCCCGCTCGGCTCGGGGGGCATGCGCTCGAAGGTCGTGGCCGCGGAGATGGCCACCGCCGCGGGAATCCCCTCGGTGATCATGAGCGGGCTCCGCGCGGGCCTGATCGTGGGCGCGGCGGGCGGCGCCGACGTGGGCACCCGCTTCCATCCTCAGGAAGGCCGCGTGTCGAGCTTCAAGCTGTGGCTCAAGTACGCGAAGCCGAGCCACGGCCGCGTGCTCGTGGACCGCGGCGCCGAGCATGCGCTGCGCGAGCGTGGCACGAGCCTGCTGCCGGTCGGCGTGGTCGAGGTGAG
>JBPCQB010000154.1:0-7915 GCA_050998555.1 Thermoleophilaceae bacterium
CCCGACTGTCCGAGCGCTACGGGCTGCCCGCCGCCCGCATCGCCGTCGGCAACGGCTCGTGCGAGATACTGCTCGCCGCCGCGGAGGCCATGCTCGAGCCCGGCGCGGAGATCGTCTACGCGTGGCCGTCGTTCACGATGTACCCGCACCTGGCGGCCATGACCGGCGCCCGGGCCATCACCCCGCCGCTCGACTCCGACGCGCGTCACGACCTCGAGGCCCTCGCCCGGGAGGTGACCGTCGCCACGCGGATCCTCATCGTCTGCAACCCGAACAACCCGACGGCCACCACGGTCGACACCGACGAGCTCGAGCGCTTCCTCGACGACGTCCCCCGCCACGTGTTGGTGATCGTCGACGAGGCCTACATCGAGTTCGCCGCCGATCGCGACCCCGACGACACGCTCCCGCTGCTCGACCGCCACCGCAACCTGGTGCTGCTGCGCACCTTCTCGAAGGTCTACGGGCTCTGCGGCCTCCGGGTGGGCTACGCGCTCGCCGGCTCGGAGTCCTTCCGGGCCGCGGTGGACCGCGTGCGCCAGCCCTTCTCGGTCAACGCCCTGGCCCAGGCCGCCGCCGCCGAGGCCCTCCTGCACCAGGACGAGGTGGCCTCCCGCGTCGAGCGCACGCTGGTCGAGCGCCTCTTCCTCGAGGACGGGCTCCGCGAGCGCGGACTCGCCGTCTCCGAGGGGCAGGCCAACTTCTCGTGGGTCTCGCTCGGCGATCACCCCGAGACCCCCGTGCTCGACGGCCTGGCCGCGCGCGGCGTGATCGTGCGCGCCGGCACGGACCTGGGCGGCGCCGGTCATATGCGCGTCACATTCGGCACGCGAGCCGAGAACGAGCGCTTCCTGGCCGCCCTCGACGAGGCGCTGGCCGAGGCCTGAGCGGGCGTCGGCAGTCTCACGACTCCGAGCGGCGTCGCGGCCGACCTGTACAGCACGACGCACGTCGTCGCGCCCGGCATGGCACGTGTGTTGCGCTGTACACGAGCCTCGTGCACACCACGACGCACGTCGTCCAGCGGGGCGCGTGTGGCGAGCTGTGCATGTCCCTGACGAGCCGAGAGACCGAGACCGCGGGCCCCGGCTGCCCTCAAGAAAACCGCCGCCCGTCCGATGTTTGCTACAACGTGTCTCCCATGACCCGCACCGGCACGACGATCGCCCTCTCGAGCGCCCTCCCCGGCGCCGCTCGGCGTGCCTATCGCGGCTGGCGATTTAGCTAGGCGCCCGGCCCCGGGCGCAAACGCGCCCGACCCGATCCCTCGAGGGTCGCCCGGACGCCTCGCACCCCGACCCACGTACGGGTCACCCGCACCGCCGGCCGTCGCGGCCGCACCGTCACCGGAACTAGGATCGCCAGAAGGGACTGAACAATGATGGTCGTCATGAAAGAGGGGGCAAGCCAGGCCGAGGTCGAGGCCGTGGCGCAGCGCGTGCAGGAGGTGGGTGCCCAGGCCCACGTCTCGCGCGGGGAGCTGGTGACCGTGATCGGGGTCATCGGCGACCGCGAGCACGTCGGGAACCTCGGCCTCGAGGCCGAGCCCGGCGTGGACCACGTGGTGCCCATCACCAAGCCCTACAAGCTGGCCTCGACGCAGTACAAGCGCGGCGAGCGCACGGTGATCGACATCGACGGCCGCAAGATCGGCGGCCCGCACTTCATGACCATCGCCGGCCCGTGCACGGTCGAGTCGCGCGAGTCGTTGCTCGACACCGCCCGGACGGTCCGGGACGCCGGCGCCCAGCTTCTGCGCGGCGGGGCCTACAAGCCCCGCACCTCGCCGTACTCCTTCCAGGGCCTCGGGGAGGCCGGCCTGCGGCTGCTGGCCGAGGCCAAGGCCGAGACCGGCCTGCCCATCGTCACCGAGCTCATGGACGTGCGCCACGTCGAGGCGGTGGCCGAAGTGGCCGACGTCATCCAGATCGGCGCCCGCAACATGCAGAACTACGGGCTGCTGACCGAAGCGGGTCGCACCGGGGTGCCGGTGCTGCTGAAGCGCGGGCTCTCCTCGACGATCGAGGACCTCCTGATGGCCGCCGAGTACGTGCTCAAGGAGGGCAACGAGAACGTGATCCTCTGCGAGCGCGGCATCCGCACGTTCGAGACCGCCTACCGCTTCACCCTCGACCTGCTGGCCGTGCCCGTGCTCCAGGAGCACACGCACCTGCCGGTGATCGTCGACCCGAGCCACGCCGCCGGCCGGCGCGACCTCGTGGAGCCCATGTCGCTCGCGGCGGCGGCGGCCGGCGCCGACGGCATCATCGTCGAGACCCATCCCGAGCCCGAGCGGGCGATCTGCGACGGCCCCCAGGCGCTGCGGACCGACGGCTTCGCGGACTACCTGCGCCGGCTCGAGCAGGTGGCGGCTCTGGCCGGCAAGGAGCTCCAGACCGTCTGAGCCGGGCGGGTCCCGGCTGGGTCGGGCGTCGCTCGGCGCGGGCGCAGCCGGACGCTCGGCGGTTGGACCACCACGCGCTCGCGCTCGCCGCAACCGGGGAGGAGGATGATCGCCGCACCAAGGCCCGCGACCGTCGAACCCAGCCTCATGCGTCGGACGCTACGCCCCGGCCGCGCGGCGCCTCCCCCGTGCTTGAATCCGGCCCATGCGCATAGCGCTCCTCGGGGTCGGGTTGATCGGCGGCTCCGTGGGCCTCGCCGCGCGTGAGCGGCTCGGCGCCGAGATCGTGGGTCACGACCCCTCGCGACGAGCACTCGAGGAGGCCCTCGAGCGCGGCGCGGTCGATCGCACGACGGCCACGGCGGCCGACGCGCTGGCCGGCTCGTCAGCCTGCTTCTGCTGCGCGCCCGTGGGTGAGCTTCCCGGTCTGGTGGCCGAGGCCCTGGCCGCCGCGCCTTCCGACTGCGTGGTCACCGACGTCGGCTCCACCAAGCGCGCGATCGCCGCCTGCGCTCGGGACGAGCGCTTCGTCGGAGGCCACCCGGTGGCCGGCGCCGAGACCGCGGGCGTGCGCCACGCCCGGGCCGACCTCTTCCAGGACGCCGCCTGGTACCTGACCCCCTCCGAGCGCTCCTCCGGGGTGCTCTACGAACGCCTGCACCGGCTGGTAACCGGCCTCGGCGCCCGGCCGGTCGCCCTCGACGCGGAGACCCACGATCGTCTCCTCGCCACCGTCTCGCACCTTCCCCACGTACTCGCCAACGTGCTCGTCGCCCAGGCCGCGGACACGGCCACCGAGGAGGGCGAGGTCCTGCCCGCGGCCGGGCCGTCGTTTCGCGACGCCACGCGCGTCGCCGGGGCGAACACGGGTATCTGGACCGACATCTACCTCTCGAACGCAGACGCCATCGCCGCCGAGGTCGATGACACCGCGCGGCGCCTCGGCGAGGTGGCCGCGGCGCTGCGGGCCGGGGAGGCCGACGCTATCCGGGGCTGGAACGACGCCGCCCGCGCCGCCCGCACCCGTCTCGTGGACCCCGACCTCGCCGCCGGGCCCGTCTCGGAGCTCACGGTCTCCGTCCCCAACCAGCCGGGCATCGTGGCCCAGGTGGCGCTCGCGCTCGGCCGAGCCGGGGTGAACATCGCCGATCTCGCCCTGGCGCCCGCGGCCGACATGCGATCCGGCTCGATCACGCTCTGGGTCTCGGGCGAGCGCGCCCGAGAGCGCGCGTGCGAGCTGATCGTCGACCTCGGCTACCCGGTCTCGTGAGCACGCGGTTCGCTCCGTCGGGCCGGCTGCGCGGACACGCCGTCGCGCCGCCCGACAAGTCGATCTCCCACCGCGTCGCGCTCGTCGGGGCCATGAGCGAGGACCCGCTCACCGTGCGCAACTACCTCACCGCCGAGGACACCTACGCCACCCTGGTCGCGGTGCAGGCCCTCGGCGCCGGGGTGGAGGAGCGCGAGGACGGGCTGGTCATCCGCGGCGTGGGCCTGCACACCGCACAGGGGGTGACGGGCGATCGCCTCGACGTCGGCAACTCCGGGACGCTCATGCGGATGCTGCCAGGCTGGCTGGCCGGCCAGCGCACCGGGGTGTGGACCCTCGACGGCGACGCCTCGATCCGCACGCGTCCGGTGGACCGGGTGGCCGAGCCGCTGCGCCGGATGGGCGCGGTCATCTACACCGCCGACGGGCGCCACCCGCCGCTCACCGTGCACGGCAACGCGCTCGAGGGCGTCGACCACACGCTCGAGGTGGCGAGCGCCCAGGTGAAGTCGTGCCTGCTCTTCGCCGGCCTGATGGCCTCCGGGGAGACCTCGGTCACCGAGCCGTTCCCGAGCCGCGACCACACCGAGCGCCTGCTCTCGCGCGCCGGGGTGCCGATGGAGCGCGAGGGCACGACGGCCCGGCTCTCGACGATGGACGAGCTCGAGATCGGCGGAGATACCGTCACCGTGCCCGGCGACCCCTCCTCGGCCGCCTTCCTGGTGGCCGCGGCGTGCATCACGCCGGGCTCGCGAGTGGTCGTGCGCGACGTCGGCCTCAACTGGACCCGCACCGGCTTCCTCCGGATCGCCCAGCGGATGGGGGCGGTGGTGCTGGCCGACCTCGAGGAGCCGGGGACCGTGACCGACGAGGAGCCGGTGGGGGACCTCGACGTGGCCGCGGCCCCGCTCGAGGGCACGACCGTGGAGGCCGACGAGGTGCCGCTCGCCATCGACGAGCTGCCGCTCGTGGCTCTGCTCGGCGCCTTCGCCGAGGGAGAGACCGTGGTGCGCGGAGCGGGGGAGCTGCGGGTCAAGGAGAGCGACCGCATCGCCGCCGTGGTCGAAGGGCTCCGGGGGCTCGGCGCCGACATCGAGGCCACCGAGGACGGGTTCGTGGTCCGCGGCGACGGGGGGCTCGACGGTGGACGCATCGACGCCCGCGGCGATCACCGCATGGCCATGCTCGGCGCGGTGGCGGGGCTGGCCTCCGCGGAGGGCGTAGAGGTCGAGGGCATGGACGCTGCGGCGGTCTCCTATCCGACGTTCGAGCGGGATCTCAGGGGGTTGGCCGGGGCCTGAGCGGGTCGCATACGGCCGGGGCGGCACCTACCCTGCCGCCACGATGGTCGTCGCGATCGACGGGCCCGCCGGCGCGGGCAAGAGCACGGTGGCCCGGGCGTCCGCGGAGGCGCTCGGGTTCACCTACCTCGACTCCGGGGCGATGTACCGGGCCACCGCCCTGTCCCTCCTCGAGCGGGGTGGACCCGCCGCCGACCGCGCGCGTGAGCTCGAGATCGAGCTCGGCCGGCGCGTGGTCGTCGAGGGGCGGGACGTGACCGAGGCCATCCGCACGCGGGAGGCCTCGGAGGCCGCCTCGCGGATCGCCACCGATCCCGAGGTGCGCCGCGCCTTGGTGGACAAGCAGCGCGAGCTCATGTCGAGCGGCGACCGGGTGGCCGAGGGGCGCGACATCGGCACCGTCGTGGCCCCCGACGCCGCGCTCAAGGTCTTCCTCACCGCGTCTGCGGAGGAGCGGGCCCGTCGCCGCGCCGCCGAGATCGGGGTGGACCCCGAGACCGTCCTCAAGGACCAGACCCTGCGCGACGAGCAGGATCGCTCCCGCGAGCACTCGCCGCTGCGCGCCGCCGAGGACGCGGTCGATCTGGACACCACCGGGCTCGACGTCGACCAGGTGGTGGAGCGGATCGTGGCGCTGGCGCGCGAGCGTCGCTAGCGGATCAGCCGTACCTCGACCGCGATGCCGAGCGCGGCCCACGCTCGATCGGCGGTGAGCGCCGGCACGGCGAGCCGGGCGGCCAACTCCAGGCAGCTGCGGTCCGCCAGAGACAACCCCGCCTTGCGAGTCGGCGCCCAGAGGGCCGCGGCGCCCTCGGCTGCTTCCTCGTCGAATGGGACGACGGAAAGCCCGAGCTGGATGAAGTCGCCGCGTTCGCGGGCGAGGTCGAGTCCCCGTCGACTCTGTCGCTCCAGGACCTCGCAGAGGTTCACCGCCGAGATGGCCGCGCCGGGAAGTACTCGACGTACCTCATCGGCGCCTCGCTCGCGGGCGAGCAGAGCCAAGACCGCTGAGGCGTCGAGGACCGCCCGCGCGGTCAGGGCAGCTCCGCCTGCTCCCGACGGGCTTCCTCTCGCCTCTCGGCGATCAGCTCGTCCACCGGGCTCTCCGAGCCGTCCGCCTCGCGCCAGCGACGCTGCATCCGCCGGAGCACGGCGTCACGTGACTCGATGACGAGCCGCTCGCCCTCCACTTCGGCCACGACCTCATCGCCGACGTCGATACCCAGTCGTCGGCGAACGTCGGCGGGGAGGACCAGACGGCCCTGCTGACCCACGCGCATCACCACATGCGTCGGGCGTGCCACAGCTCCGCGAGTATGGCATGATGCGGCTGCGGTCTGCGAGACTCGCGGAGATGCGCGTGGACGAAGCGATCCGCGCGAAGCCATGGGTGGCTCGATGACTCCGCCCAAGATCGCCATCCTCGGCTTCCCCAACGTCGGCAAGTCGACGCTGGTCAACCGCCTGACCCAGACCCGCGAGGCCGTGGTCCACGAAGAGTCGGGCGTCACCCGCGACCGCAAGGAGATCGAGACCGAGTGGAACGGGCAGGCGCTCGTGCTCGTGGACACCGGCGGGGTCGATCTCGCCGAGGAGGACGACCTCTCGCGGGCGGTGCAGGCCCAGGCGCGCCGCGCGCTGGCTGACGCCGCGGCCGCGGTGCTCGTGGTCGACGGCCGGGCGGGGCTGCGACCGGGTGACGACGAGTTCGCCCGCGAGCTGCGGCGTGCGAGCGTGCCGGTCGTGGTGGCCGTCAACAAGCTCGACTCCGGGGCGGCGGCGCCCGCGGCCACCGACTTCTACGGCCTCGGCCTGGGCGATCCGGTGCCGGTCTCGGCCGCGCAGGGCATCGGGACCGGCGACCTGCTCGACCGGGTGACCGCCGGCCTCGAGGCCGCGGGCGCGCTCGCCATGGACACCCCGGAGCCGCCGCCGCGCCTCGCGGTCATCGGCCGCCCGAACGTCGGTAAGTCATCGCTGGTCAACCGCATCCTGGGGGAGGAGCGGGTGATCGTCTCCGACCTCCCCGGGACCACTCGGGACGCGATCGACACCTCGCTCGAGGTCGACGGCCGCCCGCTGGTGCTCGTCGACACCGCCGGCCTACGCCGCCGCGCCCGCCTGCCCGGGGACGTCGACTACTACGCCCAGCTTCGCTCCGAGCGCGCCGCCGAGCGCGCCGACGTGGCCCTGCTCGTGGCCGACGCCTCCGCGGGCATCACCGCCGACGACCTGAGGGTCGGGGACCTGGCCATGAAGAGCGGCTGCGCCACGCTGATCGCCCTCAACAAGTGGGACGCCGCGCCCGAGGACGTCGACCTCGAGGACCTGCGCGGACGCGCCCGCGGGAAGCTCCGGCTGCGCCCGCGGGTGCTCACCGCCTCGGCTCATACCGGCCGGGGGGTGCGGCGCCTCCTGCTCGAGTGCCTCGCGCTGGCCGACCGCGCCGCCGACCGTCTCCCGACCCCCGAGCTCAACCGCTTCCTGGCCGACGTCCAGGCCCAGCGCGACCCCCCGCTGGTGCGCGGCCGGCGCCTTCGCCTCTACTACATGGCCCAGTTCGAGACGCGGCCACCGCGCTTCGCGAT
Source organism: Thermoleophilaceae bacterium (assembly GCA_050998555.1). Classification (GTDB taxonomy): domain Bacteria; phylum Actinomycetota; class Thermoleophilia; order Solirubrobacterales; family Thermoleophilaceae; genus JACCZP01. The sequence continues at coordinate 7,564 of JBPCQB010000154.1, forward strand.
CCAGGTGTCCGACCGCAGCCGGCTGACCCGCGACTACGCCTACTTCGTCGAGAACCGCCTGCGCGAGCGCTATGCGCTCGACGGCGTGCCGCTCTCGATCGACTTCCGCGGCCGCGAGCCGCGAAGCGACCGCACGCGCTCCCGGTAATAAGCTCCGCGGGCCTATTTCCGCCAGCAAGGAGCGACGCGCGCCCCGATGAACGCCAACGAGAGCCTGTCCCGGAACGAGTACCTCTTCACCTCGGAGTCGGTCACCGAGGGCCATCCCGACAAGATCGCCGACCAGATCTCGGACTCCGTGCTCGACGCGGTCATGGCCGAGGACCCGAACGGCCGCGTGGCCTGCGAGACG
>JBPCQB010000172.1:0-16677 GCA_050998555.1 Thermoleophilaceae bacterium
CGCCGGCGCGAGGCCGAGGAGGCCTTCGCGGCACGGGCCCGCGAGCGCGAGAAGCGCTCGGTCGCCGCGTTCGCGGTCAGGTCGGCGGCCGACCGCGTGAGCATGCGCGCCGAGCGGGTGCGGGAGATCGAGCGCTCCGCCGCGGACGGCGGGCAGCGGCGCCGCGCGGAGCTGGCTGGGCTCGAAGCGGCCGCGGCGGGGGCGTCTGGCGGGGACGGGGGCGATGGTCCCCCGTCGCTTCAGCGCGTGCAGGCCATCGAGGCGGAGCTCGCGGCGCTCGAGGCCGACCGGGAGGTCCGGCTCGAGCAAGAGCTACAGGAGATGGCTGCGGATCGGGCGGCGGCGGAGGAGCACGCTGCCGCGACGGGAGCCGCCGTCGAGGAGCACCGCACCGCTCTGGAGCGCGCCGAGGCCGAGGCCGAAGCGGCTCGAGGCGCGCACCGGCTCGCCGAGCGTGAGGTCGAGTCCGCCCGCCGTGGCGCCGCCGACGTGGGCGCCGAGCTCGCCCGCGTCCTGCGCTACCTGCGCGCCGCGACGGGCGCCGGCGGGGAGGGGCGCACGCTCGCGGAGTCGGTCCGGCCCCACGCGGGATACGGCACGGCGCTGAGCGCCGCCCTCGGCCCCCTTCTCGGAGCGGTCCTCGTCGAGACCGTCGCCGATGGCGAGGCCCTCTTGGACGCCGCCGGGGAGGAGGGCGCCGTCGCGCTCGTCTCCGGGGATGGCCACCGTTCGTCGCCGGGCGCGACCGACTCTCCTGCGCCTGGCGCGGAGCCTCTGCTCGAGCGGCTGATCATCGGCGAGGAGCACGCCGCGCTGGCCGAGCGGCTGCTCGGCCGGGTGTGGGTGGTCTCGTCGCTGTCCCAGGTCGACCCGGCCTTCGACGGACTGGCCGTGACCCGCGCGGGCGAGGTGTTCCAGCCGACAACGGGAGAGCTCCGACGCTCGCCGGCCGCGGAGGGAGAGCGGATACTCGAGCAGCTCTCGCGCCGCGACGAGCTGGTCGCGGCCTCCGAGCGGGCGGCCGGAGGCGAACACGAGGCCCGCGGTGCCGCCGCCGCGGCACTCGCGAACGTGGAGCGGGCGGACGCCGCGCGCGCCGACGCCGAGGCGGCCTCGCGCGGCGCCCGCCGCGAGGAGGACTCCGCGGTCGAGGAACTGCGGCGCATCGACCGCCGACTGGCCACGCGCCGCGAGGCACCCGACGAGGGTCCGTCGGCGCTCCGCCGGGCCGAGCTGACCGCCGAGGTGAGGGCCGAGCGCCGTCTCCTCGAGCGCGCCGAGCGCGAGCGGCGTGAGCACGCCGGGCGTATCGCAGGGCTGGCCGCACGCGCGGCCCACGACGAGGTGGTTGCCGCCCGGGCCGAGCGGGCCGGCCGGGCCCTGACCACGGTCACGGGGGTGCTGGCGATGCACCGCGAGCGCCTCGAGGCCGAGCTGGCCGAAGGCTCGGCCGCCGCGGAGGGTACCGCCCAGCGTCTGCGCGAGTGCGCCGCCGAGGAGGCTGAGGCCCAAGCGGCGATGAGCCGGGCCGGCGAGGCGCTTACCCGCGCGGAGGTCGAGCTCGAGCGCTCTCGTGATCGTCGCCGCGAGGCGAGCACCGAGCTCGAGGCGATCGCGGGGCGGCTCGAGTACACCACCGACGAGGGGTCGACCGAGACGCAGCTGAGCGCCGAGCGCCGGGCCGAGCTCGAGGCCACGATCGAGCGCCTCGCGCGCCGCCGGGAGGCGCTCGGCCCGGTCAACCCGCTGGCGCAGGCCGAGTACGAGGAGGCGACCGCCCACGTCGAGGAGCTCGAGGGCCAGCGCGAGGACCTCGAGGCGGCGATGGCGGAGCTGTCGGACCTGATCGCCGACCTCGACCGCCGCATCCGCAGCGCCTTCGACGAGACCTTCCAGGCCGCGGCGCGGAACTTCGAGGAGGTGGTCGAGCAGCTTTTCCCCGGCGGTCGCGGGCGGCTCCGGCTGGTGTCCCCGGACGGCCCGCGCGCGGTCGACGGCGACCGGGAGGGCGACGAAGCGGCGGAGCCGACCGACGGAGACGCCGGGGTCGAGGTGGAGGTCACCCCCGCCGGCAAGTCGATGAAGCGGCTGTCGCTCCTCTCCGGCGGCGAGAAGTCGCTGGTCGCCCTGGCCTTTTTGTTCGCGGTCTTCCTCGCGCGCCCGTGCCCGTTCTACGTGCTCGACGAGGTGGAGGCCGCCCTCGACGACCTCAACATCGGCCGCTTCCTCGATCTCCTGCGCCGCTTCTCAGACCGTGCGCAGTTCATCGTCGTCACCCACCAGAAGCGCACGATGGACGCCGCCGACTGCCTCTACGGCGTGAGCATGGGCGCCGACGGCGTGTCCAAGGTGGTGTCGCGACGGCTGCCGGGGCGGACGCCGGCCGCGGCGGCGTAGCGGCGCCTATCCTCGCCGCGGCCATGGCGCGCACCTGGCCCGAGCTCTTCCTGACCGACTCCGAGTCCCCGGCTCCCGAGCCCGCCGAGCCCGAGTCCGAGCGCCGAAGCGGCTTCTTCCGCCGATTCCGCGAGAACCTCGCCAAGAGCCGCCAGGCGCTCGGCGCCGAGCTCCAGGCCACGGTCTTCCAGACCCTCGACGAGGAGGCCTGGGAGCGTCTCGAGGAGATGCTCATCTACGCCGACGTCGGCGCGTCGACGACGGCGAAGATCGTCGAACGGCTCGAGACCGAGGCCGACGCCGGGGAGCTCGCCGGCGGGCCCGACCTCACCCGCCGCCTGAAGGAGCTCCTCGCCGACGCCGCCCGGGCCGAGCCCGACACGATCGACCTGAGGCACTCGCCCGCGGTGATCCTCATGGTCGGGGTGAACGGAACCGGCAAGACCACGACGATCGGGAAGATGGCCTGGCACCTCCAGCGCGAGCTCGGGCGCTCGGTCCTCCTCGCGGCGGGCGACACCTTCCGTGCGGCAGCGGTCGAGCAGCTCGTGGCCTGGGGCGAGCGCGCCGGCTGCGACGTGATCCGCGCCGCGCCCGGGTCGGACCCCGGCTCGGTGGCCTACGACGCGGTCGCCGCCGCCCGCGCCCGCGGCCACGACGTGGTGATCTGCGACACGGCCGGGCGCCTCCACACCCAATCCCACCTCATGGAGGAGCTGGCCAAGGTGCGGCGGGTCATCGCCAAGCAGATCCCCGACGCCCCGCACGAGACCCTGCTCACCATCGACGCCACCACCGGTCAGAACGGCCTGCGCCAGGCCCTGCTCTTCCGGGAGGCCGTCGAGGTCTCCGGGATCGTCCTCACCAAGCTCGACGGCACCGCGAAGGGCGGCATCGCGCTCGCCATCGCCCAGGAGCTCGGCGTGCCGGTGAAGCTCATCGGAGTGGGGGAGGCCCTCGAGGACCTGCGGCCCTTCGACCCCGACGACTTTGCCAGCGCGCTGCTCGAGGCGTAGGCCATGACGGGCCGCGGCCCCTCCACCCGGGCCGTCCACGCCGGGCTCCCGCCCGGGACCGAGGGCGAGCCCTTCCTCCCGGGCCCCACGTTCGCCGCGCCGTTTCACCTCGCCGGCGATCCGAACCGCTCGCCCCACGTCTACGGGCGCTACGGCAATCCCACGTGGACGGCCTACGAGCGAGCTCTCGGCGAGCTCGAGGGTGGTGAGGCGGTCCTGTTCGGCTCGGGCATGGCTGCGGCGTCGGCGGTCCTGCTCACGACCGTCGCCCCCGGCGACGTGCTCGTCGTGCCCTCCGACGCCTACATGGGCCTCCGTGGTCTCGTCGACTCCCACCTCCACCCGCGTGGCGTCGAGGTGCGCGCGCTGCCCACCGCCGGCGGGGCCCTCGAGCGCGCGTGCCTCGACGGCGCGACGCTCGACGGCGCGACGCTCGTCTGGCTCGAGAGCCCGACCAACCCCGGTCTCGACGTGATCGACGTCGCGGCCGTGGCCGACGCCGCGCACGCCCGCGGAGCCCTCGTCGCCGTGGACGACACCCTGGCCACGCCGCTCCTCCAGCGGCCGCTCGAGCTGGGTGCCGACTACTCGGTCACCAGCGACACCAAGGCGATGACCGGCCACGCCGACCTCGTGCTCGGGCACGTCGCGGCGCGCGATCCGGCGCGTGCTCAGACGCTGCGCGAGTGGCGCACCCTCGCCGGAGCGATCGCCGGCCCCTTCGAGGCCTGGCTGGCGCACCGGTCCCTGTCGACCCTCGCGCTGCGCCTCGCCCGTCAGCAGGAGAACGCCCTCGCCCTCGCGACCGCCCTCCTAGGGCGCCCCGAGGTCTCCGACGTGCGCTACCCGGGACTGCCCGACGACCCGGCCCACCGGCTCGCCACCCGCCAGATGGCGGGCTTCGGCCCCGTTCTCACCTTCGCCCTGCCCGACGGCGCGCGCGCCGAGCGCTTCCTCGCCGAGCTGCGAATCGTGGCCGAGGCCACGTCGTTCGGTGGCGTCCACTCCACGGCCGAGCGCCGGGGGCGCTGGGGCGGCGACGAGGTGCCCGAGGGCCTGATCCGCTTCTCCGCCGGATGCGAGGACCCCGAGGATCTCCTCGCCGACGTGCTCGGCGCGCTCGAGGCCGCGTCCGGCTAGCCTCGATCGCGCATGTTCGACACGCTCTCCGACCGTCTTCAGGCCGCCCTCTCCGACGTCCGCTCCCGGGGCACGCTCTCCGAGGACGACGTGTCGAAGGCCATGCGGGCGATCCGCCTCGCGCTGCTCGAGGCCGACGTCAACTTCCAGGTGGTCAAGCGCTTCACCGCACAGGTCAAGGAGCGCGCGCAGGGCGCGGAGGTGCTCGGTGCGCTGAACCCCGGCCAGCAGGTCGTGAAGCTGGTCGACGAGGAGCTCACCACGCTCATGGGCGGTGCCGGACGCGACCTCGTCTTCGCCTCGCGGCCGCCCACCGTGGTGCTGATGGCGGGGCTTCAGGGCTCGGGCAAGACCACCGCCTGCGCCAAGCTGGCCCGCCACCTCCGCGAGGAGCACGGCAAGGACGTGGCCCTCGCCGCGTGTGACGTCTACCGCCCCGCGGCCGTCGACCAGCTGGTGCGGGTGGGCGCGCAGGCCGGGGCCACGGTCTACGAGCAGGGGACCGACCGTGATCCGGTGGACATCGCCGAGTGGGCGCTCGGCCGGGCCCGCTCCGAGGGCCGCGACGTGCTGATCGTCGACACCTCCGGCCGCCTCCACGTGGACGAGGCGCTGATGGCCGAGCTCGCGCGGATCAAGAAGGGCACGAAGCCCCACAACGTGTTGCTGGTCGTTGACGCCATGACCGGTCAGGACGCCGTCGGCGTGGCCGAGGCCTTCGCGCAGACCGCCGACTTCGACGGGGTGATCCTGACGAAGCTCGACGGCGACGCTCGCGGCGGTGCCGCGCTGTCGGTCAAGGCCGTGACCGGAAAGCCGATCCTCTACGCCTCGACCGGGGAGAAGCTCGACGCCTTCGAGCGCTTCCACCCCGATCGCATGGCCCAGCGCATCCTCGGCATGGGCGACGTGCTCACGCTCGTCGAGAAGGCCGAGCGGCAGTTCGACGAGGGGCGGGCGGAAGAGCTCGAGCGCAAGATCCGCCGGCAGGAGTTCACCTTCGACGACTTCCTCGAGCAGCTCCAGCAGCTCCGCGGGATGGGGCCGATCGGGTCGCTGCTGAAGATGATCCCGGGCATGGGTCAGCAGCTGAACGGCGTCAACATCGACGACCGCGAGCTCGATCGCGTCCAGGCCATCATCACGTCGATGACCCCCGCGGAGAGGGCCAACCCGTCGATGCTGAACGGGTCGCGCCGGCGGCGGGTGGCGCGGGGCTCGGGTACCACCGTCCAGGCCGTGAACCAGCTGGTCAAGCAGTTCGGCCAGATGCAGAAGATGATGCGACAGCTCTCCGCGGGTCGCATGCCCTCGCTCGGGCAGCTCACAGGCGGGCGCTGACTCACCTGACCCGACCCCGGCCGCTAACGTAGGCTGGCCGTGAGAGCGACCGAGGAGAACTGAGCGTGTCCGTGCGCGTCAGGCTGACCCGCGTGGGCAGCCGCAAGAACCCGGTGTGGCGCGTGGTCGTGGCGGACCAGCGCTCGCCCCGGGACGGCCGCGTCATCGAGACCGTGGGCCGCTACAACCCTCAGCGCCAGCCCTCCGAGATCGTGCTGGACCACGACCGGATCTCTCACTGGATCGACCGCGGCGCCCAGCCGAGCGACACGGTCAGGCGCCTCATCCGCGCCTCGAGCCGAGGGGCGTCGCCCGCCGCCGCGGAGAGCGCTACCAACGGGAACGCGGGCGCCGCCGGGCCCACGGCCGACGGCGCCCCCGCGTCCGACGGCGACGGCAGGCCCGAGGAGACCACCGCGACCCCGGAGCCGACGGCCGAGTCCTCTCCCGACACCCCAGCGCCCGAAGCGGCCGAGGACGGCACTCCGGTGGCGCCGGACGGACCGGCCGAGGAAGCCGGCCCCACCGCCGAGGTCCCGGCCGAGGAGGCGCCCCCGGCGGAGGCCCCGGCGGCCGGCGCCCCTGAGGCCGAGGACAACGCTTAGGCACCTCGTTTCGTGGAGGACCTTCTCGAGCTTCTCGCCGCCTCGCTCGTGGACGAGCCCGAGAAGGTCTCGGTCGAGGGCTACGACGAGGACGACGGCACGATCGTCCTCGAGCTGCGGATGGCGCCCGACGACGCGGGCAAGATCATCGGTCGCGGGGGGCGCACGGTCGCGGCGCTCCGCACGGTGATGCGAGCCTGCGGCACCCGGGACGGCACCCGCGTGCTTATCGACGTCGTGGAGTGAGCGCGAGCGCCCACGGGGGCCCGGTAGGCCACGTCGGGCGCCCTCACGGCCGCGACGGGTCGTTCTACCTGGACCACTGCGACGAGCCTCCCGCGGAGGGGACCGTCCTGGTCCTCGCCGGACGCGAGCACCGCCTGGAGCGGCGCGCGGGTGAGACACGCCGACCGATCCTGCGCCTCGACGGGGTGTCCGACCGCGACGCGGCCGCCGCGCTCAGGGGCGAGCCGCTGTACGAGCACGGGCCGGCCCGCCCGCTCGAAGCCGGCGAGTGGCTGGTCGAGGATCTGGTCGGGTGCCGGGTCGAGGGTCTCGGCGAGGTGCGAGCGGTGATCGCCGCGCCCTCCTGCGACGTTCTCGAGGTGGGGGAGGAGCGGATGCTCGTCCCCCTCGTGGGTGACGCCGTCCGGCGGGTGGACGTCGAGGCGGGGATCGTCGAGGTCGACCGTGCCTTCCTCGGCCTCGAGCCCGGGGCGCCCGGGAGCGCCGAGCGCTGAGGATCGACGTGTTCACGCTCTTTCCGTCGTGGTTCGAGTGGTTCCTCGAGCAGCGCCACGTGCGCAACGCTCGCGCTCGCGGCACCGAGCTGTCGATCTTCGACCTGCGCCGGTCCACGCCGCTTCGGGCCGGCCAGGTGGACGACACCCCGTACGGAGGAGGGGCGGGGATGGTCATCCGGGTCGACGTCGTCGAGGCCGCGCTGAGGGACGTGTACGGCGAGGACCCACTCATCCGCTCGACCGGCCGTCGCGTGGTGGCCCTGGCCGCGGGAGGACGGAGCTTCGACGATGCCATGGCGACCGAGCTGGCCTCCGAGGAGCATCTCACCCTGCTCTGCGGCCGCTACGAGGGCTTCGACGAGCGCGTCAGCGCCGTCCTCGCCACCGACACCCTCTCCATCGGTCCCTACGTCCTCTCGGGGGGAGAGCTTGCGGCGATGGTCGTCAGTGACGCGGTCACACGCAAGCTCCCCGGGTCCCTCGGGCACGTCGAGAGCGCGCTCGAGGAGTCGTTCTCGTCGGCGCTCGGAGGCGCTCCGGAGTATCCGCACTACACGCGCCCCGCGCAGTGGCGCGGCCACGCGGTGCCGGAGATCCTGCTCTCCGGAGACCACGCGCGGATCCGCGACTGGCGTCTGGCCCAGAGCCGCGAGCGCCTCGACCGGACGCGGGGACCCCAAGCCGGGCAGCCGTGATCGACGCGGGTCGAGGCGCCACGGGCACCGCGGACGGGAGGCTCGTCCGGCGGAGGACCACGCGCCCCCGCTACCATGGGCTGTCGCGCCCAGGGCCCCGTCCCGGCACGTTTCCTTTGTCGTGAATGGAGTCATCGAAAGCCTCGAGCGTGCCCAGTTGCGGTCGGTTCCCGACTTCGACGCGGGTGATCGCGTCCGCGTCCACTTCCAGGTGGTCGAGGGCACCCGGCGCCGGACCCAGGTGTTCGAGGGCATCGTCATCAGGCGGCAGGGAAGCGGCGCCCGTGAGACCTTCACGGTGCGCAAGCAGTCCTTCGGCGTGGGGGTCGAGCGCACGTTCCCGGTGCACTCCCCGAAGATCGAGCAGATCGAGGTGGTCAGCCGAGGCGCGGTGCGCCGGGCCAAGCTCTACTACCTGCGTGGCCGGGTCGGTCGCCGGGCTCGTGTCCGCGAGCGTCGAGACGGCGGCCCCGTCTCGACGCGTGCGGCCCGGGCGGCCGCGGCGAGGGACGCCAACGGGTCCTCCCAGGCCGCCGCCGAGCCTCCGAGCACGGTGGAGTCCGAGACTGCTTCCGGCGGCGACGACCAGGCGCCCGATCCCGAGGTGGCCGCCGCGGACGAGAGCGCCTCGCGCTCCGCGTGACGCGCCGGCCCGCGCCGTGTCGGTAGCGAGCCGCGAGAAAAGCTCCGACTCGAGCTCGCTCGTCGAGCTCGTCGCGATCGTCGCGGTCGCGGTCGCTCTCGCCTTCGTGATACAGGCGTTCCTCATCAAGCCCTTCCGCATCCCGAGCGAGTCGATGGTGCCGACGCTCGCCGTCGGCCAGCGCGTGCTGGTCGATCGGGTCTCCGGACACTTCAGCTCCCCCGATCGCGGAGACGTGATCGTGTTCAAGCCGCCGGCCGGAGCCGACGAGCAGCCGCCCCGATGCGGCGCCGAGGACCGGGCCCAGGACTCGGTCTGCTCGCGCCCGACCCGGCAGCGCTCGGAGGCCAACTTCATCAAGCGCGTGGTCGGGGAGCCGGGCGACCGGCTCAAGGTGCTCGACGGGGACGTGTACATCAACGGACGGCGCCAGGACGAGCCGTTCGCCGAGGACTGCGAGTGCCCGGAGTACGGCCGGGAGGTCACGGTTCCGCCCGGACACTTTTTTATGATGGGCGATAACCGTGGGCAGAGCGCTGATAGCCGGGAGTGGGGCCCCGTCCCGGAGGACTGGATCATCGGGAACGCCTTCTTCACGTACTGGCCCCCCCGGCGCGTCGGACCGCTCTGAGCGAGCGTCCAGGTCGCGGGGTCGGTCCCGCGGCCGCCGGCTCTTCGCCTTCGATCGCGCGCTGGGACAGCGGTTCGTGGCAGGCGCGGACGAGGCCGGTCGCGGCTGTCTGGCCGGTCCGCTGGTTGCGGCGGGCGTGCTCTTCGATCTCGATCGTTTGACCCTCGGCGACCGTCGCGCGCTCGCGCGGCTCGACGACTCCAAGCAGCACAGCGAGGCCTCCCGTGAAGAGCTCTATCCACTCGTCCTCCGGGCCGCCGCGCGCGTGAACGTGATCGTGCGGAGCGCGCGGGGCATCGACGCCCGCGGTCTGCACCGCACGAACCTCGAGGCGCTCCGCAGCGCGCTCGCCGGAGTGGCCTGTGACGGAGCCCTGTGCCTCGTCGACGGGTTCCGGGTCGCGGACTTCGGCCACGAGCAGAGGGCGGTGGTGGGCGGTGACGGGCGGAGCGCGGCGATCGCCGCGGCCTCGGTGATCGCCACGGTGACCCGCGATCGCTACCTGCACCGGGCCGAGGAACGACACCCGGGCTGGGACTTCGCGGGCAACGTCGGCTATTCGACGCCGGAGCACCGCGCCGCCATAGCGACCCACGGGGTGTCGCCGATCCACCGACTCTCCTTCGCCTCGATCGCCTACCAGCAGCTCGCCCTCGAGCGGTAGCGGCCTCCGGCCGCGCCGCCCCGGCCACCGGGGCTTCTTCGCCCCCCGTCCGCCGGCACCGTCGGCCGGGGGCGCCTTCCGCCGCGCGCGGCGCCCGATGCTCATCGGAACGCGTCCTCGACGTGCTCGATGGAGACGAGGCTCCCCCGAGCGGTGACCGTCACGCCGATGGCGTCGAAACGGATCCCGGTCGTGCCCGGGGACTCGCGCTCGGAGAGCCACCGGCGGGCCATGCGACGCACCCGCCGGCGCTTCTCCGGGCCGATACCCTCGAGCGGCGTCGGGCCGTGTCTCGAACCGGCCATCCTCGTCTTGACCTCGCAGAAGACGAGAGCCGAGCGGTTCGCGGCCACCAGATCGAGCTCGCCCTCCCGCGTGCGGAAGTTGCGCTCGAGGATGCGATAGCCACCCGACCGCAGAAGCGTCTCGGCGTGGCGCTCGCCCGCGGTCCCGATGGCGATACGAGCGTCCTCGGGCATGGGGCGCACGCTACGGGGCGGCAGCCGACCCGAGGGTCACGGGCGTTACGGAATCGAATCGGCCGCGCGACGATCTCGTGACAACCGTCCGGCCGGCGGGGAAGCCTCTCCGCCCGGTCTAGGAGGCCATTGCCAGGTCGCGCCGCTGAGCGGCGTACCGGCGCCCGGCGCCCACCAGGGTCTCGAGCATGGCCTCCGTGGCGGGGGAGCGGTAGGAGCCAGACGCCGTCGAGGCCGAGACCCGGCGCACCGGGGTCTCCGGGCCGAGCGAGCGGATGACGATGTCGTCGCGCACGTTGGTCAGCGCGAGCATGGGGAGGAGGGAGATGGCTACGCCGGCGGCCACGAGGCCCTGGACCACGTTGTAGTCGTCGGACTCGAACCCGACGCGGGGCTCGAAGCCGGCGGACTGGCAGGCGTGGCGGTGCATCGCCCCGCAGAGGCCGGCCGGATCACCCTGGATCCACGCCTCGCCCTCGAGGTCGGCGAGACGGACGTCGGGCCGGCGGGCGAGCGGGTGATCGGGGTGCAGGGCGAGGTACATGGGATCGTCGAGCAGGTGGCGCAGCTCGATGCCCTCGCGCAGGGGCTCGTAGACGGCGCGGGGCAGCGTCGCGTACTCGAACGACAGCGCGATCTCGATCTCACCCGACTTCAGCCGCGGGATGCTCTCCTCGGGCTCGGCCTCGACCAGGGAGAGCTCGACATCCGGGTGAGCGCGGGTGAACTCGGCGACCGCGACGGGCACGAGCGTGGCGCCCACCGTGGGGAAGGAGGCGATGCGCACGCGCCCGCCGCGCAGGCCGGCGATGGCCTCGAGCTCCGCTTCGGCCGCGGCGAGCCGGGCGAGGATGGCGTCGGCGTGCTCGACCAGGGCTCGGCCGGCGTCGGTCAGCCGGATGCCTCGGGCGCCGCGGTCAAGGAGGATCGTCCCGGCCTCGCGCTCGAGCGTGGCGATCTGCTGGGAGACCGCGGACTGCGTGTAGGACAGGGCCTCCGCCGCGGCCGAGAACGAGCCGCGGGCGGCCACCTCCCGCAGCACGCGGAGGCGCTTGGCGTCGAGCATTAGCTCATCTTATCGAAGGCACCGGTAAAGCCACTTGCGCTGATACGGATTGGGTGGCACCGTGGTGTCTCCGCCGGACTCTGCCCGAGGAGGTGCGACGTGAGCCCCGTCCAACGTCCGATCGTCATACGCCCCGACCGCCCCGAGGACGCTCCTGCGCTCCGCCGTCTCGCGGCGCTCGACAGCTCTGGCGTCCCGACCGGCCGGCTGCTCCTGGTCGAGGAGGGCGGGGAGCTGCGGGCGGCCATCGCCATCGGCTCGGGAGCCGTCATCGCCGACCCGTTCGCGCGCACCACGGACCTCGTCGCCCTCCTGCGGGTTCGCGTGCAGCAGCTCACCGTCCGAGAACCGGCACCCGCCGGGTCACCCCGGGGGAGACGGGTGCGCCTTCCGGGCACGGCCGCCGCGGTGGGCGGCCGCCGGGAGGCACGAGGCCGCTCGGCGGCCTCCACCGCCTGACCGCCCCCGCCCTCAAGCCCCGCGGTGCGGGGCGGCGCTGATAAAGGATGGACGCGGTCCCGGCTGGGAGGATGGAAGGGTGCCGAGCCACGTCGCCCTGCTCCGAGGGATCAACCTCGGGGCTCACAACCGGGTGGCGATGGCCGATCTGCGCCGCGTGGTGGCGTCGCTGGGCCACACCGACGTCGCCACCTACATCCAGAGCGGGAACGTGGTGTTCACGACGCGGAACGAGGAATCCTCGAGGCTGGCGGACGATCTCGAGGCGGCGATCGCCGAGACCCTCGACGTCCAGCCCGGCGTGGTCGTGCTCTCGCGCGCGGAGCTGGCCCGGGTGGTCGCCGACAACCCGTTCCCCGACGAGTCCGACCCGAAGCACCTGCACGCGGTGCTCAGGGGCGACGACCTGGATCCCGAGACGCTGGCCGGCATCGCCGCGGCCCAGCGACGGGCCACCGAGAAGGGGAGTCGCGACGAGGCTCGGGTCGTCGGACGCACCCTCTTCCTGCGGACCCCCGACGGCATGGGCCGCAGCGAGCTGGCTGCGCAACTCGCCCGCACCGACCGCGCCCTGGCCACCAGGCCGACCGCCACGTCACGCAACTGGGCGACGGTCATGAAGCTGCTCGCTCTGCTGGAGGCCTGAGGTCGGCGCCGACGTGCTCGGACGCGAATAGCCGCGTAGGTCCGAGGAAGCGACCGGACGGTGGAGCGTCGGGTTACCATGACGCTCACATGGCCCTCCGCGGGTGGTCCTCCACCTTCTCTGCTCGCCCTGCTGGTCGTCGGGCTCCCGCTGATGCTCCCCACCGCGGCACCGGTCGCCGAGGCCGAGCCGTGCGAGAGCAACACGGCCGCCGAGCGTACGCGTTCATCCCGCCCCACGGAGCGACGGCTCGTCGCCGGGGCGAGATCGTTCGAGCGTGCGTCCGTGACCGCTGGACCGCAGCCTCAATGGGGCGGAGGGCCCCCCGCGGCCGTCCCTCCTCGCGCCGCCGGACCGTCGGGCCCGCGTGCCGGCTTCGGTCAGCGCCTAGCGGCCTACACGCTCGACCTGATCGTCGTGGCGATCGCGGTGGTCATCTTCGGGGCGTCGCTGTCTCCCCTCCTGGAGCCGGAGGCCGCGTTCGGGGTGGCGACCGTCGTGGCGGTGTTCATCTTCATGCCGGTCTACTGGACGGTCCTCGAAGGGGGACGGCGCGGTCAGACGCTCGGCAAGCGGATGGTGGGCATACGGGTCATAGACGAGCAGACGTGGGGCCCGATCGGACCGGGCCGGGCCGTAGCCCGGATCTTCATCCGGGTGTTCCTCTCCGCCACCGCCTACCTGGGCTACCTATGGATGCTGTGGGATCCCGAGCGCCAGACCTGGCACGACAAGCTGACGCGGAGCCTCGAGGTTCCCGTAGCCGCCTACCCGGTGGGCGTCTCGGCGATGTCCCCAGCGTCCCCGACCGCGGCCACGGCGCCTGCATACCCTCCCGCGCAGACAGGCCCGGAGCGATACGACGGCCCTGCTCGCGAGGAACCCTGACCGCGCTTCAGCTGCCCGCCAGGGCTGGCGCGACGTCGCTGATCCTCTGGACCCGCTGTCGATGGCGTGTGAGTACGGGCCGACGGCGGCTGCGTCTGCGCTGGTGATGGCGATGCGGGGCCTGGCGCTCCTGTTCCTGTAGTAGTGGTGGTCATGGCCTTAGCCTCCCCCTGTGGGCCTGGTGATCCAAGAGCTCGACCCCGACCCTGCGCTGCAAGACGTGATCATCCGCGCCGCGGACTTCCACGAGCGCTCTGTGCCGCTGCGTCGGTCGGAGGGGCCGCTGCTGGGGGTCGTTCTCCTGGTCTCGCTCGGTCCCGACATCGAGGTCGCCGGCGAACGGATCGGCTCCTTCGCCGCCGGGCTGTGGGACCGGCCGGTCACGACCGGGCACTTCGGCGAGCAGGCCGGCTACCAGCTCTACCTTGATCTGCTCGGCGCCCGGCGCCTGCTGGGCGTTCCGATCGCGGAGCTCGCCAACCGTCTCGTGCGGCTCGAGGACCTGCTCGGGCCATTCGGCGGCGAGCTCGCCGAGCAGTTGGCCGGCGCTCCCGGCGCCACCGCCCGCCACGCGCTCGCCCAGCGGCTGCTGGCCGGCCGTCTGGCCGAGGGCCCGTCGGGATCGCCGGAGATCCGGCGCGTGCTCGGCCGTCTGCGCTCCTCCCACGGGACGGCGCGGGTCGAGGCGCTCGCCGCCGAGGTGGGATGGAGCACGAGGCGTCTCTCCGCTCGCTTCCGAGACGAGGTCGGGCTGGCGCCCAAGGCGGTCGCCCGGCTCGCTCGCGCCGAGCACGCGGTCGCTCTTCTGCGCGACGGCCGGGCACTTGCCGACATCGCCTACAGCGCGGGCTACGCCGACCAGCCGCACTTCAACCGCGACTTTCGCGAGCTCGTCGGCTGCCCGCCGGGCGAGTTCCGATTCGTCCAAGACGCGCCGTCCGCGGTGTGACAGGCTCGCACCATGAAGATCTATACGACACTCCGCTACGACGATCCGCGCGCTGCCCACGACTGGCTTCAGCGCGTGATCGGCTTCGAGCCCGTCGCGATGCACGAGGGCGAGGACGGCGGGATCGCGCACGCCGAGATGCGCTGGGGCGAGGACCTGATCATGTTCGGCGCGCCGACCGAGGCGTTCCCCAAGAGCCCGGTCACCGCCTATCTCACCTGCGAGGACCCCGACGCGGCCTACGCCAAGGCGAAGGCCGCCGGGGGCGAGATCTCCATGGAGCTCGTCGACCAGGACTACGGCAACCGCGAGTTCGCCGTTCGCGACCCCGAGGGCCATACGTGGAGCTTCGGGACCTACGAGCCGCGGTAGCGACGGCGGCGACTGAGCAACGACCAGGCAGCGAACCGGTGCTTCCGTCTTGCGGCTGAACCACGTCGCACTGACCGTCGCCGATCGCGAGCGGTCGGCCGCCTTCTACGGCGAGCATTTCGGACTCGTCGAGCGGGTGCACGAGGACGAGCACCTGCTGATCCTGAGCGCACCCGACGGCTCGTTGCTGGCGCTCAGCGAAGGTCGGCCGCCCGCCGACCTGCCGCGGACCAACCACTTCGGATTCCAACTCTCGAGCGCCGACGAGGTTCGCGCCGTGCGCCGGCGCCTGCACGAGGCGGGCGTCACCGAGACCGAATGGCAGGACGTCGGGACGATCCGCGTACAGGTCGCGGACCCTGACGGCTATCGGGTCGAGGTGTTCGTGTACTGAGGAGGTGGGCCCCGATCCGAGGGTCGCCGGCCCCGGGCAGCAGCAACGTGATCGGTCTCGGTGCGAAGCGCGCTTCGCTCATCCCGTAGAACGCGATGGCCGCCGCGAGCGCGAGCCGCTTGTTGCCGTCGACCAACCCATGGTTCCGGGCGATCGGGTGCATGAGGGCCGCGGCCTTCTCGTGGATCGTGGGGTAACGCTACCGCCGGCCCACCAGGGGGGCTGACCTGGCCAGGTTGGCCAGCCCGCTGGTACCTTAATTCAGATGGATGACTCGATCAGCATCAGCGACGCGAAGACGAACCTCTCGAAGCTCGTAGCGCGCGCCGAGCACGGGGAGGAGGTAACGATTCGCCGCGGCAGGAAGCCGGTCGCGCGACTCGTCGCCATCGAGCCTCGTCCGCCGCTCGCTCGCTCACCGATCGGCGCGCTGCGAGGGCAGATCTGGATCGGCGACGACGCTGACCACCTGGGTCCCGAATGGGACCCGTATCTTTGAGTGCCGGAATCCTCGACACGCATCCCCTGTTGTGGGCACTCGCGGCCGACGAACGACTGCCGAAGTGGCTCACCAACGACCTGGATCGAGATCCGACGAGGTTTGGCGTCAGCGACGTGAGCCTGTGGGAGATCGCGATCAAGCGCTCGACCGGCAAGCTGCGAACGCCGGACGATCTTCCGCAGGTCGTCGACTCGCTCGGCTTCGAGCGCGTCGCCATCACGCGAGCTCAGGTCTGGGCTGTTCGCGACCTGCCGTTTCACCACCGCGACCCGTTCGACCGGCTCCTGGTCGTGCAGGCGCAGGAACTTGGTGTTCCCCTGATCACGGCAGACACCTCGCTGTCGGCCTACGACGTTGGGCTGGTCTGGTAGCTGGCCGTACGACGGGGCGGGCGGGCGGTCCGACGTCGGGAAGCAAGCCGATGAGAATTGCGCGACGCACGCCAATGAGAGCGAGACGAAGGATCAAGTGAGAGTGGCCGCCAGTTCCTCGCGTCGATCGGCGTCGAGGCGCTCGACGCCGGGCGCACGTCGACGCCTACGCGCACCGGCTACGCGGCCTCGGCGCGAGCGACGCCACGATCGCGCGGCGACTCGCGTGCCTGTCGGGCTTCTACCGCTACGCGCTCGAGGAGGGCCTGCTCGAGCGGACCCCGTCGCCGGCGTGCGCCGGCCGCGGCTCTCCGAGGACAGCCAGGCGCTCGGGCTCGATCGCGACCAGACGCGCGCGCTGCTCGGCGCCGCCGAGGGCGCACCGGCGCGCGACCGTGCGCTGCTCTACCTGCTCGTGTTCCTCGGGCTGCGAGTCTCCGAGGCCGTCGGCATCGACGTCGAGGACCTCGAGGCGACGCGCCGGCACGAGACCGTGTGGGTGAGGCGAAAGCGCGACCGGCGCAGCCAGCTCGTGCTCGCGCCGCCGACGGCCACGGCCGTGGCCGCCGTGCGCGCCGGACGCGAGCGTGGAGCGCTCCTCGTCACGAGCAGCGGACGGCGCCTGGACCGCCACCACGCAGCGAAGGTCATCACGCGCTTCGCCCGGGCCGCAGGG
>JBPCQB010000062.1:0-9777 GCA_050998555.1 Thermoleophilaceae bacterium
GCTGGAGGCGCTCGGGCCAGTCGTGCGGGCCGGCGGGTTCGTCGCGGTTGGAGAGCTGTACTGGCGGATGTGGCCGCTGCCGGAGGGGTTCGAGCCCGAGGAGGGCGAGACGTTCGTCAGCCTGGCAGAGACGGTTGAGCGCCTCAGGAGCGCCGGGCTCGCGCCGGTGACGATGATCGACGCGTCGCGGGACGACTGGGATCGCTACGAGACGCTCCACTGGCTCGCTGGGGAGGAGTGGCTGCACGAGCACCCGGGCGACCCGGACGCCGGCGAGATCCGCGCTCGCATCGAGCGAGACCGCGAGCGCTACCTGCGCTGGACGCGGGACCTGCTCGGGTGGGCGATCGTCGCAGGCCGCAAGCGCTAGCCTCCGGAGCACGCCGTGAGCGAGACGTACGACCTCTTCCAACTGGGACGGGCGCGCCTTCGCGGCGGGATGGCGGCCCAGGCCACGGTGCCGCTCGAGCGCGCCAAGCGCCTCGAGCCCGACAAGGCCTCGATCCGCGAGGCGCTCGGGCGCGCCTACTTCCACGCGGGCCGCTACGCCGCCGCCCGCGAGGAGTTCGCGGCGGTGGTCGAGTGCTCGCCGGTCAACGACTTCGCCCACTTCTGCCTCGGCCGCGCGCTCGAGAAGACCGGCCGCCCCCTCGAGGCTCGCCGCCACCTGACCCTCGCGGCCGGCCTGCGCCCCGACCGTGCCGACTACCGGGCCTACCTCAATCGGCTGCGGGCGGCCTAGCCTCACCCGACAGCCAGGAGCGCTCGGGCTCCTCCGTGTCCGCAGCGGCCTCCGCCGCCGCGGAGGCGTACTCGCGCGCCATGACCGCCCCCTGCACGACGAGGCCGAGCAGCCGGTCGATGCCGCTCGCCTCGAGCCCGGCCACCGGCGCATCGGCGTGCACCCAGAGGTCGCCGGAGCGGGTCGATCCGAAGCGCACGAGCCGTGTCTGGCGGTTCCAGTGCAGGAGCATCCACGGATCGAGGGCGGGATGAGCGGGCACCGCGGGCGCCTGGGCGCGCAGGAGCTCGTCGGCGATCCGGATCCCGACGTCGAGCGGGTGGCCGCCGGCTGCCTCGGGCTCCAGGGTCAGGCCCCACTCGGCGTGGGCGAGGCGGCGGACCGGGCCGGGAAGCCCCGAGAGGTAGGCCTCGACGACCTCGACGGCGGACACGGGGGCGGACTGTACCCCGGCGCTCGCTGAACACCGGTGCGCGCGCTCGTCCAGCGGGTCTCCTCGGCGTCGGTCTCGGTGGCGGACGAGCGCATCGCCGCGATCGGGCCCGGCCTGCTCGTCCTCCTGGGGATCGGCCACGGGGACGGGGAGGAGACCGCCGACCGTCTCGCCCGCAGGCTCCTCGCCCTGCGGATCTTCGAAGGCCAGGAAGGCCGGATGGACCGCTCGGTCGCCGACACGGGCGGGGAGGTCCTGTGCGTGAGCCAATTCACCCTGCTCGGAGACCTCCGCCGCGGCAACCGCCCGAGCTTCGCCGCCGCGGCGCCTCCCGAGCTCGCCGAGCCGCTCTACGAGCGTGTCCGGGCCGCGCTCGGGGCCCAGGGAGGGCGCTTCGGAGCACGCATGGCGGTCGAGCTGGTGAACGACGGACCGGTCACCCTGCTCGTCGAGGTCCGGGTCCCAGAGGGGGCAGGCTCGGGGCTATAATCGCTCGCGCTGGGACTTTCATCTGCGGCGAAGCGGCGCCGCACCTGGAGGTGGGCTTCGCAGCCCGCCTTTTTTTTCGCCCGGATTCGACCATCGAGACCATCGTGCAACCCAACCAGAGCGACATCGAGAGCCGCCTCGCGGACGTCGAGCCCGACGTCGAGGTGCTCCTGTGCGAGCGCGCCGGCACGGAGAAGCTCCGGCTCGTCATCGATTCGCCCGACGGGGTCAGCCTCGCCCTGTGCGAGCGGGTCACCGGCCATCTGCGCGAGTTGCTGCGCGAGACCGGAATCGAGGTCTCCTCGCCCGGGCCGGAGCGCCCGCTGACCAAGCCGCAGCACTTCCGCCGCTTCGTCGGGCGCCGTGCCCGCGTGCGCACGCGCGAGCCCCGCGAGGGCCACAAGAGCTTCACCGGCGAGCTCGTCGACGCCTCGGAGGAGGCCGTGACGGTGGCCTCGCCGGCGGGCCTCGTGGCCATCCCCTACGCCGACATCAACCGCGGCAACCTGCTCGAGAGCTGAGCATGACCGAGCGATTTTCGAACACCGAGTCAGAGGGAGGCCTGAGCGCATGACCAAGGAGATCGTCGAGGCCGTCCACGGGCTCGAGCGCGAGAAGGGCATCTCGGCCGACCGGCTGATGACCGCTGTTGAGGACGCGCTTCTCTCCGCCTACAAGAAGACGCCCGAGGCCTCGAAGTACGCCCGCGTCGACCTCGACCACGAGACCGCGGACTTCCGCGTCTACGAGCTGCAGGTCCCGCCCGAGCTCGAGGAGCGCCTGCTGGCCGAGGTCGAGGTCGAGGAGCCGGCCATCGACCCCGAGACCGGCGAGATGACCGAGCCGGGCGAGCCCGAGATCGAGCCCGAGGTGCTGGCCCAGTACTCGGACCAGATCCCCGAGCGCGACGTCACCCCCGACGGCTTCGGCCGGATCGCGGCGCAGACGGCCAAGCAGGTCATCTTCCAGCGCATCCGCGAGGCCGAGCGCGACATGATGTTCGACGAGTACCAGGACCGCGTCGGCGAGCTGATCACCGGCATCGTCCAGCAGTCGGACAAGCGCTACACCCTCGTCCAGCTGCGCGAGCGCGTCGAGGCGCTGCTGCCCAAGTCCGAGCAGGTCGAGGGCGAGCGCTATGACCACGGCGGCCGCGTCAAGGCCGTCATCACCGAGGTCTCGGCCGAGGCCAAGGGTCCGGCCATCATCGTCTCGCGCCGCTCTCCCGAGCTGATTCGCCAGCTCTTCGAGCTCGAGGTGCCCGAGGTCGCCGACGGCCTGGTCGAGATCCAAAACGTTGCCCGCGAGCCGGGCTACCGGTCGAAGATCGCCGTCGTCTCGCACGCCAACGGGGTCGACCCGGTCGGCGCCTGCGTCGGGCCGCGCGGCTCGCGCGTGCGCATGGTGGTCTCCGAGCTGCGTGGCGAGAAGATCGACATCATCCCCTTCAACGACGAGCCGGCCCGCTTCGTGGCCAAGGCGCTCTCGCCCGCGCGCGTGCGCGAGGTGTATGTCGACGACTCGGCCAAGCAGGCCACGGTCGTGGTCCCCGACGACCAGCTCTCGCTGGCCATCGGGCGCGAGGGGCAGAACGCCCGGCTCGCCGCACGGCTCACGGGCTGGCGGATCGACATCCGCTCCGAGACGGAGTTCGCGCAGGAGGAGGCCGACTCCGAGAACGGCGAGGAGGAGCTGTCAGGGCGCTGCGCGGCGATCCTCACGAACGGGCGTCGCTGCCCGAACGCCTCACTGCCGGGTACGCGCTACTGCGGGCTGGACGCCCACCAGGCGCTGGCGCAGATCGCCTCCGACGAGATCGCGGATCTCGCCGAGGCGTAGCGGAGCGGAGCGCCTACGCACCTGCGTGGGCTGCCGGCAGGCGGCCCTGCAGGAGGAGCTGCTCCGGCTCGCCGTAGTTGACGGCGCCGCGGTGCCCGACCCGGAGCGGCGGCACCCGGGCCGCGGGGCGTACCTCCACCCGCGAGCCGAGTGCCTGGAGCGGGCGGTGGCCCGGGGGGTGTTCGCAAAGTCGTTCCGGCGGCCCGTCCGGGTCTCCGGTGAAACCGTAGAATGGATCGAGGAATGGCGAGAAAACGCGTCCAGGAGATAGCGAGCGAGGCGGGTCTCGAGGCCCAGCAGGTCATCGAGACGCTGCAGAAGGCCGGCCTGTCGGTGAAGGCCGGCGGCTCCGTCGTGGACGAGGCCGAGGCCAAGCGCGTCCTCGCCGCCTCCGTGCGCAAGACCAACGGCGCGGCCAAGCCAAGGGCCGCCACGCCCGATCGTCCGCGCAAGGTCGCTCCCCCGCTGTCTCCCACGGGGCGCTCCGCCCTGGGCTCGGACAAGCCCGGCCCGGGAACCGGAGCGCGCCCGTCCGCACGCCCCGGCGCCGGCCCGCAGGCCCGCGGTGGCGCGGCCGGGGGCCGTACGCCGCAGGGGCGCGACGGGCGTGCCGGCCAGCAGCCTGCCGATCCCAACGCACCGGATCCCCGCGGCGACCGCGCCCCGAAGCTCCGCAACGAGGACACCCCCAAGCAGCGCCCCACGCGCGATTCGCTCCAGGGCGAGCGCGCGCCCGCCGCCGGCCCCGGCGGCAAGCGGCGCGTCGTCATCGACTCACAAGCTTCTCGACGCCCGGGTGGCCCCGGCGGCCCGGGCGGCCCCGGTGGCCGGCCGGGCGGCGGTCCGGGCCGGCGTCCTCCCCGGCGTGGCGGGGGCGGCGGGCGCGGCGCCCGCAAGCGGGCGTTCCTCGAGGAGGGCCCCGGCGAGATCCGCGAGATGACGTCCGTGAAGTCCGACGTAATCCCGGTCAACTCGGGCTCGTCGGTCAAGGAGGTCGCCGAGTACCTCGAGGTGCCCCTCGCCGAGGTCATCAAACGCCTCATGCTCATGGGGGAGATGGCCTCGCAGAACCAGGTCCTGCCCGACGACACCGTCGAGCTCCTGGCGACCGAGATGGACCGCACGGTGGAGATCGTCCACTCCGAGGACGTCGAGGTCGAGGATCCCGGATTCGAGGACGCCGCCGAGGACCTCGTCGAGCGCCCGCCCGTGGTCACGATCATGGGTCACGTGGACCACGGCAAGACCTCGTTGCTCGACGCGATCCGCTCCACCGAGGTCGCGGCGGGCGAGGCGGGCGGGATCACCCAGCACATCGGCGCCTACCAGGTCCGCCACGACGACAAGGAGGTGACCTTCCTCGACACGCCGGGCCACCAGGCCTTCACGGCGATGCGCGCCCGCGGCGCGAAGGTCACCGACATCGCGGTGATCGTCGTCGCCGCCGACGACGGCATGAAGCCGCAGACCGAGGAGGCCATCGACCACGCCCGGGCGGCGGACGTCCCCATCCTCGTCGCCGTGAACAAGATCGACAAGGAGGGCGCCGACCCCAATCGCGTCCGCGGGGAGATGGCCGCCAAGGGCCTTCAGCCCGCGGACTGGGGCGGTGAGACGGAGTTCGTCGACGTCTCGGCGAAGACCAAGGAGGGCCTTGACAACCTCCTCGAGACGCTGCTCGTCATGGCCGAGTTCGAGGAGCTCCGCGCGAACCCGGGGGTCGAGGCCTCGGGCGCCGTCATCGAGTCCCGGCTCGACCCGGGCCGCGGGCCGGTCGTCACCCTCCTCGTCGACCGCGGCTCGCTCCACATCGGCGACGCCATCGTGGCCGGCTCGCACTGGGGCCGCGTCCGCGCGATGCACGACTTCCGCGGCCAGCGCCACAAGGAGGCCACTCCCGGCCAGCCCGTCGAGGTGCTCGGCTTCGACTCCGTCCCCGAGGCGGGCGACCGCTTCTCCGTCGAGGAGAACGACCGCCGGGCCCGCCAGCTCGCCACGGAGCGCGCCCATCGGCTCAAGTCCGAGCAGCAGGCCCGGCGACGCCCCCCGCGCGTCCGGCTCGAGGACCTCGCCGCTGCGCGCCTCCAGGAGCTCAACCTCGTGCTCAAGGCCGACGTGGCCGGGTCGCTCGAGGCCGTGGAGGACGAGATCGCCAAGCTCCCGCAGGAGGAGGTCACGGTCTCCGTGCTCGGCGGCGGCGTCGGCGGCATCACCGAGTCCGACGTGATGCTGGCCGCCGCCTCCGACGCGATCGTCATCGGCTTCAACGTCCGGCCCGTGGGCGAGGCCCGCCTCCTGGCCGAGCGCGAGGGCGTGGAGATCCGCTCCTACGCGGTGATCTACCGGGCGATCGAGGACCTCCGCGCCGCCATGGAGGGCCTGCTCGAGCCCGAGGAGGTCGAGGACACCCTCGGCCACGTCGAGATCCGCCAGATCTTCCGCGCCTCGCGCGTCGGGACGATCGCCGGCTCCTACGTGACCGAGGGCCGCGTCACGCGCGGGGCCAAGTGCCGCCTGGTCCGTGACGGGACCGTCGTCTACACCGGCGAGATCGCCTCCCTCCGCCGCGTACAGGACGACGTGCGCGAGGTCGCCGCCGGCTTCGAGTGCGGCATCGTCCTGCGGGACTACGCCGACATCAAGGAGGGCGACGAGCTCGAGATCTACGACACGCGGAGCGTCGAGCGCGAGCTGGCCGGCGCGACGCGCTGAGAGCGGTCATCCCGAGCGCCTTCGTCGCCCTCCTGCTCGTCCACCTGCACTTCGGACAGGTCTCCGACCTCAAGGGTAAGCGCAAGGAGATCTCCTCCCTGAAGGCGCAGCTGCGCACCCGCCTCGGCGCCGCGGTGGCGGAGGTCGACTTCCAGGACTCCTGGCAGCGCGCGACCCTCTCCGCCGCGCTCACAAGCGGGTCGCTGCCCGAGCTCGAGCGCCAGGCCGCGCGCCTGGAGCGCTTCGTGCTCGACCGCCATCCCGAGGGCGCGTGGGTGGAGACCCACGTGATCTCGGACGACGACCTGGCCGGATAGAGTGGCCTCCGCCCGCATGCGCCGGGTCGACGAGGCGGTGCGCGCCGTGCTGAGCGACGCCATCGCCACCGACCTGAAGGACCCGCGCGTCGGCTTCATCACCGTGACCAGCGTGGAGACCTCGCCCGACCTGCGCCACGCCCGGGTGTTCGTGTCCGTGCTCGGCTCCGACGAAGAGCGCCAGACGTCGCTGACCGGCTTGGACTCCGCCCACGGGTTCCTACAGGGGAAGGTCGCCCGCGAGCTGCGGTTGAAGCACACTCCGACGCTGGACTTCCGCTACGACCCGTCCATCGACACGGGCATGCGCATCACCGAACTGCTGGACGAGGAGGACGCATGAGCGTGGTGGGAGAACGCACGCGCGCCGAGGTCGTCGACGAGATCCGCGCCCACGAGAAGTTCCTCCTCGTCACCCACGAGAACCCCGACGGCGATGCGCTCGGCTCCCTCATCGCGATGCAGGAGCTCCTGCGCGAGCTCGCCAAGGACTCCGTGATGTTCATCGCTGCCGACGAGTTCCCCCTGCCCCACGAGTACCGCTTCCTCGGGCTCGCCGGGCACGTATCCAGCGCCCCGGCCGACGAGGACGAGCGCACGGTGGTCTACCTCGACTGCGGCAACCTCGACCGCAACCCGATGGTGCCGGCCGCGGGCGCGCCCATCCTCAACATCGACCACCATCACGACAACACCTGCTTCGGGAGCGTCAACCACGTGGTGGCCGACGCGTCGTGCACGGCGGAGATCGTGTGGGATCTGGCCCATGCCCTCGGCGTGGAGCCGGGGCTGGCCATGGCCGAGGCCCTCTACGTCGGCCTCGTCACCGACACGGGACGCTTCATGTACCGCAACACCGGGCCGCGGGCCCACGCGATGGCCGCCGAGCTGCTGGAGACCGGGGTCGACGCCTTCGACGTCTACCGCCGGATCTACGAGGGGGTGCCGTACGGGAAGCTCGCGCTGCTGGCCCGGGGCCTCGCCGCGGTGGAGCGCCACGATGGCGGCGCCCTGACGATCACCCGTCTGACGGCGGAGGACTTCGGCCTCGCCGGCGCGGAGGAGAGCTACTCCGAGGGTGTCATCGACCACCTACGGGCGCTCCAGGGCACGGTGGTGGCCGCTCTCGTGCGCGACCGCCTGGATTCCCCCGGGCTCCAGAAGGTCTCGCTGCGCGCCTCCGACGAGCGCGTCGACGTGTCGCGCATCGCCCGCGAGCAGGGCGGGGGTGGCCACCCCCAGGCCGCGGGGTTCACCACGTCGGCGCCCTGGGACGAGCTCGTCGGCTTCCTGCGCGATGCCATCGGCGCCCAGCTCGCCTGACGCGGTCCTGCTGGCCGACAAGCCCGCGGGGGTGACGTCGCATGACGTGGTCGCCCGCGTACGGCGCGAGCGGGGCGTGCGGCGGGTCGGGCACGCCGGGACCCTCGATCCCTTCGCGACGGGACTGCTGCTCGTGCTGGTGGGCCGGGCGACCCGCCTGCAGCGCTTCCTGCTCGCCCTGCCGAAGACCTACGAGGTCGAGGCCCGCTTCGGAGCCGTCTCCTCCACGGGCGACCCGGAGGGGGAGATCGTCGAGACCGGCCTGGTGCCCGAGGGCGACCTCGTGCTGCCCACCGGCCGGATCCGTCAGCGCCCGCCGGCCTACTCGGCGATCAGGATCGGCGGGACCCGTGCCTACGTCCGCGCCCGGAGGGGAGAGGATGTCGACATGCCCGAGCGCGAGGTCGAGGTGCACGGGTTCTCGGAGCGTTGGCGCTCGGAGGACCGGCGCGCCTTTTCGGTCGCCTGCTCGAGCGGCACCTATGTCCGCTCGCTCGTGGCCGATCTCGGCGATGCGTACTGCACCACGCTCCGCCGGACGGCGATCGGCCCTTTTGCGCTGGGGGAGGCCGGTCGTGAGCTGTCCGTCGAGGAGGCGCTGGGCTTCCTGCCCGCGCGCGAGCTCCGCCCCGAGGAGGCCCGCGGCGTCGGCCACGGGCGCCCGGTCGTGCGCGACGGGGAGCCCGCGGGCCCCGTGCGGCTCGTCCACGAGGGCGTCGTGCTCGCGGTGGCCGAGCCCCGCGACGACATCCTGCGACCCCTCGTGGTCCTCCGTCCCGGCACGCCGGGATAGCCTCGACCGCATGCCCGATGCGGCGTCGGACCGGGTCAAGCGCCTCACGCTCGTCGCCTGCATCCTCGGATCGGGCATCGCGCTGCTCGACGGGACGATCGTCAACGTCGCCCTGCCGGCGATCGATCAGGACCTCGGCGGCGGGCTGGCCGGGCAGCAGTGGGTGGTCAACGGCTACCTGCTCATCCTCGGCTCGCTCATCCTCGTGGGCGGCTCGCTCGGCGACGTCTTCGGGGAGCGGCGCGTGTTCGCTCTCGGGGTGGCGCTCTTCGGCGTGACCTCCCTGTTGTGCGCGCTGGCCTCCTCCATCGAGCTCCTCGTGGGCGCCCGGGCGCTCCAGGGCGCGGCCGGCGCGCTGCTGACCCCGAGCGCCCTGGCGGTCATCGTCTCCACCTTCTCCCGCGAGGAGCGCGGGGCGGCCATCGGCTCGTGGACGGCGTGGGGCGGCATCGCCGCCATCCTCGGGCCGCTCGCGGGCGGGGAGCTCATCCACCTCGCGAGCTGGCGCTGGATCTTCCTCGTCAACGTGCCCTTCGTGGCGATCTGCCTCGGGCTCATCGTCGCGGTCATCCCCGTGGCCGAGGAGGACGGGCGCTCGCAGCACGTCGACTGGATCGGGGGGCTCCTGTGCGCGCTCGGGCTCGGCGGCCCGGTCTTCGCCCTCATCGAGCAGCCCCGCCTGGGATGGGGGAGCCCCGGGGTGATCGGCCCGCTCGTGGCCGGCCTGGTCATCTTCGGGCTCTTCCTGACGTGGGAGGCGCGCTCGCGGGCGCCCATGCTCCCGCTGTCGCTCTTCGCGCGGCGCAACTTCTCGGCGGGCAACGTGGAGACGTTGGCGATGTACGCGGGGCTCTCCATCCTCTTCTTCCTGCTCGCGCTCTACCTCCAGCAGGTCGCGGGCTGGTCGGCGCTCCAGGCCGGCCTGGCCACGCTGCCCACGACGGTCGTGATGTTCTCCCTCTCCCGGCTCTTCGGCCGCCTCGCCGATCGTTCGGGGCCGCGGCTGCTCATGGGGCTCGGGCCGCTCGTGTCCGCCGTCGGGCTCCTGCTCATGCTCCGGCTGGGGCGTGAGGTGAACTACGCGACCGAGCTCCTGCCCGCGCTCGTGGTCTTCGCACTGGGGCTCTCC
>JBPCQB010000061.1:0-3676 GCA_050998555.1 Thermoleophilaceae bacterium
GACTGCCCCGGGCTGAACGCGGTCATACGGGCCATCGTCCGCAAGGGGGTGGACCACCACGGCCACGCCATCGTCGGCTTCCGCGACGGCTGGCGCGGACCCCTCGAGGGCGCCTACGAGGAGCTCACCGTCGAGTCCACCCGCGGCATCCTTCCCCGCGGCGGGACGATCCTCGGATCGTCGCGCACGAACCCCCTGAAGCGCCCCGACGGCATCGAGACGCTGCGGCGCAACCTCGAGGGCGTCCACCTCGACGGGCTGATCGCGATCGGCGGGGAGGACACCCTCGGGGCGGCCTCGGCCCTCTACGAGGAGGGGCTGCCGGTGCTCGGCGTGCCGAAGACGATCGACAACGACCTCGGCGGCACCGACGCCACCTTCGGCTTCGACACTGCGGTGCACGTGGCCGCCGAGGCCATCGACCGGCTGCACACCACCGCCGAGAGCCACAACCGCATCCTCATCGTCGAGGTGATGGGGCGCCACGCCGGCTGGATCGCGCTCCACTCCGGGCTCGCCGGCGGCGCCGACGTGATCCTCATCCCAGAGCGCCCCTTCGACATCGCGGAGGTGTGCCGCCTGATCGAGCGCCGCCACGCCCGCGGGCGCTACTTCTCGATCGTGGTGGTAGCCGAGGGCGCGGTCCCGGCCGAGGGCACGATGGAGGTACTGGCGGAGGGCCAGGCCGACGAGTTCGGGCACGTGCGCCTCGGGGGCATCGGCCAGCGCCTCGAGCGCGAGATCGAGAGCCGCACGGGCTTCGAGGCCCGGACCACCGTTCTGGGATACGTGCAGCGTGGTGGCACGCCCACCGCCTTCGACCGGGTGCTCGCCACGCGTCTCGGGCTCGCGGCGGTCGACGCCGCGACCGAGCTGCGGTGGGGCATGATGCCCGCGCTGCGCGGCACCCGCATCGAGCTGGTGCCGCTGGCCGAGGCGGTCGCCGAGCTGCGCACCGTGCCGCCCGAGGACTACGAGGCGGCGGAGGTGTTCTTCGGGTAGGCGGGGCCGTCGAGGCGCCCGAGCGCCTCGCTACCGCCCGAGCGCCTCGCGGACGAACGGGGCGACCGTGCGCGCCGCGAACGCGGCGAAGAGCAGCCCGACGGGCACGTAGAAGGCGTTGAAGGCCTCGAAGCCGAGCGCATAGGCCACGATCCAGATGACCAGGCCGACGACGAGGGCGACGAGGATGCTCACGTCAGCGGCCCATCTGGTCGCGAATCGTCGAGCGCACCTTGGTAACCGCGTTGAAGGCGCTGAACAGGACCTTCTCGGCCCCGGAGTCCTGCGGCGGAAGGAGTCCGATGCCGCGGCCCATCGCCATCCCGTCGTAGTACGCGGTGTTGCGGTGGATCAGCCCGCCGGAGACGTCGAGGATGTCGGCCCCGCGGAGCTCGATGCGACCGCCGGTGGCCTCGAGCCCCATCAGGGGAGCGCCGGTGAAGGTCCCGCTCATGCGGTACTTGACCACGGCGGTCGCCTCGTCGGCCACCACCTGCTCGACGACGGTCTCGGCGTCGGGCACCGCGCCGAACAGCTCGACGAAGAAGGCGCGCACCTCGTCGGGACCACGGAAGATGCCGACCGCCACGATGTCCTCCACCCCGTCCTTCGCCCACAGGGCGGCCATCGCGTCGGGGTCGCGCGCCGCGACGGCCGCGAAGTACGCGCGGGCAACGTCGGCGGGGGCGGTGGCGGGCTCGGCGACGATGTCGGTCACGCGCGCGCATCCTACCAGCGGCCTACGCAGAGCCGTTTCGGTCGCCCGTTCCGAGAGGCAAGCGTGTCACCTGAGTGTTCTCCTGCACCACCCGGATGCCCCACTTGGCCCCTGGCTCTCGGCGCATCGCGCTCAGGCGAGCGCCTCGGCCAGCTCGCCCACCAGCGTGCCGACCGCCTTCGGCCCTCCCTCCCCGCAGGCCCGGACCACGCGGCTGCCCACGATCACCCCGTCGGCCACGGCCGCCACCTCGCCGGCCTGCTCCGCGGTCGAGATCCCGAAGCCGACCGCCACGGGAAGGTCGGTCGCTGCTCGCACCCGACCGAGGGTGTCCGCCAGGTCGGCGGGCAGGGCGCCCCGCTCGCCGGTGGTCCCGGCGAGGGAGACCGTGTAGACGAAGCCGCGCGCGCTCGCCCCGATCGCGGCCATGCGCTCCGGCGGGGTGTTGGGGGCGGCGAGGGCGACGAGGGCGAGGCCGGCGGCGTCGCAGGCATCGCGCAGCGGCTCGGACTCCTCGTGCGGGAGGTCGGGCACGATGAGGCCCGCCGCCCCGGCCTCGAGCGCGCGCGCCACGAAGTCCTCGGGCGCCGGCGAGAGCGCGAGGTTGGCGTAGGCGAAGAGCACGACCGGTAGGCGCTCCGACAGCGAGCGGCACACGCCGAGGACCTCCTCCACGGTCACGCCTGCGGCGAGTGCGTGCGTGGCGGCGGCGTGGATGGCGGGACCGTCGGCCAGCGGGTCGGAGAACGGGATGCCGAGCTCGATCAGGTCGGCCCCGCCGTCGGCGCAGGCCTCGCCGCAGAGGCGGGAGGAGTCGACGTCGGGGAAGCCGCCCATGAGGGAGGGCATGAGCGCCGCCCGGCGGCCGTGGCCGGCGAAGGCGGCGGCGATGCGGGCGACGCCGTCCGGGGTGGGCGGGCCGTCCGGCGTGGCGCTCGGTGCGGCGCCCGCGCCGGCGCCCGGGCCTTCGGCCCCGCTCAACCCGCGTGCCGGTGCTCGTCGGAGACACCGAGCACCTCGGCCAGGTCCCTGTCAACGCGCCCAAAGAGGGTGAGAAGGTCATATCCGCCGGACAGACCGGGATGGGCCAACAGCCACGCCAACGCGTGCGCGGGCTCGAGCGCCGGGATGATCCCCTCGAGCGCGCTCGTGCGGCGGAAGGCCTCGAGCGCGTCGGCGTCGGTCACCGCCTCGTAGCGGACGCGGCCCGTGTCACGTAGGTGCGCATGCTGGGGACCCGAGCCCGGGTAGTCGAGGCCGGCCGATATCGAGTGGGCCTCGACGATCTGGCCGTCGGCGTCCTGGAGGACGGCGGACAGCGCGCCGTGCAGGACCCCCCGCGCGCCGGTGGTGAGCGGCGCGCCGTGGCGGCCCGACTCGATCCCCTCACCCCCCGCCTCCACCCCGACGAGCTCGACCTCGGCGTCGTCGAGGAAGGCCGCGAAGGTCCCGATCGCGTTCGATCCCCCGCCCACGCAGGCGATCACCCGGTCGGGCAGCGCGCCTTCGGCCTCGAGGGCCTGGGGGCGCGCCTCGTCGCCGATCACCCGGACCAGCTCCCGGACGATCGCGGGAAAGGGCGCTGGCCCGACCGCCGACCCGATCACGTAGTGGGTCGTGTCCGACTCGGCCACCCAGTCGCGAATGGCGGCGGAGCCGGCCTCCTTGAGCGTGCGGGCGCCCACGTCCACCGGAGCGACGTGCGCGCCTAGGAGGCGCATGCGCTCGACGTTGGGACGCTGGCGGCGCATGTCCTCGGTGCCCATGTAGACGACGCACTCGAGGTCGAGCAGGGCGCAGGCCGTCGCGGTGGCCACGCCGTGCTGGCCGGCGCCGGTCTCGGCGATGATCCGCCGCTTGCCCATGCGGTGGGCGAGCAGCGTCTGCCCGAGCGCGTTGCTCAGCTTGTGGGCGCCGGTGTGGAGGAGGTCCTCGCGCTTGAGGTAGACCGTGCGC
>JBPCQB010000092.1:0-7610 GCA_050998555.1 Thermoleophilaceae bacterium
CGGCGAAGTAGGCCCCGGCCACCGCAGATGGACACCATCGACGCGGTCGGCGAGGCCCTGGCAGGACAGGGCTCCCTCGCCGACCGTGCGCTGGCGACGTCGGTCTTCCTCGCGCGAGCGGGGGACCAGCCGCTCCTGCTCGAGGGCGAGGCCGGCGTGGGGAAGACCGAGGTCGCGCGCGCGCTCGCGGCGGCGACGGGGGCCGAGCTCGTCCGCTTGCAGTGCCACGAGGGCATCGACGTGCACCAGGCGCTCTACGACTGGGACCACCCGCGCCAGATCCTCGCCCTGCGCGCCGCCGAGAGCGTTGGCGCCGGCGCCGGGGCGGCGGACGATCTGGACCTGTGGTCCGAGCGCTTCCTGCTACCCCGCCCGCTGCTGACCGCCCTGCGCGCCGACGGCCCCGTCGTCCTGCCCGTCAACGAGGTCGACCGCGCCGACGACGCCTTCGAGGCGTTCCTCCTCGAGCTGCTGTCGGACTTCGCCGTGACGGTGCCCGAGCTCGGGACGGTCAGGGCCCGGCGGCACCCGACGGTGATCCTGACCTCCAACCGCACCCGCGAGCTGCACGATGCGCTCAAGCGCCGCTGCCTCTACCACTGGATCGACTATCCGGCGCCCGACCGCGAGGTCGCGATCGTGCGCGCGCGCGTGCCCGGCGTACCCGAGGAGATCGCCGCGCGGGTGTGCCGCGGGGTGGCCCGCCTCCGCGGGCAGGAGCTCTACAAGGTGCCGGGCGTGGGCGAGACGATCTCGTGGGCGCAGGCACTCCTCGCACTCGAGGACGGAGACCTCTCGGACACCCTCGGCGTGGCGCTGAAGGTGCGCGAGGACATCGAGCGGGTGCGCGATGGTGGGGTGCTCGAGGGTGTCTGAGGAGACCGCCCGCCGGAGGGAGTCCCCCGGTGGTCTCGACCTACGCCGCCTCGGGGCCGCCGCGTCCGGCCGGCTGACCCTCCTGTGCGCGTCGCTCCGCGTGGCCGGCGTGCGCCTGGGCGTCGGCGAGCTCGTTGCCGCCCACCGGGCGCTCGCCGCGGTCGATACCGGCTCCCGCCGCGACGTCTACCTCGCGCTGCGCGCCGTCCTCTGCTCCCGCCACGCCGACCTCGAGGCCTTCGACGCCGGCTTCGAGGCGGTGTTCGGCACGCTCGAGCTGCCACCGCCCAGCGACCTACCGGACGTGGCGAGCATGGCGCTGCCGCGCGCCGGGGTGCCCGGGGGCGACCGGCGCCCGCCCGCGGCGGAGGAGGCCCTCGAGCCCGTGGCCGTGCCCTCGGCGTGGAGCGAGGAGGAGCTCCTGCACGAGAAGGACTTCGCCGTCTACACCGACGCCGAGCGTGCGCTGGCTCGCCGCATCATGGCCCGCATAGCCGCCCGGGCACCGCGCCGGCGCTCGCGGCGCACCCGGCCCGTGCGCACGCGCGGGGAGATTCACGACGTGCGCCGGACCCTGCGCGCGTCGCTGCGGTTCCAGGGCGAGCCGATCGAGCGGCGCTTCCGCCAGCGCACCACGCGCCCGCGGCCGCTCGTGCTCGTGTGCGACGTCTCGGGGTCGATGGCCCCCTACGCGCGCATGCTCCTCCAGTACCTCCAGGCCTCGGTCGCCGCCCGCCGGCGCGTCGAGGCGTTCGTGTTCGGCACGCGCCTCACGCGGGTCACGCGCGAGCTCGACGGCCGCAACCCCGACCGCGCGCTCGAGCGTGCGGCCGCCGCGGTGGTCGACTGGTCCGGAGGCACGCGCATCGGAGCATCGCTCGCAGAGCTGAACCGTGAGCACGGAGGCCGCGTGGGCCGCGGCGCGGTGGTCGTCGTCCTCTCCGACGGCTGGGACCGCGGAGAGCCCGAGGAGCTGGCCGAGGAGATGGCGCGCCTCCGGCGCTGCGCGCACCGTGTGATATGGCTGAACCCGCTCAAGGCCGACCCCCGCTACGAGCCGCTGACCCGCGGCATGCAGGCTGCGCTCCCCCATGTCGACGAGTTCCTCGCGGGGAACTCGCTGGCGTCCCTGGCCCAGCTGGCCGACCTGATGGAAGGAGACAAGACGTGAAGGACGTGCTCGAGAAGGTGGACGCCTGGACGGCGCGGGGCGACCAGGTGGCGATCGCGACGGTGGTGTCGGTGAAGCGCTCGGCGCCGCGCCCGCCGGGTGCGAAGATGGCGGTGAACGACCGCGGCGAGGTGCACGGAGCGGTGTCGGGCGGGTGCGTGGAGGGCGCGGTGGTCGATGCGGCCGAGGAGGTGCTCGGCGGCGGCGAGCCGCGCCTGCTGCACTTCGGCATCGCCGACTCCGAGGCGTGGGACGTCGGCCTGCCCTGTGGCGGTGAGATCGACGTGTTCGTCGAGCGCTACGCGCCGTGAGTCCGCAGGAGGCCTTCGCGCGGGCCGCCCGGGAGGGGGGCCGCGCCGCGCTCGTGACAGTGGTGGCGTCCGAGCCCGGCGGCGGAGACGTACGCGTGGGAGCTCGGATGCTCCTGTCTTCCGAGGGCGATGTTCTCGGCACCCTGGGCGACCGTGACCTCGACCGCGTGGCGACCGGGTACGCCGAGGACCTCATGTGGGCCGAGCGCTCCGAGGCCTTCCCCGGCGAGGGCGTGACGCTGTTCGTCGACGTGGTCCATCCGCCGCCGCGGCTCGTCGTCTTCGGGGCGGTCGACTTCGCGGCCGAGCTCTGCCGGATGGCCCGCGCCGCGGGGTGGCATCCCTACCTCGTGGATCCCCGCTCGCGCTTTGCGACCCCCGAGCGCTTCCCGGACGCCGAGGAGGTGATCGTAGGCTGGCCGGGCGAGGCCTTCGTGCGCCTCGGAGGGATCGACCGCGCCACCTACATCGCGGTGCTCACCCACGACCCCAAGCTCGACGACGCCGCCCTCACGATCGCGCTCGAGTCCGACGCCCCGTACGTCGGCGCGATGGGCTCGCGCCGCGCGCAGGCCGACCGCCGCGAGCGGCTTCTCGCCGGCGGCGTCCCCGAGGAGACGCTCGAGCGGATCTCCGCGCCCATCGGCCTCGACCTGGGCGGGCTCACCGCGGAGGAGACCGCCCTGTCGATCATGGCCGAGGTCGTGGCCGTGCGCAACGGGCGCGAGGGCGGGCGGCTCACCCACGCCGCCGGCCGCATCCACGACGTGGGCGTATGACCACCCGCCGGTACGTCGATCCGGGACGGAGCGCGTCCTGATCGGCGCGCTCGTGCTCGCGGCCGGCGCCGGGCGCCGCTACGGCGGGCCCAAGCAGCTCGCCGACCTCGGCGGCCGCCCGTTGCTCGAGCACGCGCTCGCGGCGGTGCGCGCGGCGCCGGTGGACCGCCGGGTGGTGGTGCTCGGGGCCGCCGCAGAGGAGGTACTCGCGGGGGTGTCCCTCCACGGGGCCGAGCCCGTGCCGTGCCCGGACTGGGAGTGCGGTCAGGCCGCTTCGCTGCGCGCCGGCCTTGGTGCCTTCGAGGAGGCCGACGCGGTGGTGGTCGTGCTCGGCGACCAGCCGCTGCTCTCGCCGCGCGCGATCGCCCGGGTCCTCGCCGCGCGGGGACCGGGCGCCGAGGCCGTTCGGGCCACCTACGCCGGCGAGGCCGGCCACCCGGTCGTCCTCGAGCGCTCCCTCTTCCCCCGGCTGCTCGCCCTCCGGGGCGACGCCGGTGCCCGCGACGTCCTCCGCGAGGTCGCCGTAAGCGACGTCCCGTGCGACGGCCTCGGGCGCCCCGACGACGTCGACACCCCCGAACAGCTGGAGGCACTCCGGTCATGAAGCTCGAGCAGTCATTCGAGGTACGCGCCCCCGTGGAGGAGGTATGGAACGCGCTGATCGACATCGAGCGCGTGGCCCCGTGCCTGCCCGGCGCCGAGATCACCGAGCGCGACGAGGACGGCACCTACCGCGGCGACTTCAAGGTGAAGCTCGGCCCGACCACCGCGGCCTATCGGGGCACGCTGAAGATGGAGTCGCTCGACGAGGCGGCCCACGTGGCCACCATGCTCGCCAACGGGCAGGACAAGCGCGGCCAGGGGTCGGCCAAGGCCACGATCGTCTCGCGCATGACGGAGTCCGCGGGCGTCACCCAGGTCGAGGTCGAGACCGACTTCACGATCACCGGGAAGCTCGCGCGCTTCGGCCGCGGGGGGATGATCAAGGACATCTCGAACCGCCTGCTGGGCGACTTCGCGCGGTGCCTCCAGGCCGGGTTCGAGGGCTACGAGGCCTCCGCCGCGACGGACGGGTCCGCGGCGCCCGAGGTGACCGAGGCCGGGTCCGGAGCGTCCGCGGCGCCGGCGCCCGCGGCGAACGAAGCGTCCGGATCCGAAGCGCCCGACGTGACCGAGGTGTCGGGGCCCGATCCTTCCGAGGCCGAGCCCGCCGCGGCCGACGCCTCGGCGGCGGCCGGATCCCAGGTGCCGCCCACCGAGGATCGCGCCACCCGCGGTGGTGCGGAGGAAAGTGCTCGCAGCCCGGGCGAGCGCGCGGCCGCCGCTCCCTCCTCGGAGGGTCCGGGCGGACCGGACGCCCCGCGCGTCGACACCGGCGTAGGCGCGCCCGACTCGCCGGCCGCGGCGCAGATGTCCGGCGTGCGCTCACCGGCCCCGAGCTCATCGGGTCCGCGGACAGGCGGCGGCCCCCGCTTCTCCCCACCGGCGGCCTCGCAGCCGATCAGCGGCGCCGGTCTGGTCGGCTCCGTCCTCCTCGACCGGGCGGCCCCGGTTCTGCTGCCGGTGGTGCGGGCACTCCGGCAGCTGCTCGAGCGGCTCGAGCGGGCGCTCGGCGGAAGCCCCTAGTCACCGGTGCACCGCGTCAGCCTCTCCGATCTCGAGCTCACCTACGACCCGACCGATCCGGACGGCTTCCGCTCGGCGATGCGCCGGGTCGGCCCCGAGGTGGGCGCCCGGCGGACCGGCATGAGCGTGTACGAGGTGCCGCCCGGGCAGGCGGTGTGCCCCTACCACTACGAGTACGGCGAGGAGGAGTGGATGCTCGTCATCGAGGGCCGCGCTTCGGTGCGCACGCCCGAGGGCACCGAGGAGGTCGGACCCTCCGAAGCGGTGTTCTTCCCCACCGGTCCCGCCGGTGCCCACCAGGTCCGCAACGCCACCGACTCCACGGTGCGGGTCCTCGTGTGGTCGAACGTCGTCCACCCGACCGCGACCGCCTACCCGGACAGCGACAAGGTCGGCGTGTACACGGGCGACGAGGCCGAGGACGTGGTGGTCCCGCGCTCGAGCGGGGTGGACTACTTCCACGGGGAGGCCGGCTCTTGACCCGCCCTGCCGCGCGAGCGGCTGCAGCGATTCGCTCGACCGCGGTGAGAAGTGCAATGTGAGCCCGTAATAGGGGCTCAGACTGCATCTCTTGGCGCTCGACGACCCAGCTGGTCGGATCACCGGCCGGACCGGGAGGCGCGGCGTGCCTCCTCGGGGTCGATGAGCTGGAGCTCTCCGCCGGCAGCGCCCGCCACGAACACCCGCCCCGAGACCTCGTCGACGGCCACGGTGTTCGGCTGGCGGACGGTCGGAAAGCTGCCCCGGAAGCGAGCGCCGAGACCGCGGAGATCGAGCTCCGCGACCCGGTTTCGCGCGGTCAGCGTGACCCAGAGGCGCTGTCGTCGCCGGTCGATGGCCATTCCGTACGGTGCGCCGGGCAGGTTGATCCGTCCTGCGGTCTCGAGGCCCGGCCGTAGCCGGAAGACGACGACCGCGTTGCCCCGGGTGTCGGCGACGTAGAAGCGACCCGGGGGACCGGCGACCACGTGCGTCGGGCCCGCACCCGCGCCGGCGCGCCCCAGGGAGGTCAGGGCGCGAGCGTCGTAGACCTCGAGCTGGTTGGAGCGGACCGCCACGAGGCCGACGAAGTGCTCGCCCAGGGCGGCGATGCCGCCCGGCTGAACCGGCGTGTCGAGCTCCGCGACCGCGCGGCCCTTCTCCACGACCGACACGCTGTCGCCGAGCTCGTTCGCCACGAAGGTGCGCCCGCCGGCAGCCGTGGCGTGGTGCGGGAAGCGCCCAACGCGTGTGACCCGCACATCGCCGTCCGGGAGCCCGACGCGGGCGAGGACGTTCGCGCGCTCGGCGGGCACCAGGACCGGTCCGCCGGGAGCGGCCAGCCCCAGGTGCCGGGGGGATGCCGGGATGGGGACACGGCGCAGGACGCGTCCGCGGCGCCCGTCGACGAGCGCCACCCGGTCCGGATCCCGCAGCCCGACCGCGACGATTCCGGTCCGGGGGTCGACGGCTCGCCCTCGCCCTCTCGCTGCGCCTCGCCCTGGCCGCGATCCGCGAGGGGCCGAGCCGGCGGCGCGCGATCTTCGGCCGCATCCCCGAGGCCGGCGACGAGTACCTGCCCTCCACCCCCGGTGCGGTGGGACTCGACGTGGTCCCCTACCTGGACCGGTTCGCCGAGCTCGCTCCGACCCTCACCCTCCACGCTTCGGCGCACCCACCGGGCCTTCCGGTCGCCCTCGAGCTGCTGGGGATCGAATCGGCCGCCGGGATGGCGGCTCTGACCATCGGGATCGGGGCACTGGCCGCGCCGCTCACCTACCTGCTCGGTCGCGAGCTTTTGGACGAGGGCCGCGCTCGCGTCGCCGCGCTGCTGTTCGCGTTCTCTCCGTCGGCGCTCCTGTACGGGGCGACGTCGGCCGACGCCCTCTTCGCCACCGTCGGGCTGCTCGCGGGCGTCCTGCTGCTCGCGCGCCGTCCCCTGCTGCGCGCGCTGGGTCCACCGGCCGTGGTCATGAGCGCACTCTTCTCCTTCTCGCTGGCCGGAGTGGCTGCCTGGGCGACGCTCGTCACCGCGGCACGCGACGGCCTCTGGCCCGCATTCCGCCTCGCCGCCTGGTGCGGTATCGCGCTGGTCGCCGGCTTCGTCGGTCTCTGGGCGGCGACCGGCTTCGACGTCCTCGGCACCCTCGAGTCGGCCGACGACGCCTACCGCAAGCTCACGATCTTCCGCGTCCGCTCGTACGCATACTGGCTGTTCGGATACCCCGACCGCCTTTCTGGTCGCGGCCGGGCTGCCCATCGCCTGGTACGCGCTCCGTGCGCTCGCGTCGGCGGAGGCCGCCGCGTCGGCGCTGGCCGGCCTCGTGGCCGCGGCCGCCCTGCTCGGGTACACGAAGGCCGAGACCGAGCGGATCTGGCTCTTCATGGTGCCCTTCGCCTGCGTGGCCGCGGCCAGCGCGCTGCCCCGGAGGTGGCTGGCTCCGGTCCTGGTCCTGCTCGGCGCGCAGGCCCTGGCCGTCGAGGTGCTCCTCTACACGATCTGGTGAGGGCCCTCGATCGCCCGCTGCACCCACCCGGCCAGCTCCGTGAGGTACTCCGGGTCGATCGAGTGCCCCATCGGGGACTCGCGGTAGGTCACGCCGAGGCCGGCGCTCTCGAGCCGCTCGCGCGCGTCGCGGCCGAAGTCCACGCCGATCACCGCGTCCTCCGTCCCGTGGCCGATCGCCACCGGCACGTCCGCGTGCCCCGCAAGGTCGAGCTCGAAGCCCTCCACCGTCGGGACGAAGCCGCTCAGCGCCAGCACTCCCGCGGGCGCTGGGCGACCAGCGCCAAGGCAGAGCGCATAGGCAATGACAAAGCCCCGGGAGAAGACGCCAGACACCGTGCACTCGGGCGGCACGCCTCGCG
>JBPCQB010000179.1:0-7181 GCA_050998555.1 Thermoleophilaceae bacterium
GCGCCGGCCCGCCCCACGCGGGCGATCAGCTCGTCGCAGAAGCGAAGCATCCCGCGCGCGGTGTTCGCCGAGCCCTTGCGCAGGCGGATGTGGAGCACCTCGCCGGTGTCGGCGCGGGTGGCGAGCAACGGGTGGTAGCCGCGCTGGGCGGTGTAGCCAAAGCAGGCGCCCTGCTTGGCGGGGCGCCGTGGACCTCGCCGACGAAGGAGTCGACATCGACGATGAGGCGCCCATCGCCCGGTCCGGCGCCGTGGACCACGCGCGCCTCAGCGTCTCGCCGAGGACCCGGTCGAGCTGGCGGACGTGTCCGAAGGTGAAGCTGCGCAGGAACGTCCCGAGCGTCGAGGGTGCCGCGACGCGGTGGCCGAGGACCTGTCCCGTCCTGGCGGCGCGCAGCAGATCGCAGTCGTCGATCGAGTCCGCGCCGAGCGCCATCGCCGAGACCAAGCTCATCACCTTGGCGCCCGGATTGGCCGCGCCCGGCCGGTCGCCGAGATCGACGCTCTGCTCGACCAGCGCCTCGATTCCGAGCCGCCCGGCGAGCGTCCCCGCCAGCAGCGCCCCGGCGTCGGAGACCGCCCTCTCGTCGTCGAATGCGACCTCGATGCCATCGAGGTTGACCGCCGCTTGATCGTGCACCATGTAGGTGACCTCCTGACGCGGGGCCCGGCTGCGCACACAGCCGTGGGAAAACCCTGCTCAGGAGGTCATTCTTGCCTTCGGACCGGACAGACTCGAGTCAGCGGATCGGTGGATCGAGGCTTAACGAGCTGATGGAGGCCGAGGTCGAGGAGGTCGTCGGCCCCAAGGGAAAGCACGCTCCCGAGCGCACCGCCCTCCGCCACGGCCACGAGCCGAGCTCGGTCACCCTCGGCGCCCGCCGAGTGGCGGTCAACCGCCCGCGGGTGAGAAGCGCGGACGAGAAGCACGAGATCCCGCTCGCGACCTTCGGCCACTTCACCGCGCGCGACGCGCTCACCGATGTCGTGCTCGAGCGCATGCTGGCCGGCGTCTCCTGCCGGCGCTTTCGGCGCACGCAGGAGCCGGTGGGAGAAGAGGTCGAGCGCTCCGAGCGCTCGACGTCGAAGTCGGCCGTCTCACGCAGCTTCGTCGCCCGCACCGCCGAGACCGTGGCCGCGCTCATGGGCCGGCGCCTCGACGACGTGCGCCTGGCGGTGCTGATGCTGGACGACATCGAGCTCAAAGGGCCGCACCAACGTGGTGGCGCTCGGGATCACCACCGAGGGGCAGAAGCTCGCGCTCGGGCTCTGGGAGGGCTCCTCGGAGAACGCCGTGGTGGCCACCGCGCTGCTCGCCGACCTCCTCGAGCGGGGCCTCGACGCAGGCCAGGGAGTGCTCTGCGTGCTCGACGGCGCGAAGGCGCTGGCAAAGGCGGTGCGGGACGTGCTGGGGGAGCGGACGCCCGTCCAGCGCTGCGTGCGCCACAAGGAGCGAAACGTGCTCGAGCCACTTGCCCGAGCGCGACCGTGCGGCGGTCAAGCGCCGCCTGCGGCGGGCGTGGGCCCACGAGGATCACGCCCGGGCCGAGCAGGAGCTGCTCGTGCTCGCCGAAGAGCTCACCCATAGCCACCCCGGCGCCGCGGCCTCGTTGGGCCTCGAGGAGACGCTGACGGCCACCCGCCTCGGCGCGCGCGGAGCACTCAAGGCGACGCTTTCCTCGACGAACCCCTGCGAGTCGATGATCGAGTGCGTGCGCCGCTCCTCGCGCAACGTTAAGCGCTGGCAGTCGGGGGAGATGTGCCTGCGCTGGACGGCCGCCGGCATGCTCGAGGCGAAGCGCCAGTTCCGACGAGTGATCGGCTATCGAGACCTGGCGAAGCTCGCCGTGGCCATCGAGCGCGAGGTGGCCCCGACCCCCACCGCGCACCACGCGAAGGAGGCCGTTACGGTCTGATCGTCAGCTCAGGACCGCCGCCGAAGTTCCACGGCGATCGGGACATCCTCTTCCGGCCCTCTTGAGCTGGACTCCCGACGCGGACGCCGGGAGCGGCTCAGCGCCGGGGAGTGCGTTGCCGCCCCGGCTCATCCTCGTGCGCGCCACACTCGCCCTCGTCCATTCCCCGGGCCTGCCTGAGGTCCTGGAGGAAGGCGCTGCAGTCGATCGAGTTGGCGTGCAGATCGATTTCCTTGCTCTGGTCGAGTATGTCCCCGAGGTCCTCGCGGATCGGCACGGCGATCGACCGCACCTTCTCGGCGCGGACGTTGATGCCCTTGGCCCCGCCCACGATGGTGGGGGAGTCGCCGGTGTCCCCGTCGTCGATCGACCGGGCGACCGGGAGGATGGCCGCCGCGGTGATGTTGATGGGCACGACCCTCCCGTTGATCGAGCGCGCTCGCCGCAGGATCAAGCTGGTCCGACCGGCGATAGACGCCGCGCTTCCGGTGATCCCGCCGGCCCGGCGGTCGATGGACCCCGCGTTGGACTCGATGGCTCGGACCCGGCGGTTGATCGATCCGGCGTTGCCGTTGATCGCGAGCGCGCTGCCGTTGATCGATCCGGCGCTCCGATCGATCGAGACGACCGATGAGCGAATCGACTCTGCGCCGCCGTTGATCGATCCGGCGGTCCGGTTGATCGATCGCGCTCGGTCGCGGATCGACAGGGCGGCCCGGTCGATGCCGCCCGCGGCCGCCCCGATCTGAGCGAACTGCCCGGAGAGGGGCTGCGCGCTGTCACCGATCGACGAGGCCACGCGGCCAGTCCGGGCGGCGATCCTCACCGCGTCGAGATTGGTATCGATGTTCGAGACGTCGGCCCTGATGAACCTGACGCGATCGTCGATCCGCTGAGCCCCGGTGATCGTGCCGCTGAGCATGAACACCGCGGCGCAGACCCAGACGGCGATGATGACGGCGGTGAGCGGCCCGGTGCCCCTGATCATCCCGGCTCCCCTAGCACTCGTCGGAGCTGTCGCTGTCGGGGTCGCCGAGGCCGGGGGTCGTGGGGAGGGGCCCGCCAACCCCACCGGGCCTCGTCAGCAAGTCGATCAGGCCCTGGAGGTTGCCGGCGCTGACGCCGCGCAGGATCAGCGTGGCCTTGCAGATGCTGGTGAGGTGCTGGTTGGTCTCGTCGAGCTCGTCGGTGATCTCGGTCGTGTCCCGGTTGATGGGCATCAGGACTTTGTTGACCCTGTCCACGTTGATCGGTATGAGCTCCGTCCCCTGGCTCCCCTGGCGCTCGGCGTCGTCCAGCACCTGCCTGATCTGGCCGAGGGTGTTCCGGGTGGTCTCCAGGCGCGTGGAGGTGCTCGTGAGCGACCCGCCGGTCTTCACCAGCCGCGGAGCGGCCTGGCGGAGTGAGCCCGAGGTGTCGTCGAGCCTCCGATTGGTGCTGCCCAGCGAGCCGGCGGTGCTGACCAGCAGCCCGTTGGTGCTGTCGAGCGACCCCGCGGTGTCGCCGAGCGAGCTCGAGGTGCTGCCGAGCGAGCCCGAGGTCCGCCGCAGCAACCCGGAGGTGCTGTCCAGCGACCCCGCGGTGGCGCCGAGCGAGCCCGCGGTGTTCCTCAGGGAGCCGTCCACCTGCTGGAGCGATCCGTTGATCGCGCCGAGCGACGTGTTGATCTGGCCCGCCTGCCCGGAGATGGGCTTCAGCGCCAGGTCGACCCGGCCGAGCGAGGCGTTGATGCGCGCGATGTGGGTCGGGAGCGGCTCGACGTCGCCGCCGGCGCTGGCCACGGCCAGATCGGCCTCCGCCAGACCGCGGTCGATCGACTCGAGCGCATCGGAGATGCCGATCAGGAAGCCCACGACCACGACCACGACCAGTGCTCCGACCGTGATCCAGAGGGTGAGCCAGCGGTGGAGGACGGTCACGCGTTCCATCAGTCTCCTCTCCCTTCGCAGTCGCCGTCTCTGCTCCGCTCTCCGCCCACGTTGCGGTCGATGCAGGCGGCCGTGTCGTGGGCGTGGAGCGCCTGCTCGACGATGTCCTCGCTGTCCCCGCGCACGTCGTTGGCGAGCTTGATGGTCACGTCGAGGCCGTCGTTGATCCCGTCCGCATCACGGTCGATGAGCCTGGCGATGTCGAGGATCCCCTGGGCCGGGACCAAGATTCCCCCGGCGGTCTCGTTGATGGCGCCGGCCACCGTACCGATCTTCCCCGCCGTCCCGTTGATGCGCTTCGCGGTGACGTTGATGTCACCGGCCGTCGCGTTGATCGGGCGGGCGGCCGAGAGGATCCGCCCGGCGGTGAGGTTGATGTTGCCGGCC
Organism: Thermoleophilaceae bacterium; assembly: GCA_050998555.1. GTDB lineage: Bacteria > Actinomycetota > Thermoleophilia > Solirubrobacterales > Thermoleophilaceae > JACCZP01. The sequence continues at coordinate 4,231 of JBPCQB010000179.1, forward strand.
GCTCGGTTGATGTTCCCGGCCGTGAGATTGATCTCGCCGGCCGAGCGGTCGATGCTCCCGGCCGAGGCGTCGATGCTCCCGGCCGAGGAGTTGATGTCCCCCGCCGTGGAGTCGATCTGTCCCGCCACCCCGTCGATCGACCGCGCGACCCCTTCGATGCCCCTCGCGCTGCCGACGATGCCGGTGAGCTGTCCCTCGAGCGGCTCAGCCGACTCGAGGATCGAGGCGGCCGTCCGGTTGGTCCGGCTGAGCTGGATGACCGAATCCGTCGAGATGTTGATCCCGCGACCGCTGTCGGCGATCCGCTCCGCCTTGAGGGTGATGCTCTGGGCGGCCATCATCGTGCGGGCGAGGAGCGACGCAGCGATCCCAGCCAGCACCACGACCACCAACAGCGTGATCACGCTTGTGAAACTCAACCGAGCCATGTGTCTCCTCCCCGTCGGCGACGCTCGAAGGCCGGCGGATCGTCTTCACGGCGACGTCGTTCGCGGTAGCTCCCTTCGAACGACGGCAGCCGCGCGGCGAACCGGCGGTGCCTCCCTCTCCCTCTCTTCCGCCGGTATGGTTACATGTTGTCGCTGAAGGTGCAAGGGGAACCGTCGGGGGGGGTCGTCGAGTGGGATACCGGGGAGGGTGGAGACTATGAGTGCAGAGGTGGGCAACGAGTCGAGCGAGCCGAGGAGAGACTTCAGCAGCGCCGGGGAGCCGGCGCGCGGGCCGCGCGGGCTCAAGAACAACCCCGAGCGACTCAGCATCGCGAGGGTCATCGCGGGAGCGGTCGGGGTCGTCTACATCCTCATCGGGCTGATCGGCTTCGCGGTGACCGGCTTCGACGGCATCGTGGCCAACCAGGATGAGGCGATCCTCACTCTCTTCGCCGTCAACCCGTTCCACAACGTCGTGCACCTGGTCGTGGGAGTGGGGCTCCTCGGAGTGTCGTTGGTCAGAGAGGCCGCACTCGCCGAGGGCGCGCTGATCGGCGGGGGCCTCGTCTACCTGCTGGCCGCCGTGCTCGGTTTCTTCAACCAGCTGCCCATCCTCGCGATCGACACCACGCTCGCCCCCGACAACTTCCTACACCTTGCGTCGGGAGCCGCGGCTCTCCTGTTCGGAATGGCCGGAGCCCTCCAGGCCAGGCATCTGCGCGAGGCCTGAGGCGCCAAGATGGCCCTCTGCGCCCCTCGGCGGGCCACCTTTGCGACGTATCTGTGGTATAGCTCACAGAGTTGGGTAGGAGGGGCCGTCGCTGGAGACGGCCGGACTGCGAGACAGAGGGAGGTGAGGGCCGCGTGTGCTTGGCAATTCCCGGGCAGGTGATGGAGATGGTGGATGAGGTCAACCGGCTCGCCAAGGTCGACGTGGCCGGTGTCGAGCGCAACGTCAACATCGCTCTGCTCGACGCCCACGGCGAAGGCGTCGTGCCCGGCGACTGGGTGCTCATCCACGTCGGGTTCGCCATGTCCATCGTGGATGAGGAGGAGGCCCTCGAGACTCGCAAGGCCCTCCAGCGCATGGGCGACGACTACGAGGCCGAGCTCGAGGAGCTCAGGGCGAGCGTCATCGAGTGAGCGCTCCCGCCTCTACCGACCCCGCATGCCGCGCCGAGGAGGGCTGCATCACCTGCGGTGACGAGGCGCACCCCGTGCGCGTGCTCTCCGCCGACGAGGCCACCGGGCTCGCGGTGTGCGCCGGGGAGGACGGACTTCTCGGCGAGGTCGAGGTCGGCTTGGTCGACCCGGTCGCCGCCGGCGACGTCCTGCTCGTGCACGCCGGGGTGGCGCTCACCCGCCTCGACCCTCGAGAGTCGATGGTCGCGTGAAGTACGTCGACGAGTTCCGCGACGCCGAGCTCGGCCGCGCGCTGGCCGGGGAGATCCTCACCACGGTCGAGCCGGGCCGCCACTACAAGATCATGGAGGTGTGCGGCGGGCACACGCACTCGATCTACAAGTTCGGGATCGACGACCTGCTGCCCGCGAACGTCGAGCTCGTGCACGGGCCCGGCTGCCCGGTGTGCGTCATCCCCATGGGCCGCGTGGACGACGGCATCGCGGTCGCCCGCCAGCCCGGGGTGATCCTCACCTGCTTCGGGGACATGATGCGCATCCCCGGCTCCGACGGCTCGTTCCTCGACGCCAAGGCCGCGGGCGCCGACATCCGCATGGTCTACTCGCCGCTCGACGCGCTGCGGATCGCGCGCCAGAACCCCGACCGCGAGGTGGTCTTCTACGCGATCGGCTTCGAGACCACGGCTCCCTCCACCGCGCTGACCCTGAAGCGCGCGAAGATCGAGGGCACCCGCAACTTCTCGGTCATGTGCAGCCACGTGACGATCGTCCCGCCGCTGCGCGCGCTGCTCGACTCGCCGGACCTTCGCCTCGACGGGTTCATCGGCCCTGGTCACGTGTCGACGGTGGTCGGCGCGCGCCCGTTCGAGTTCATCCCGACCGACTACGGGAAGCCGGTGGCCGTCGCCGGCTTCGAGCCGCTCGACGTGCTCCAAGCCATCCATATGGTGCTCCGCCAGCTCGCCGAGGGCCGCTGCGAGGTGGAGAACCAGTACACCCGCGTGGTCCCCTACGAGGGCAACCTGCGCGCGCTCGAGGTGCTGTCCGAGGTCTTCGAGCTGCGCCCGCACTTCGAGTGGCGCGGCCTCGGGTTCATCTCCCAGAGCGGGCTCAAGCTCTCCGAGGCCTACGCGGACCTCGACGCCGAGCTGCGCTTCGACGTGCCCGGCGTGCGCGTGGCCGATCCCAAGGCCTGCCAGTGCGGCGAGGTGCTCAAGGGCGTGATCAAGCCCTTCGAGTGCAAGGTGTTCGGCACCGCGTGCACCCCGGAGCGCCCGATCGGCACCTGCATGGTCTCCTCCGAGGGGGCCTGCGCGGCCTACTACAACTACGGCCGGTTCGCACGCGAGCGGGAGGTGGTGTGAGGGTGAGCGCTCCGAGC
>JBPCQB010000117.1:0-5178 GCA_050998555.1 Thermoleophilaceae bacterium
CCGCACCCCTGCGCGGGACGCCTCGTACAGCGCCTCGATGCAGCGGCGGTCGACCAGCGAGTTCATCTTCATCACGATTCGTGCGTGCCGGCCGTCGCGGTGGGCCTCGACCGTGCTCTCGATCTCCGCGATCACGGCCTCACGCATGTGCGTGGGCGCGGTGAGCACCTTGCGGTAGCGGCGCGGTCGGGCGTAGCCGGTGAGCGAGTTGAACATGTCGGCAACGTCGGCCCCGATGTCGGCGTCGGTGGTGAACAGCCCGAGGTCCTCGTATATGCGGGCGGTCTTGGCGTTGTAGTTGCCGGTGCCGATCTGGGTGTAGTGGCGGACGCCCGAGCCCTCGCGGCGCACCACCAGCAGCGCCTTGACGTGGGCCTTGATCCCCGGCAGGCCGTAGACCACGTGCACGCCGGCCTCCTCCATCGTGCGCGCCCACTCGATGTTGCGCCGCTCGTCGAAGCGCGCCTTCAGCTCCACCATGCACACCGCCTGCTTGCCGAGCTCGGCCGCGCGTATGAGCGCCGGCACCAGCGCGGACTCTCCCGAGGTGCGGTAGACCGTGAGCTTGAGCGCCAGCACGTCCGGGTCCTCGACGGCCTGCTCGACGAAGCGCTCGACGCTCGTGGCGAAGGAGTCATATGGGTGGTGGACGAGAAGGTCCTCGCGGCGCATGGCCTCGAACACGTCGGCCTTGTCGCCGGCCAGCACCGGCAGGGTCACCGGGCTCCACGAAGGGTCGCGCAGCTCCCCGTGGCCGTCGAGGCCGTGGATCTGGAAGAGATCGGCGAGATCGAGCAGCCCCTCGATCTCGTGCGCCTGGCGCTCCTCGACGCCCAGCCAGCCGAGGAGCTTCTCGCGCATCATCGGCTCCATCCCCGCGCCCATCTCGAGCCGGACCACCTCGCCGAAGCGTCGGCGCCGCAGCTCGTCCTCGACCGCGCGCACGAGGTCGTCGGCCTCGTCGGAGATCGTGAAGTCCGCGTCGCGGGTCACCCGGAAGACGCTGTGACCGAGTATCTCCATCCCGGGGAACAGGAGGTCGAGGTGTCGTGCGATCACGTCCTCGAGCGGGACGTAGGTGGCGGGCCCGATACGCACGAACCGCGGCAGAACCTCCTTGGGCACCTTCACGCGCGCAAAGGTCTGGGTCTCGGAGTCGGGGTCGCGTAGCCGCACCGCGAGCGAGAGGGAGAGGTTCGAGATATAGGGGAACGGCCGGCCCGGCCCCACCGCGAGCGGGGTCAGCACCGGGAATATCTGCTCGCGGAACCGACGCTCGACGGCGTCGAGCTCCGACCCCCCGCACTCCTCGCACGAGACGACGCGGATCCCGCTCTCGGCCAGCGCCGGGCGGATGCTCTCCTCGAACTGGCGCGAGTGCCGGCTCCCGAGCTCGGCCACGCGGGCCGCGATCCGGTCGATGGTCTCTCCGGGCGACATCCGGTCCGGCCCGCGGGAGTCGATCCCGGCGTCCACCTGGTCGTGCAGCCCGGCGACGCGGACCATGAAGAACTCGTCGAGGTTGCCCGCGAAGATGGCCAGGAACTTGACCCGCTCGAGCAGCGGCACGCTCTCGTCCTCGGCGATCTGGAGCACGCGATCGGCGAAGTCGAGCCAGGAGAGCTCCCGATTGTCGTAGAGCTCGGGCGAGTCGAGCGGCTGCCGAAGCTCCTTGGCGGACTCGTCGGCCTCCTCGGCGGAGTCGGGCGGCACGGTGGCCACCGTGCCCTCGGCCTCTTCGGCGTCGTTCATATCTGCGCTGCTTCGCGTGTCGGGGCCCGCTGCCGGGACGGACGAAGCGGCCCTCATAGGGCCAGCTGCTCGAGGATGATCCCCTCTCGGAGTCCGCCCTTGCCGATCATAAGAGGATGCCCGAGCACACTTGTTAAAGCCTCGAAAATCAGCACGCCGGCGGGCAGCAGGCGGACTCGTTCGGGGTCGAGCTCGAAGCGGGCCGCCACCTCGTCGGCCGGTGCCCCGGCGAGGATGCGAACCGAGCGCTCGAGGCTCTCGTAGGCCAGCTCCGTGCCCACGAGCCGGCGGAGCGACGTAGCGCTTCCCCCCACCGCCACGGCACGGTCCGAGTTCGGGCGCTCGAGACCCTCGAAGACGCCGGCCACATGTGCCCGCACGGCTTGGAGCTCCGAGGCCGCCGGCGGATCGGTACGCAGGTAGGAGTCGGTGAGGAAGCCGGACCCGATCCGGAACGAGGCCCACCAGCTCACGCCCTCGGCCACCGTCCCGATCGCGATCTCCGTCGAGCCGCCGCCCACGTCGACCACGGCCACGGTGCCCTCGACCGGAGCGCCCAGCGTCTTGGTGGCCCCGACGAACGCGAACTTCGCCTCCTCCTCCTCGGTGAGCACCCGCATGGGGATGCCCGCGGCCCGCTCGCTCGCCGCCGCTAGCTCGTCGCGGTTCGCCGCGTCGCGCACCGCGGCGGTCCCCACCAGGGAGATGGTCTCGGCTCCCGCCTCGGCGGCCAGCGAGGCCTGGCGAGCGATCACCTCGGCGCACTCGGCCACCTTCTCGGACGGGATGCGCCCCGCCTTGCCCACGCTCTTGCCGAGGCGCGTGAACACGCGCTGGGTCATGAGCTCGCGCAGGCGCCCGTCCGGGGCGTCGGCCACGAGCAGGCGCGTGGTGTTGCTTCCGACGTCGATGCAGGCCATAGCCATGACTCTCGTTCCCTGAGCGACCTTGCGCGGCCGCTCAGCCGCCCATCGCGGCCAGCTCGTCGGGCCGCAGCAGCACCACGAGCTCGCCCCGGTCGACGCCCGCCAGGCCCCCCTTGCGGAGGCGCACCTGGGCACCGGTCATGCGGTGCACCGCCAGGGAGAGGTCGGGGTCGTGGCCCACGATCAGCACCTCCTCCCGACCGTCGAGCAGCTCCTGCGGCTCGAAGGGACCGCCCTCGAGGCGTCGGTCGAGGTCGACGTCCGTCCCGAGCGGCTCGCAGGCGAGGCGGGCGGTGTCGGCGGCTCGCACCTTCGGGCTCGCGAGGCAGACGTCGAGCGCGACGCCGAGGGCGTGCAGCACCGCGCCCGCCGCCCGGGCCTGACGCTCGCCGTCCGCGGTCAGGCGCCGGTCGGCGTCCGGAGAGCCGTCCTCGGCCTCGCCGTGGCGGAGCAGCCAGACCATCGGCCGCACTGTACCCGCCGTCTCGCGACCGGCGACCCGGACCGGCGTACGGGTACCCTCCGCCCCGGAATGGGCCCCACCCTTGCCGCTCCGCGTCGGGGCCCGTCGTGGCCGCTCGGCCGCCTTCCGGTCGTGACGCTCGCGACCCGCACGCGCGCGTGGCTCGGGTACGCAGCGATCGCGGTGTTCCTCATCTGCGGCCTCACGCTGGCGGTGGGCGCCGCCTCGAGCCCCTCGACCGAGGTGCCGGTGAGCTACCTCGGCTTCCCGGGCTGGCTCGCGGGACCGCTGCCGGACATCGACCTCCATCTGGGCTCGAGCCGGTTCGTCCCGCTCATCGTGGTCATGGCGCTCAGTCAGGGCCTCGCACTCTGGGCCTCCGACGCGCTCGAGGCGCGGTGGGTGGTGGCCGCGGTGGTGGCCGGCCACGTGGTGTTCACGCTCGCTCCGCCCATCCTCTCCCCGGACGTCTTCGGATACCTCGCCTACGCCCGCATGGGCGCGCTGTACGGGCTCAATCCGTACGTGTACCTGCCGGAGATCCCCTGGGACGACGTCTACAACTACATCCGCTGGCGAGACCAGCTCGATCCCTACGGTCCGCTGTTCACGCTGGTCAGCTATCCGATCGCCTTCCTCGGCGTGGCCGGCGGGCTGTGGGCGATGAAGGCGCTGATGGGGCTCGCCAGCCTCGCGCTGGTCGGGCTCGTGTGGGTGTCGGCCCGGCGCCTCGACATCGCGCCGGTCACTCCGACCCTGTTCGTGGGCCTCAACCCGTTCCTGCTCGTCTACGGGGTGGGGGGCGCCCACAACGACCTCCTGATGATTGCCCTCCTCATGGGCGCGGTATGGCTGGCGCTCTCCGGACGCGAGGCGGCGGGCGGCGCCGCGCTGGTGGGCGCCGCAGGCGCGAAGGCGCTGTCCCCGGTCCTGCTCCTCCCCTTCTTCGTGGCCGCCTGCCGGCACCGGACGCGTGCGCTGCTCGGCGTCCTCGCCGGTGGCTGCGTGATCCTGGCGGTGAGCCTGCTGGCCTTCGGCGATGAGGTCTTCGGCCTGCTGAACGCGTGGACCACCCAGGGCGAGAAGGTCTCGACGCACAACTTCCCGAACGCGATCGGCTGGTACCTCGGGCTGGGTGGGGTGACCGCGGCGGTGAGGGTGGTGGCGGCCTCGACGCTCGCCGTCTCCCTCCTCGTGCTCGGCGTGCTCACCTGGCGCCGGCGTCTCGACCTGCCGAGCGCCCTCGGCTGGGGCACCCTCGCCCTGCTCGTGACCACGACGTGGCTGATGCACTGGTACCTCGTGTGGCTGCTGCCCCTGGCCGCGCTGGGGCGCAGCCCGACGCTTCGGTGGGCGGCGCTGCTGCTGCCGGCGGTGATGGTGGTGCTGGGCCTGCCGCCGGTGCCGAAGTAGGGGTTCGCTCCCGTGTCGCGTCCCCGTCTGGTCGGCTACGTGCGAGCGCCCTTCCGCTACTCGGTGCCCTCGTTCAGGAGCGACAGATACTCGTCGTAGACATAGAGCCTCCCGCGCTTTCGGCCGGTGACTTCGCGAAGTATCCCGAGTTCCTCAAGGCGGGTGACAGCACCGTACACCGGCGGCTGGCTGAGACCAAGGCCTTCGGCGGCCCCAGGCGCTCTGACCACGGCGAAGCGGGCCGCCCAGTCGTGTAGCCGGTGGGCAGTGGCGGCAGCTCGCCCGAGGTCGTGGATCCTTAGGCGATCACGGTCGATCATCTCGACGATCTTGCGAGTGGTCTGCGTCGTCGACTCAGCCACGTCGATCACCCCCTCTAGAAAGAAGCGCAGCCATCCTTCCCAGTCTCCCTCTGTACGGCCGCGCTGGAGATGGTCGTAGTAGGCGTCGCGATTCCTCTTGAAGTACAGACTCAGGTAGAGCAGCGGCCGCGTGAGAACGCCGTGAGCGCACAGCAGCAGCGTGATCAGCAAGCGCCCCACACGGCCGTTTCCGTCCAGGAAGGGATGAATCATCTCGAACTGAGCGTGGCCGAGAGCAGCTTTGACGAGCAGGGGCGTCGGG
>JBPCQB010000084.1:0-9766 GCA_050998555.1 Thermoleophilaceae bacterium
CCTTCGCCGGGAGTGAGACGGCTCGGGCCTCGGAGTCGAGCACCGCGGCGGCGGGCCCGATCAGCCCGCGGCCGACCGACCGGTCCGCCGGAAGCCCGCCTGGAGGAGCTTCTTGGCCTGACGACCGGGATCGGGCGAATGCAGCAGCACCACGCCGAGTCGCCGGCCGCCGCGGCGCACCACGCCGACGTAGCAGCGCCCGGCGGGGTTGGTGAAGCCCGTCTTCAGACCGATCGTCCCCCGCCACCGGGCTGGCCGCAGGAGGGGGTTCGTGCTGTACACGAAGAGCCGCCCGCCCTTGATCGGGAAGCGGACCGCAGCGTCGGGCTTGCGCACCACGCGGGCGATGCGGCGCTCGTTCATCGCCAGCCGAGCCATGGCCGCGAGGTCGGCGGCACACGAGCGGTTGCCGGACTCGAGGCCGTGCGGCGAGGTGAAGTGCGTGCACCGCAGCCCGAGCGCCCGCGCCCGGTCGTTCATCATCCGCACGAAGCGCCGCTCGGAGCCGCCGACGTGGATGGCCAGTGCCTTGGCCGCATCGTTGCCGGACACGAGCAGTAGCCCGTGGAGCAGGCCCTCGATGGGAACGCGTCGACCCTTCGGCAGGCCCACCCCGCGCCCCGCGTAGTTCAGGGCCGCCGGGGTTATCTTCACGGTCTCGCGGGAGGTGGTCCCGTCCGCGACCAGCAGCGCGGTCATGATCTTCGTGAGCGAGGCGATCGGGAGGCGTGCCTCCGGGCGATGGCGCCAGAGCACGCGACCGGAGTCGAGGTCGAACACGATCCCTGCGCGGGGGGCCTGGCGAAAGTGCAGGCGCAGGGCGTCGGGGCGCTCCAGCGCGACCGCCGCGGAAGTGGTGTACGGGGAGCCCTGCTCCGCCGCGGTCCGCTCGTGCGCATCCTTCGAGGAGGAGTACCCCGAGTCGGGTTGGGTCCCGGCGAACACGGCCAGCGGCACGCTCGGGTAGAGGGCCACGAACGCCCCGGCCAGCAGCCCGGCGATCCCGAGGAGGAGCGCGGCCGCGCGCGCCGGTCCCCGGCGGGGCGGGCGCCGGCACCCGCCGGCGGAGAGTGGACCGGTCACTTCCGCCGCTCCGTCAGCGAGCCGAGGGCGCCGAACACGAGCACCGCGACCACGAAGATCGCGAGCCCCACCATCACCGTGAAGCCGGCGCGCGAGGCGACGATCACCGTGAGGAACACGAGCAGGCCCACGAACATGAACGACAGGACCGTGACCACCGCGCGGGCCATCAGTAGACCGGTAGGCGCGCGGGCGCCTCGTAGTCGCGCCTGTAGCGGTTGGCGAACAACTTGATGAGCAGCAGACCGAACACGAACCCCCCTATGTGTGCGTAGTAGGCCACCCCGCCCTGGCCCACCTGGTCGGCCGTCGCGTTCAGAACCTGGAGAAGGAACCACCCCCCGAGCACGAGGAGGGCGGGCAGCTCGACGATCGTGAAGAAGAGGATGATGATGACGAACGTGACCACGCGCGCACGCGGGTAGAGCAGGGCGTAGCCCCCGAGTACGGCCGCGACGGCGCCGCTGGCCCCCACGGTGGGAACCGCGGAGCTCGGATCGGCCGCGGTCTGGGCGAGGAGCGCCACGAGGCCGCCGAGGAGGTAGAAGAGCACGAAGCGGATCCGGCCCATCGAGTCCTCGATGTTGTTGCCGAAGATCCACAGGAAGAGCATGTTCCCGGCGAGGTGGAGCAGCCCGCCGTGCAGGAACATGGAGGAGAGCAGGGTCAGCAGGGTCGAGGGTCGGTTCCCGACCGTCCCGCACTCGATGGCGCTGCTCCCCGCCGGTCGGCACTGCTCGCCGGGATGGGTGATCTCGTAGGGGATGGCTCCGTAGTCGAACAGCCGCTGGTCGTTCAGCGACGTGCCGTCGAGCCCGAAGCGAGCCTGCTCGAAGACGAAGAACATGACCACGTTCGCGGCGATCAACGCGATGGTCAGTAACGAGAGCCGCCGCGTCGGGATGTTGTCCCGCAGCGGGATCACGAGGCGAGGCTACCCGCGGCACGTCGCCGTCCTGCCGAGAGGCTCCCTCTACCGCGCTTCCCGCACCGTGCGACCGCAGTGAGGCCAGGGAGCGAGCCCGTCGCGGCGGAACAGCGCAAGCGCGCGGCGATCCTGCTCGGCCTCGGGCGCCGCGACCGGATCGCCGCTTCCGCCCACCGAGCGCCAGGTCGCGAGGGAGAACTGGTACTTGCCGCGAAAGCGGCCGTCCGGGCTCACCGCCGTGGGATCGCCGCCCGACTCGCACGCGGCGATCTGCTCGAGGATCTCGGGCACGCGGGGGGTGCGCCGCGGGCGTCTCGGGGCTGCCGGTGCGGTCCCGCCCCGGCCCCGACGGGTCGCCGGACGCCGCGCCGGACGCTTGGCCTCCACCGCGGCCCCTCCGCCCCGTCGCTCGGGATCGACCCTGCGCTCGCTCGAGCGCTCGGGCCCGGCGGGAGCGCCACCGGACGGCGAGGCGGCCACGGCGGGCGCCGCCGGGCCGAGGACCGCGCCGAACGCGGCGAGGGCGCCTGCCGCCGCACCGACGGCCAGCCGCGCGGCCACTCGGCGCCTCGCCCCGCGCCCGCACGGTCGCGTTCGGGGCGTAGCGGGCAGCACGGCGTCGGGGCGGAATCGCGGCACGGGCGGGAGCTCCTCGTCTTCGGCGCCTACGGGGTTAGCTGACGGGCTCGCGCTCCATTCGAAAGCGCTACGCCGCACTCGGGCGGCGACTCGCCCCGCGGGCCGACCGGCGGCCGGCCCTCGTGGGTCCCCCGATCCTCTTCGCGCGGGGCGAGGAGGACTCGGCTCGTTCAGGAGGCGGGCATGTTAGCCGCGCTCTCGGCGGGCGTCCTCCCCGGCGTTAGTTGCGGGCGGAGTCGCTCAGCGGGCCGCGGCGGCCCGCTCCAAGGTCTGCTCGGCGTGGTAGCTCGAGCGCACGAGCGGCCCGGCGGCCACGGACTCGAACCCCATCGCGTAGGCCTCGCGCTCGAGGTCGGCGAACTCGTCCGGGTGCCAGTAGCGGACCACCGGGAGGTGGTGCTCGGTCGGGCGCAGGTACTGCCCGACCGTGAGCACCTGGACGTCGTGCTCGCGCAGCACGCCGAAGGTCTCGAGCATCTCCTCGCGGTTCTCGCCGAGCCCGGTCATGAGCCCGGACTTGGTGACCACGCCGTCGCCACCCATCTCCTTGGCGTTGCGCAGCACGCGGCAGGAGCGCAGGAATCTTGACCCGCGGCGTGCGAGGGGGTAGAGCCGGGGCACGGTCTCCACGTTGTGGTTGAACACGTGGGGGCGCTCGGCGATCACGCGCGCCAGCGGCATCTCCTCGCCGCGGAAGTCGGGGGTGAGCACCTCGACCTTGCAGTCCGGTGCCATGCGCCGGATCGAGCGGATGACGCCGACGAAGGCGCGCGAGCCGAGGTCGGGGAGGTCGTCGCGATCCACGCTCGTGATCACCGCGTGCCGCAGTCCCATCCGCTTGACCGACTGGGCCACGCGCAGCGGCTCGAGGGGATCGTCGTGGGTCGGCTTTCCGGTCTTGACGTGGCAGAAGCCGCAGCGGCGGGTGCAGGTATCGCCGAGGATCATGAACGTGGCCGTGCCGGCGTCCCAGCAGTCCCCTATGTTCGGGCACGCGGCCTCCTCGCAGACCGTGTTGAGCCCCTCGCTCTCCATCATGTCCTTGAGCTCGCGGAAGCGCGGCCCGCCGGGGGCGCGGACCTTGAACCAGGGCGGCTTGCGCTCCCGGAAGGGACGGACCTCGCCCATGTCGAGCACGCGGGCGCCGCCGGGGTTGGCGCGGGAGCGGGTGGCGCTCATCCGAGCGACGACTCTAGTGCGGCTCCGGCCCGCGCCGGCGTGCGCTCGACGCCCTCGCCCGGACCGGAGTCCAGCCGCCGGAGCGACACGAGCCGCTGTCGCCGCCCCAGTGCCTCGGCCAACCGCCAGGCCATGCGCCGGCGGAAGCACTCGAGGCCGCCCGGGCGTCCGGTCTCGCGGAGCACCGAGGTCATCCGGACGCCCTCGATGCCGCAGGGCACGACCCAGTTGAAGGGCTGGAGGTCGTTGTCCACGTTGACCGCGAAGCCGTGCGTGGTCACCCCGCGGGAGACGTGGACGCCGATCGAGGCGATCTTGCGCTCGCCCACCCACACGCCGGTCAGGCCCTCGCGCACGCACGCGCCGACGCCCTCGTCGGCGAGCGCGGCGATGATGGCCCGCTCGACGCTGCGCACGTACTCGAGCACGTCGCGCAGCGCGACGATCGGGTAGCCCACGAGCTGGCCGGGGCCGTGGTAGGTGACCCGGCCGCCGCGATCGGAGTCCACCACCTCGATCCCCTGGCCGAGGTACCACTGCTCACCCATCGGCAGGTCGGCGGGACCGGCGCGGCGCCCGCGCGTGTACACCGGCGGGTGCTCGAGCAGCAGGAGCGTGTCCGGCAGCTCGTCGTGCTGGCGGCGGGCGCACAGGCGCTGCTGGAGAGAGACGCCCTCGGCGTAGGGCACCTGGCCGAGATGCGTGGTCCACAGCTCGCCCGCGCGGCGCGCCCCGTCGGGACGGGTCGGCGCAGGACGGACGGTCGTGACGGTCATCCTCGGCCGATCGTACTCCCGCGCGAGGGGCGCCGGGCCGCTCGCGCGCTGCGGCTACGCTCGCCCGGAGGTGGCCTTCGACGCGAGCTTCACGACCCGCCGAATGCGCTGGCGCCTGGCCGGAGCGTGGCAGTGGCCGGCCTTCGTGGCGCTCACCGTGGTCGATGCCCTCGTGCTGCGAGCTCTCCCTCCGACGGGCCTCGACGCCGGCCTCGTCGAGGGCCTGATCATCGCCGCGTTCGCCAACCTCGTGATCCTCGGGGGCTTCGCCCCGTGGCTCGCCCGCCGGCTGGCCGACCGCGCTGAGCGTTCATCCTCCGGAGCCGCGCCGGGGACGGCGGCGGCCCGACGCACGCCGCCTCCGCTGGTGGTCGTGCAGGACCGCGCGGCCACCGCCCTGCTGTGCGCCGGCGCGGGCGGGCTGCTCGCCGCCAGGCTCGCCCCCCACCCGCCCGCGGTGTCGGAGACAAAAGAAAAACAGCACAACAGCGCCGCGCTGCGCGACTACGCGATGGCCCACGGCTCGGACGAGGTGGTCCGCAACCTCGACAGCGCCAACACCTACCGGCTCGGCGAGGGGTTCTTCCGCACGTGCGTGGCGCTCGACGACCGCCGCCGCGCGTGGTGCGTGTTCGTCGAGACCCGCCCGGAGCCCCCGACGGTGCGCCCCGATCCGAACCCCGCCCCGAACGGCGCGCTGTTCAGGGACCAGCGCGGAGGCTGAAGCCCGTCGTGAGCACCTACGCCCAGCTGGCCGAGCTCCCGCTCGAGATCGAGTCGTATGAGCTCGAGGGCCTCGAGCGCGAGGTGTCGAGCGACTTCGTGCGGCTCACCACCCTGATCCGTCTGCGCGGCGGGGGCCACGAGGGGGTTGGGGAGGACGTCACCTACACGGCGCTCGACCAGATCGGCTTCCAGGACGCCGGTCGGCGCCTCCCGCTGGCCGGCGCCTACGACATCGAGTCGTTCTCGCGGCTGGTCGAGCGGCTAGATCTCTGGTCGGCTCCGCCCGAGATCGAGGTGTCCTCGCTGTACCGGCGGTGGGCCTTCGAGAGCGCGGCGCTCGACCTCGCGCTGCGCCAGGCTGGTCGCTCGCTGCCCCAGGCGCTGGAGCGCGAGCCGGGCCCGCTCGAGTTCGTCGTATCCCTGCGCCTGGGCGACCCCGCCTCGACCGAGCCGCTGCGTCGGCGCCTCGACGCCTCTCCCGGACTTCGGTTCAAGCTCGACGCCACGCCGGACTGGGACGACGAGCTGATCGCCGCCCTCGTCGAGACCGGGGCGGTGGACACCGTCGACTTCAAGGGCGCCTACAAGGGGACGAGCGTCGACCAGCCCGGTGACCCCGACCTCTACGCGCGCGTGGCCGCCGCGTTCCCCGACGCCTGGCTCGAGGACCCCGACCTGAACCCGGAGACCGAGGCCGCGCTGGCCGACCACCGCGACCGCATCACCTGGGACGTCCCCGTCCACTCCGTCGCCGACGTCGAGGCGTTCCCCTTCCGCCCGCGGATGGTCAACCTCAAGCCTTCCCGCTTCGGGCCCCTGCGGGAGCTGTGCGCGGCGTACGACCACTGCGTCGAGCACGGCATCCGCGCCTACGGCGGGGGCCAGTTCGAGCTCGGGCCCGGGCGCGGCCAGATCCAGGCCCTGGCCTCCATCTTCCACCCCGACGCCCCGAACGACGTGGCCCCCGGCGGCTACAACGACGTCGAGCCGCCGGCCGGGCTGCCCTCGAGCCCGATCGAGCCGCGGCTGGCGGCGACGGGGTTCGGCTGGGAGGCGGGTTAGCGCCGGCCGCGCAGCTCCTGCACCACGATCGCGGTGATGGCCTCGAGGTTGCCGGCCGGGTTGGCGACGATCGCGTCCATCTCGTCCGCGCCGGCCGTGGACAGCCCGCCGCCGCCGCGCTCGGGATGGCGGTCGATCTCCGCGAGCATGGCGTCGCGCTCGGCCGGGCCGACGGCGTCGGCCGCAGCCTGGATGGACTGGATCAGGCCGGATACGCCCCACGCCACGAACTCGGAGTCGGTGGCCTCGGTCCGCACCCCGATCTTCCTGGTCACGAACTTCGAGCGGTCCTCCAACCCGGTGATGGTCGGGAGATAGATCGACACCGACCCGGTCGCGCGGTTCATGCCGTGCGACTTGAACAGGAGCCGGTAGGAAGTCAGGTGCAGCTTGCCCCCGATGGCCTCCTGTCCCTTCATGCCGACGAGTCCCATCGCGCCGTGGTAGCCGCGCTGCTCGAGGCCGTGCTCGGACATCGAGATCACGGCGTTGGCCGCCTTGCTCTGTATCGGGCGCTCGCCCGGCAGCAGATCCTCGTCGCCGAGGTTCATCGCCATCGCCCGATCACCCCACCGCGTTGGCGATCTCGACCAGGTTGCCGTCCGGGTCGCGGACGTAGACCGAGAGCAGCTCCCCTTGGGCGCCGTCGGCCCGCGCGGGCCCGAGCTCGACCGTGACGCCCTCGGCCCCGAGGTGCTCGACCACCCGGTCGATGGGCGTTGGCGTGAGGAGGCACAGGTCGGCCGAGCCGGGGGTCGCGGTGGCCGCGTTCGGAAGGTGCTCGGCGCCGAGCTGGTGGAGATTGATCTTCTGGTCCCCAAAGGCCAGGCCCTGGCGGCCACCCGCGAACGAGAACCCGCGCATCCCGAGGATCCGCTCGTAGAAGCTGACGGTGGACTCGACATCGCGGACGGTCAGCACCAGGTGATCGAGGCTCGAGACCTCCACCGCGCGGCGGCGCTCAGAGTGCGAGCGCCAGCGGCTGCTCGAGCAGCTCCTTGACGCGCGCGAGGAAGCGGGCGGCGTCGGCGCCATAGAGGATGCGGTGATCGGAGACGAGCGTGGCGCTCATCATGTCTCGCGCGACGATGCGGCCGGCGTCGTCCACCACCGCCTTCTTCTTGAGGGCTCCGACGGAGAGGATGGCTGCCTGCGGCGGGTTGATGACCGCGGTGAAGCTCTCGATGCCGAACATCCCCAGGTTGGAGACCGTGAACGTGCCGCCCGAGAGCTCGGGCGGGCTGATGCTCCCGTCGTGCACCTTCTTGACCAGCTCGCGGGTGTCGCGGGCGATGTCGCCGAGCGACTTGGCGCCCGCGTCGAAGACCGTGGGCACCACGAGCGCCTCCTCGCCGGCCACCGCCACGCCGACGTTCACCCGGCCGTAGAGCTCGAACGCGCCGTCGCGGTAGGCGCCGTTGACCTTGGGGTGCTCGCGCAGAGCCAGGGCGCAGGCCTTGACGACCATGTCGTTGACGCTCGGCACCGGGTCGGCGATGGGCTTCAGGCGCCCGCGGAGCTCGACGCACGCCGCCATGTCGATCTCGATGTCGAGCGCGAAGTCGGGCGCCGTGGCCTTCGACTCGGCCATGCGGCGGGCGACGGTCTTCTGGAGGCGCGTAAGCTCGTGCGTCTCGACGCGGCCCTTGGCTCCGCCCTCATCGCCGGAGGACGCGGAGGGAGCCTCGGCGGGTGCGGATTCATCGGCGGGCGCCGACTCCTCGGCGGGCGCGCCGCCGTCCGAGGCCGCCGCCGGAGCGGCCGGAGCGGATGCGCCGTCGCCCTGGGAGGCGCTCTCTACGTCGGCCTTGACGATCCGCCCGCCGGGCCCCGAGCCCTCGAGCGACGCCAGCTCGACGCCCAGCTCGCCGGCCATCCGCCGGGCGACCGGAGACGCCCGCAGGCGCTCGCCGTCCTCGGTCGTGGTGGTCGTGGGAGCGGACCGCCCGCCCACAGGGTCGCCGCCGTTTCCGCCGTCCGCGCCCTCAGATGGAGCCTCGGGCTCTCCGCTCGGGTCCTCCGAGGAGGACTCGGCCTGCGCGGGAGCACCCTCCTGCGCCTGCGCGGCGGGGCCGTCGCCGCCCTGGTGCTCGCCGCCCTGGTCCTCGCCGCCTCCGCCCCCGTCGCCCGAGGGTGCCTCGTCCGGCTCGCCCACCCGCGCGATCACCTCGCCGATCGCCAGAGTGTCCCCTTCGTTCGCCAGCACCTCGATCAGCGTGCCGTCGGTGTCGGACTCGAAGGTCATGTTGGCCTTGTCGGTCTCGATCTCGGCGATCGGCTCGCCCCGCTTCACCTCGCCACCCACCTCCACCAGCCACTTCAGGACGGTGCCCTCCTCCATCGAGTCTGAGAGCCGCGGCATGACGATGTCGGTGGCCACGGTCCTCTCAGACCTCGAGCTCGACCAGCGACCGCGCCGCCTGGATGACGTGCTCCTCGTGCGGGAAGGCGGACTGCTCGAGCGGCTTCGAGTAGGGCATGGGCACGTCGGCTCCGGTAACGCGCATGACCGGGGCATCGAGGTGGTCGAAGGCCTGCTCCTGGATCAGCGCCGCGAGGTTGGCTCCCACCCCTCCGTGCGGCCAGCCCTCCTCGACGATCACCGCGCGGTTGGTCTTGCGCACCGACTCGACGATCGTGTCGAGGTCGAGCGGCCGCAGCGTCCTCGGGTCGATCACCTCGGCCTCGATCTCGTGCTCGGCGGCCAGGGTCTCCGCCGCCTTCTCGGCGGTCTGGGCCATGCGGGAGATGCCGATCACGGTCACGTCGTCGCCCTCCCGGCGTATGGCGGCCTGGCCGAAGTTCACCACCTCGCCGTTCTCCGGCACCTCGCCGCGCTGGCCGTAGAGCGCCTCGTGCTCGATGAAGACGACCGGGTTGTCGTCGCGGATCGCGGCCTTCAGCAGCCCCTTGGCGTCGGCGGCCGTGCTCGGGACGGCCACCAGGAGGCCGGGCACGTGCAGGAAGTAGGCCTCGAAGGAGTGGGAGTGGTTCGGGCCGAGTTGGTGGCCGCCGCCCTGGGGCATGCGGATGACCATCGGCACCCTCACCTGCCCCCCGAACATGTAGTGGATCGAGGCCGCGCAGTTGACGATCTGGTCGAGCGCGAGCAGCGAGAAGTTGATGGTCATGATCTCGACCACCGGCCGCAGCCCGGCCATCGCCGCGCCCACGCCCATTCCCACGATCGTGTTCTCGGAGATCGGCGTGTCGCGCACGCGCTTCTCGCCGTAGTCGTCGAGCAGCCCCTCGGTGACCTTGAAGGCCCCGTTGAAGACCCCGATGTCCTCGCCCATGATGAAGACGCGGTCGTCGGCGTCCATCTCCTCGCGGAGGGCCTGGTTCAGCGCCTCGCGGTAGCGCATGGTCGCCA
>JBPCQB010000120.1:0-1141 GCA_050998555.1 Thermoleophilaceae bacterium
CCCGCTCGAGCACCCGCACCTCCACCGGCGCGCGCTCCGCGAACGCCCGGGCGTCGTCCTCGGTGCCGATGTCGTCGCCGCCCCAGTGCATGGGCACGGCCACCCGCGGTGCGATCCGCCGCGCGGCCTCGGCCGCCTCGCCCGCGGTCATGACGTAGACGCCGCTCACCGCCAGGAGGGCGACGTCCACGCCGTGGACGGAGTCCATCTCGGGGATCACGTCGGTGTCGCCGGAGTGGTAGAGCCGCTCGCCCCGCACGTTCAGGTCGAACCCGAGCCATCCGGCCCCCGGGGGATGGAAGGCGGCGCCGGCGGCGTCGACCTTCGAGGTGTTGTAGGCGGCCACCGCCCGGACCTCGACCCCCAGTACGCCGTCGAGCTCGGTGACCTCGCCGGGGCGCAGGGAGAGCGCGCGTCCCGCGATGCGCTCAGCCACCGCCGGCGGCCCGACCACCAGCGTCCGGTCGTGGGAGAGCCGCTCGATGTCCTGCGGGGAGAAGTGGTCGTAGTGCCCGTGGGTCACGAGGATGGCGTCGGCCTTCGCTCCGTCGGGCACGCGGTAGGGGTCGATGTAGACCGTCGAGCGCCCGATGCGGATGCGAAAGCCCGAATGGCCGAGCCACTCCACGGCGTCGATCAGCATGGCGCCGAGGGTAGGCCCGGCCCCCGGAGGACACGCCGAGCCGCGGCCGTGAGAGGATGCCGCCGCGATGGCCTACGAGACGATCCGGTGGGAGTCCTCCGAGCACGGCGTCGGGCGGCTCACCCTCGACCGCCCCGAGTCGCTGAACGCCTGGACCGAGCAGCTCGGCCGCGACCTGGGCGCCGTCCTCGCCGGCGAGGCCGCCGACCCCTCGGTACGGGCGGTGCTCATCACCGGCGCCGGCCGCGGCTTCTCCTCGGGCGCGGACCTGCGCGCCGCCTTCGAGCCCTCGCCCGACGACGGGCTCCCAAATCTGCGCAAGGCGCTGAAGGAGGTCTACAACCCGGTCATCGTGGCCATACGGGAGCTGCCGAAGCCCGTGGTGGCCGCAGTCAACGGCCCCGCGGCGGGGATCGGATGCTCGCTGGCGCTGGCCTGCGACCTCGTCCTCGTCGCCGAGTCGGCCTTCCTGCGGCTGGCCTTCATCGGCATCGGCCT
>JBPCQB010000110.1:0-51090 GCA_050998555.1 Thermoleophilaceae bacterium
CAACTTTCTGGCCGACCACACCGTCGCGACACAGCGGCGCCCCCACGAGGCCGAGTCCGATCGCGGGGTCGAGCGCGTGCGCCGCGGCGCGGTGGGTGAGGGCCGTGGCGCTACGGCGGGCGCCGGCGCGCTCCTGCGCCGTCTGCGGACAGCGGCGACCACACGCCGGCGCACGTGATCCCCCGGGTCTTCCACCGCATCTGGCTGGGCGAGGAGCCCATGCCGGAGGAGTTCGTGGCCTACGGCGAGACCTGGCGCCGGCACCACCCCGACTGGACGATGGAGCTGTGGACGGAGGAGCGCCTGCCCGCCCTGCGCCATCCCGACGCCTTCGAGCGCGGCCGCAACCACTCGGAGCGCTCGAACGTCCTGCGCTACGAGCTCCTGTGGCAGCTCGGTGGCGTCTACATCGATACCGACATGGAGTGCCTGCGCCCGATCGATCCGCTGCTCGACAGCGTGTGTGCGTTCGCCGGCAGCACGCGGCCGGGACGCATCGGCTCGGCGATCGTCGGCTCGGTGCCGGGCCATCCCGCCTTCGAACGAGCCGTCGAGCTCGTGCCCCAGGGAGTCGCCGGAGGTGGGCGCCAGACCGAGGAGACGGGCCCCGGGTTCCTGACCGCGATCCTGGCGGACTTCCCCGACGTCACGGTGTTCCCCGCCGCGTACTTCTATCCCTATCGCCACGACGAGAAGCATCTCCGCGGCCAGGAGTTCCCCGACGCCTACGCCGTCCACCACTGGACGAAGACGTGGGAGAGCTACGACGAGCTGCGGGCGCGCGTCGAGCGGCTGCAGCGCAAGCTTGGACGGCGCGAGGCCCGGCTCGAGGAGGTCAAGCGGGCGCGCGACCGCGCCGTCTCGCGGCGGAAGGCGATCGAGGGGTCCCGGTGGTGGCGCCTCGGCGGCGCTGCCGCGGCGGCGGCCCGGGCGGTACGGCGCCGCTCGGGCCGAGCGTGACCAAGGACGTGAGGGCTTCCCTTTGTGGCCACCACTTACCGCTAATGTGACCATTATGCGTGAAGTGGGTGTCCGCGAGCTCAAGTCCTCGCTCAGCGAGATCCTGCGACTTGCCTCCTCCGGAAAGCCCGTACGCGTGACCGTGCACGGGCGACCGGTCGCCGACATCGTTCCCGCCGGCACCGTCGCGACCACCGATGACCGTCTGCGGAGTCTCGCCGCCGACGGGCGGCTTGTCTCGCCGGTCCGCCCGCGACCCCCGCGAGCCCCCCGGCTGGTTCGGGCATCCGGCACCGCTGCCGAGCTCGTGATCGGCGAGCGGGACGCCGAGCGCTGAACCTCTACCTCGACGCGAGCGCGCTCGTGAAGCGCTACGTGGCCGAATCGGGGAGCGAGCTCGTGCGGAGCGCCATGCGCGACGCCGAAGGTTGGTTCACCTGTCGCGTCGGGTACGTCGAGACGGTGCGGGCCGTCGGACGACGAGGCCGCCGAGCTGTCACTGGTCCACGACCTACGCAGCCTCGACGCCCTCCATCTCGCTGCCGCATCGCTTCTGCCGACCCACGACCTCGTCCTTGCCACCTGGGACAGCCGGCTACACGCCGCCACGATCGCCGTCGGGCTGCGAGTGCTCCCCGACGTGCTGCCGTAGCGGTCCTCCTGGACGAGCTCATCGAGCAGACCGGGCGCCGACCGCCCGGCCCGCCACGCGACGACCGGTACGCATCGCTCGGCGGCCACGACGGGTGTGCCGCCGCATCACCTTCCCAGCCGCGGAGCGCGTTTCCGGTGAGCTGAGCCACAACGCCGTCGCGGGGAGCCAGAGCGCCGCGCGCAGGGCGAGGGACCGAAGGACGACCCACGGACCGGGCGCCGGCGCCGGCTTCGTCGCCTCGATGGCGTCGGCCATCACCGCGCTGGCCGCGACCTCCTCCCCGTGCGGTCGCACGAAGGAGCGCAGGAAGCGCTCGCGCATGGCGGCCGTGTGCTCGGGGGCGTGAAGGGCGTCGCCGAGCTGGGCCACGTGCTCCTCGAGGCCCTCGGCGCTGATCAGGAAGCCGCCGTGGTCGGGCAGGAGGTAGCGGAAGTGCAGGGTGGCGGCCTGGGTCTCGGCGAAGTCCTCGGGCTGGACGGTGAGCACGGGCCGGCCCACGATCGCAGCCTCGATCATCACGGTGGTGTTGATGGCCACGACGGCGGCACTGTGGTGCAGCGAGTCGAAGAGATCACTCCTCGTCTCCGAGGTGGTCGAGGAGCGCTGTCCGCTCGGCCACAGGGCCACGTTGTCGAAGGCCGGTGGCCCGAGCTCGCGCCAGCCCGCGGCGTTGACCGTGGGGTGGGGGCGAATCAGCACCCCCAGCCCGGCCACCCGGGGGTCCGGGCTCGCCCGTAGGGCGGCGATCCAGCGGCTCACGAACGCGTGCTCCTCGGCCGCCCGCACGATGTTGTGCGCCGAGCCCGCCCAGAGCACGAGCTCTCGCTCCGGGTCGAGGCCGAGGCGCGCGCAGAACTCGTCCCGGGGCACGCTCGGGGCGCGACCGAACCAGCGATCGAAGGGGTGCGCGCCGGTGACTCGGATGCGCTCGGAAGGGACGAGGTGCAGCTCCCGCGCCTCCGCCGCCTGGGTCTCGTTCCAAACGAGCACGCGGTCGGGGTGGGCGCGGATCAGACCCTTGGTGGTCAGGTGGTCCCAGCTCGCCACCGCGAGCACCGACGGGATGCCGAGGGCGCGGGCGCTCTTGACGACATCGGTCTGGTCGGGGCGGGTCACGAGCGGCGTGAGCATCACGACGTCCGGCCTGTGCGCGGCGATGAGCTCCTCGACCTCGCCCGAGCTCGGGATCGCCCTCTCCAGCGCTAGCCCCACGCCCAGCAGCCCCCGGCTGGCCCGGGGACCGAGCCCCTCGACCGCGCGCAGCACCCGCAGCGGGCGCGGCAGGTGGTCGATGCGCTCGCGCAGGTACCCGGCCTCGAGGCGGCGGTCGAGGTAACGGGCGTAGTCGCGGGTCTCGCGGAGCAGGGTGGCGATCGGCGCCCAGCGGTCGTGGCGCTTGAGCCGCGCCCGCACCGTCGGCACCCGATCGGCCACGGGCGCGAGCTCGGAGGCGAGGCGCCCGTCAGCGCGATGGTGGTGCACAAGGGTCACGCGGTGGCCGCGCTCGGCGAGCTCGCGCACCGCGCTGTCGAAGAGCCGCATGAGGCTCGGCGACTGCATGTTGAACAGGATGTGCAAGGGGCGCCGCGAGGCTACGACCGGGCTCGCAGCCCTCGCGCCCGGGCACGGACATCGCGGACGAGGCCGGCGAGCGCGCCGCCGGTGGGCTTCTCGGCGCGCCGCTCGGCCTTGCGCGCGCGCTTCTCGAGCTGGGCGGCGGCCTTCCTGGTGCTCTCCCACTCGTCGATCGCCAGCATCATGTCGTCGAGAAGGTCGGCCAGCTCGACGTCCCGTCGCGCCCCGGCGCGCGGGTCGCCCGGCGCTCCCGGCGGTGCGTCGCCGCGGGCGCGCTCGAAGAAGCCGCGCAGGCGTTCGTCCACCACGAAGCGGCCGTCGCTCACGCCCCTCTCGACGGCGTCGTCGTCCACGAGGCGCTCGTCGACGTAGTACTGGGCGACGCTGCGCACGCCGTCTCGATGGGCGCGGTAGCGGGCGACCTGGGAGGATCCCTCGAACCCGGCCCGCTCGAGGGCCGCGCCGTGGTGCACCTTCTTGCGCGCGAAGCTCTCGAGCGCACGGGCCTGGTAGTGGAAGATCACTATCGGGTGCCACCCCGGCACCGCCTCGAGACCCTCTCCCTGCAGGCGGTTGTTGCTGCGCTCGACCACCACCTCGGCGTTCGCGCGGTGTGCCCGCTTCGGGTGACCCTGCAGGCCGCGGGGATGGCGCGGCGAGCGGAAGTTGCGGACGAGCATCCGGTCGGCGAAGAAGTCCGTGGTCTCGGGCCGGGCCACGAAGCCCGAGCGGGGGGCGGCCAGCGCCCCCACCTGCGGGGGGATCGCCGCGAAGACGTCCTTGAGCGTCAGCGACGGGGCCCGCGGCCACCAGAACTCGTCGGCGTCGTTGTTGATCACCCAGTCGGCTCCGAAGTCGGTGGCGGCCATCCGCGCCATCTGGGTCACCCAGTCGGACTGCCTGAGGTCACCCGTCTGCTCGATCACGTGCAGTCGTCCCTCGCTGCGGTAGCGCTCGAGGATCTCGGGCGTCGAGTCCCGGGACTCGTTGTCCATGGCCACGACGAAGTCGACGCCCTGCCCGAAGTGGAAGTCGAGGTTCGCCTCGAGGATGTCCTCCTCGTCGCGGACGAGGAGCGTCATGACGAGCTTCACGGGGAGAGGATCAAGAGACGGCGTGGCGGCGCGACGACGCTCGCGATTCTAGTCCCGGCGCAGCGGCGACCGGAGCCGGCGCGACGCCCGGTTGAGCCACGATCCCCGCAGGGCCTCGAGCCGTCGCTCGGCCCGGTCGCGCCCACGCGCGGCCTTCTCGACCGCGGCCTGCGCCTTCGCGGCCGAGCGGTCGAGCTCCGCGCGCTCCTTGAGCGAGAGGGCCAGGTCGTCCAGCATGTCGGCCCGCTCGAAGCCGGCCCCGCCCGTGGAGGGGCCTGCGGTCTGCCCGGGCCCGGGGTGGCCACGCCGAGCCGCCACCGCGGCGGCGCCGGGCACCGACTCCGGCACGCGGTCGAAGAAGGAGCGCAGCCGCTCGTCGACCACGAGGCGCCCGTCGTCGAGCCCGGCGGCCACCTCCGCCTCGTCCACGACGAAGGTCTCCGCGAAGGCCCGGGCGAGCGAGCGCTCGCCGGCGAGGTGCTGGCGGTAGCGCTCTACCTGGGTCGAGCCTCCCTCGAGCGTGCGCTCGAGGGCGGCCCCGTGGTGGAGCTTCTTGGCCTCGAAGCGGGCCGCGTCGCGCGCGGGGTAGTGGAAGATGATCACCGGGTGCCAGCCGGGGACGGGCACGAGTCCTTCCCCCTCGATCCGGTGGTTGCTCCGGCCCACGGTGACCTGCGCGAGCCCGCGGTGGGCGAGCTTCGGGTGGGCCGGCACCGCTCCACGGGCGGGTCGTACGTCGCGGTAGGTCATCCGGTCGACGAAGAACTCCGACTCGTCGGGCGGAGTCAGGAAGCGCGCCCGTGGAGCCGCCAGCGCCCCGACCTCGGGAGGGATCGCCTCGAACACCGTCCTCAAGGTGCCGGCCCGCGGCCACCAGAACTCGTCGGCGTCGTTGTTGATCACCCAGTCGGCGCCGAAGTCGGTGGCGGCCATCCTCGCCATGCGCGTGACCCACTCGGCCTGGCGTAGGTCTCCGTGCTGCTCGATGAGGTGGAGGTGCCCCTGGCGCTCGTGCCGGCGCAGGATCTCGAGGGTGCCGTCGGTCGAGGCGTTGTCGGTGGCGATGACGAAGTCGACGCCCTGGCCCAGGTGAAAGGCGAGGTTCGCGTCGAGGACGTCCTCCTCGTCGCGGACCAGCAGGGTCATCACGAGCCTCATCGGAGGTCGGATCGCCGACGCCTAGCGGGAGCGAAGGCGCCGGGCGAGGGCGGCCACCGCGACGGCGGCACCGCGCGTGCGGCCGTCGGCGCCCCCGGCGGCCTTCAGGCGCCGCTCCGCCTCCTGGCGGCGATCGCGCTCCTCGTCGCGGGCGCGCTCGGCACTCTCGATCCGCCGGCGGAGCTTTCGCTCCTCGCGGAAGAGCTGGCCCCCGTACTGAGCGATCGAGCCGAGCATCCTCGCCTCACGTTCGACGTCCTCGAGCGGCCGAGCGCTCTCGAGCGGCGCCTCGGGCTCGTCCCCCGGGGCGAGGTCCCAGAGGTCGCGACGAGCCGGGCGGCCGTGCTCCTCGAAGAAGCGCTTGAGCCTCATGTCGATCACCATGCTGCCGGCTCGCACGCCGGCCTCCACCTCGGCGTCCGCGGGCGCGAGCTCCTCGTATCGGCGTCGCAGCTCTCCGCGCTCGAGCTCGGCGTAGTCGGCGCCGTAGTTCTTCTCCTTGAGACCGCCCTCCCGCTTGGCCAGCGTCGTCTGCCTGGTCCGGCGCTCGAACTGCAGGTAGGAGCGCACCGGGAAGTGCAGGATCTGGATCGGGTACCACCCGCCGAGCAAGCCCAGCTCGGGGTGCTCGACCGCGTGGTTCCCACTGCCTACCGAGATGTCCGCCCGGGCTCGGTGCGCGGTCTTCGGCAGGGGTGTTGGGACCCCGGTCCGGCGGTGCTTCGGCGAGTGGGTCCGACGCGCCACCATCCGGTCGGCGAAGAACCCGGCGTCCCCCGACCGGGGGAAGAAGTTCTGCTTCGGGGCCCGGATGATCCCGTACTCCCGGGGTATCTCTTCGAGCACCTCCTTCAGCGAGCCGCGGTCGGGCCACCAGAACTCGTCCGCGTCGTTGTTGATAACCCAATCCGCCCCGAAGTCGGTGGCGGCCATCCTCGCCATGCGCGTACGCCATGGGCCGTAGTCGGCATCGTGGGTCGGCTGGTCGATGAGATGGAGCACGTCCGCGCGCTCGTACTCGGCGAGCAGCTCCCTGGTCCCGTCGGCGGAGCCGTTGTCGGTGGCGATCACGAAGTCGACGCCGGACTCGAGGTGGTAGCGGAGGTTGGCCTCCACGACGTCCGCCTCGTCGCGAGCCAGCAGCGTCATGACGAGCTTCATCGGGTCAACGTCCCGGGCGCGGCTCCACGAGTCGCGGCGCCGTTCTCGGACCCGCCGGCCGAGCCCTCGAAGACGACCCGATCGGGATCGAGCGTGGCGAGCCGGGCGAGGAGCCGGCGGGTGAGCGGCCGCGATGAGACCTCGGCCTGCGACGCCTCGTCCATCTCGGCCCGGAAGCCGCCGACCTCCGCCTTCCTGACCTTCAGCGCGTCGGGGTTGCCGTCCCAGTCGCCGTGGCCGAGTGGGGAGGGCTTGTGCGCTCCCCGTGGGTCGGCCTTCACCCCCGTCTCCGCGAGCTCTCGCCGGCGCATGGCGCCCACGTCGCTGGCCTCCATCGCGCGCCGGAAGGCCACGTCGTCGATCGGCTCGCCCAGCACGAACTCGAGGAAGCGCCGGAGCTCGGCCTCGGTCGAGCGCTTGAGCCCCTCGTAGGTGATGACCAGCGCCGAAGGGTGCGTCGAGGCGAGGTCGAGCAGGTCGTTCACGAACGCGGCCTGGCGCTCGATCCCCCACACCGGCGAGTCGATGAACTCGGGCAGCTCGCAGTCCACGAGGCGCTCGCGATCACGCGTCTGGTGGTACCAGGACACGGCAACGTCGCGGGGATCGCGCACGAGCACCACCACGCGCCGGCGACGGGCGACGGCCAGATGGCGCCGGAACGGCCGGCCCGGGTACTGCATGTGGCGCGCGTGCGAGAAGGCGAGCGAGGCGAGGCTGCGGTGCAGGCGCAGCTTGAAGGGCACCCCGCGCGTATCGGCCAGGTACTGGGAGAGGAAGTAGCGCAGCCAGGTGCGGCCGGACTTGGGGAACGAGAGCACCACTGTGTCGGCCTCGGCCATGCGCCGCCGCCGGCGCCAGTGCTCGACCGCCGGCACCCTGGGCTCGAGCCGGACGAGCAGCCGCCGTACCGCGTCGCGGCGACCGGCGCCGAGCGCTCGGCGCAGGCGCTTGCGGACCCGTCGGGCCCTCCGCCCGGCGATGGCGAGCACGGCCGTCAGCCCCGACGCAAACCGAGGCGCGAGGGCTCCCGAGGCCTCTCGCTCGGCGTTCTTCTCGGGCCGGCCGCGAGGCTCCCGCGGCTCCCGGGAGAGTCCCTGCTCGAGGCGCCTGCGCTGCCACTCTCCCGCGGAGATCGAGCCGGCCAGGGTCGCGCGGCGGGCCACCTCCTCCGCCTCTCGCTCCTGCGCCTCGGGCGCCTCGACCCCGCCGATCTCCCGCAGCCGCGGACTCGCGCCGAAGAAGCGCTGCAGCCGCCGGTCGATCACCAGCCGGCCCTCCTCGATTCCGCGTCCGAGCGCCGCCTCGTCGAGCAGCCCGTCCGCGTACTCCTCGGCGAGGCGGCCCTCCTCGAGGGCGCGGAACTCGGGCGTGGCGGCGGCGCGCCCGGAGGCCATCCGACCCTCGTAGAGGTTGCGCAGCTTGCTCTCCCACTGCGCGAGCGAGCGCGCGGGGAAGTGCATGATCGAGATGGGGTACCAGCCGACGAGCGCCTCGAGCCCCGCGCCGGAGGCCGAGTGCGCGCCCTTGCCGATCACCACGTCGGCCCTCCCCCGGTGGGCCACCTTGGGGGGCAGCGCCTTGCTCCTCGTCTTCGCCTTCGACTGCAGGTCGCGGACCACCATACGGTCGACGAAGGAGGCACCCTCGCTCCCGTCGGAGAGGAAGTTCGAGCGCGGGACGCTGAGGATGCCGTAGGAAGCGGGGATCTCCTCCAGCACGTCCTTCAGCGTCCCGTGATCGGGCCACCAGAACTCGTCGGCGTCGCCGTTCAGGACCCAGTCGGCGCCGAATTCGGTGGCCGCGAGGCGCGCCATCCGGGTGACCCAGTCGGCCTGCGCGTAGTCGCGCCCCGGCTCGTGGATCAGGTGGAGGTGGCCCTCGCGGCGGTAGCGCTCGAGGACGTCGAGGGTCCCGTCCACCGAGCCGTTGTCGGTCGCGACCACGAGGTCGACGCCGCGCTCGAGGTGGTAGGCGATGTTCGCCTCGACGACGTCCTCCTCGTCCCGGGTGAGCAGGGTGAGCACGAGCTTCATGGCTCCTCCCCCGGCGACGATTGCGAGGCGAGCCCCGCGCCGGCACCAACGCCCACGAGCTCGTCGGCCCGCGCTCGGGACGCTGCGGCGTCGATCTCGGCGAGCCGCTCGAGCAGTCGGCGGGTCATCGGGCGCGAGGAGACATCCGCCTGGAGCGACTCGTCCATCTCGCTGCGGAAGCCGCCGACGGCCCCGCGCCGCACCTTGAGCCGCTCGGTCCGGCCGTCCCACTCCGCACGGCCGAGGCCCTTTCGCTGGGCGCCCTCGGAGGAGAGCTCCGTCTCCCACCGGCGCATGTTCGCGAAGTCGGATGCCTCCACCGCTCCCCGCAGATGGTGCTCGTCCACCGGCTCGTCCAAGGCGAAGCGCAGGAAGCGCCGCATCTCGCTCTCGGTCGAGCCGCGGAGGCGCTCGTAGCTCATCACGTGCACGTCGCCGGGGTGGCGATCGGCCACGTCGAGCAGGTCGAGCACGAAGGCGGACTGGCGCTCGATCCCGTAGAGCGGATGGTCGAGGAACTCCCGGAGCTCGAAGTCGACGTTGCCCGTCCGGTGGCGCGAGTGGTGGTAGTGGGAGACGGCGACGTCGCGCGGGTCCCGCACCATGACCACGAGGCGCTTGCCCATCAGCGCCTCCGGGAAGAGGGGCCCGCGCCGGGCGTTGTCCAGCAGGTGCTCGAACCCCACCGAGCCCGCGCTGCGGTTGAGGCCCGTGTCGACCGGGACCCCGGCCCTCAGGGAGAGGTAGTGGGCGAGGGCGTAGCGCATCCACGTCCTGCCCGACTTGGGGAAGGAGACGACCACGACGTCGGTCTTCTCGAGCCGCCGGCGCTTGCGCCGGCGGTCGAGGACGGGCACCCGGCGCTCGAGCGTGCGCTCGAGCCGGCGGGCGGCCGTCCCCAGAGGGCGAACTCGCTTGCGAGCGCGCCGGACGAGCTTGCGCATGCGCCGGGCCACCGCGCCGGCCTTCCTAGCGCTCGAGCGGTGCCAGCGCCCGCCCGCGGCGGCGACGGCGCCGGACGGACTCGGGCACGGCC
This sequence comes from Thermoleophilaceae bacterium, assembly GCA_050998555.1. GTDB lineage: Bacteria > Actinomycetota > Thermoleophilia > Solirubrobacterales > Thermoleophilaceae > JACCZP01. Next base: position 9,676 of record JBPCQB010000110.1, read on the forward strand.
CCCGCCACCCGGTGGCCGAGGCGGCGCCCCCACGTGCGCTCGATCGCCTCGAGCCTTGCCCTCAGCGCCGCGGCCTCGCGCTCAGCCTTCTCGGAGTGACGCTTGAACCTCTTGACGCGCTTCTGGAGCACCTCGACCTTGGCGCGGAGCTCCTCGCGGGACTCCCACGTCTTGGACCAGTGGTGGACGCCGTAGGCATCGGGGAACTCCTCGCCGGCGCGCCACAGCTCGTTGAACGGGTAGGGGTAGAACAGCTCGTGGTCGAAGTAGGTCACGTCGGGATGGCCGGCCAGCATCTCGGCCAGGAACCCGGGGCCGTTCTCGTTCACCTGGAGCCCCGAGCCCGTGCGCTCGCGGACCCGGCGAACGCCCTCCTCGAAGGCGGGATGGTGGGCCTCGGCTCCGATGATCGCGCTGCCGAGGCGGCCCTCACGCTGGTAGCCCGCGAACACCGGGACCCCGTCGATCAGCGGCTCGATCGATCGCCTGCACTCCATGTCGGTGTCGATGTAGACCCCGCCCTGGGAGCGCAGCAGCTCGTAGCGCAGCACGTTCGAGCGCTCCGACTGGTTGCGCCCGCGTTCGAAGGCGGGCCGGCTCTCCCCGAGGTCCGGCAGATCCTCGTCGGTCCAGAGGCGCATCTCCCACCCCGGATGGTGGGCGCGCCACGTCTCCCCGTAGGCCACGAAGTCCTCGGGCATCGGCTCCGAGCCGAGCCATATGCGATGGAAGATGCGAGGGATCACAGCGGTGCCTCAGCGTGCTCCGCGGTGCGCGTGGTCATCCACAGAAGCTGGGCCGCGAGGCCCTCCTGGAGCGACGTCTCCGCGGTCCAGCCGAGCTCCCGGGCCGCGAGCGAGGAGTCGGCGTGGGTGTGGCGCGCATCGCCCATCGTCGCGTCCTCGCGCTCCACCCTCACCTCGCGGTCGAGCAGCGTGCCCAGCATGGCGATGACCGCGTTCAGCTCCACCGGCTCCCCCCCGCCGATGTTGTACACGGCCCCGGGCCGACCGCGGGCGGCCGCGAACGTCGCGGCCACGACGTCGTCCACGTAGGTGAAGTCGCGCACCTGGCGCCCGTCGCCGAAGACGTGAAGCGGCTCCCCGGCGAGGGCTCGAGAGAGGAAGCGAAGGAAGGCCATGTCCGGGCGCTGGCGGGGTCCGTAGGCCGTGAAGTAGCGGAGCCCGACCACCGGGACCCCGTGGTTGCGGTGGTAGACGTTCGCGATCTCCTCGGTGGCCAGCTTGGTCATGCCGTACGGGGACACGGGCTGCCGCGGCGTGTCCTCGGTGGTCGGCGCGGTGAGCGCGTTGCCGTACACCGACGAGGACGACGCGTAGACGAACGAAGAGACGGGCCGGGCCACCGCCTCCTCGAGCAGGCGCTGGGTGGCGAGGACGTTCCAGCGGACGTAGCGCTCGAAGCCCTTCCCGAACGAGCTCCGCACGCCGGCCTGGGCGGCCAGGTGGAAGACGTCGTCGACCCCGTCGAGCAGGCCGTCGAGCGAGTCGGCGCTCAGGTCGAGCTCGTGCAGGGAGAAGCCCGGGTGCTCGCGCGCGCGGGTGAGGTTCTCCTCCTTGAGCTCGCGCGGGTAGTAGTCGGTGAAGCAGTCGACCCCGACCACCTCGCGTCCCTCCGCGAGCAGCCGCTCGACGAGCCACGAGCCGATGAAGCCGGCGCAGCCGGTGACAAGCGCGCGGTCGGCGGAGCGCGCCACGGCTACGTCCTCGTCCGCGGCGCGACGCCGGGGCGCCGGCGCACCGCACCGCTCACCCGAGCGAGCGCCGCCCGCACCCGGGTGACGGGCCGTCGGGTCCGTCGGGCGTCGCCGGCTTCGAGCGCGGCCAGCCGGGCCCGTGCGTCGGCCTGGCCCCGGCGGGCCTCGTCGCGCTGGGCCCTCATCCTCGCCACCTTCGCCTCGAGTCGCTCGACGCGCCGCGCGAGGTCGTCGGCGCCCTCCTCCCACGTCCTCGCCCAGTGGTGGACCGCGTAGGCCTCCGGGAACTCCTCGCCGCGGCGATGACGCTCCTTGTAGGTATAGGGGTAGAAGGTCTCCGAGCCGAAGATCGTCACGTCGGGGAACTCGGCCAGCACCTCGGTGAGGAAGCCGGGGCCGGTGGCGTTGGTCTGCTTGCCGACGCCCACCCGCTCGCCCACCAGCTCGACGGCGCGAGCCATCGCCGGGTGCCCGGGGACCGATCCGATCACGGCGCTCCCCACCCGGCCGGGGACGGTCGTGGCGGCGAACGCATCGTGCCCGTCGACGAGATCGTCGATCGGGCGCAGGCACTCCACGTCGGTGTCCACGTAGAGGCCGCCCTGGGCGTCGAGCAGCTCGTAGCGGATCACGTTCGAGCGCTCGGACTGGTTGCGCGAGCGCTCGAGCACCGCGCCGTTCACGAGCTCGGGCAGCCGCTCGTCGGTCCACAGCTCCATCCGCCACTCCGGGTGGTGGCGCCGCCAGGTCTCCCCGTATTCGACGAACTCCTCGGGCATGGGGTCCGAGCCCAGCCAGATGCGATGTATCACGCGCGGGATCAAGCTTCCGACCCTAGACCCCGCTAGGCGAAGATCGGAGCGGTGTGGTCCATGGAGGTGAGGGGCCCTTCGGTGAGCCGCATCCCGAAGAACGGGAGCAGACGCTGCCCGGAGTAGATCGACAGGCTGCCCACCCCGCCGCTCGGCTCGAGCAGCCGGCGCACGCGGGGCACCTCGGCCGACAGGACCCCGTGCCATGCCGACCACGGCGCCACGTCGAACGGGGCGCCCTCGGCCGAGAGCCCGTCGGGGCTCGTGACCACGAGCCGGGCCGAGGTGCCCGACCGGGTGGGGTTCAGCAGGACCACCTCGCTCTCGAGCTCGCGCGAGGCGACGATCCCCGGGACCACCTGGAGGTCATCGCGGGCCAGCAGCTTGGCCGCGCCCTGGATCGGGACCGTCGGCGCCAGGTACCCCCCGCCCCGCCGACCGTGGGCGTCGACCCACATGCCGAGGAACTTGGTGCCCTTGGGCGGCGCGGCGTCGAGGCGGATGGCGTGGACCTCGAGCACGCCGCCGTGCTCGGGGGGGTCCGGTAGCTCGAGGTCGTCGAGGCGCACCGCGCGCTGCTCCCCGAACCGCACGCGACCCGCCTCGCGCTCCCACTCCGGCGTCGGCGACCCCGCGTATCCGCGCAGGACGAAGCGGAACTCGGCCTCCGGGTCCACCGTGGCGTGGTACGGGGTGAGCACCACCGTGACCGAGTAGTCCTCAGGACGGGGCCACCACGCGTAGCAGGGCAGCCAGCCCGAGGGCTCCTCGCGGCGGTCGGCCTCTACAGGTGCTGTGCTCGCCACAGGTCGGCGCTCGGGTCGTAGCGGATCATCCATCCGGCCACCTTGTGCGTGGACGGGCTCAGCCTCACGGTGCCCGCGCTGAGGCCGGTGCCGATGGCGGGAAAGTGCTCGTGCAGGGGCACGCACGCGCTCTGGTCGAGCTCGAGGGGAGGGAGCGGCGCCCGCTCCTCGCTACCGGCGTCGTCCTGCCAGACGAGCTCGTGGTGGTCGAGGGGCACGGGCTGGGTGTTCGTGAGGAACATGTAGGCCTCCTCCGGCCGCGGGGAGAATCCCACCGGGAACACCCAGTAGTAGTTGCGCTTCAGCTCGGTGGCCGCGCCCTCCCGGGTCGGGGCGCTCTTCTCGTGCGTCGAGGTGATGCCGGTGGGGGTGATGAAGTGGAAGTACGGGCGGAACGAGGCCAGCTGCTCCGCCTCGATCACGAGCTTCACCACGCCGACGCCCTCCCACGGGACATCGGGGGGGAGGGCGTCGCGCACGTCGAGCACCGCCGAGTGCCGGGGCTCGACGCGCACCTGGGTGACGCCGAGCCGCGCGCCGGAGAGATCGAGCAGATCCGCGCGGAGGGACACGGACTTCTGACGCACCGCACGCGAGTCCACCTCGTCGTAGGAGTTGAAGAGGATCAGCCGCGTGGTCACGTCGCGTCCGCGGTAGCCCGAGAGCACGGGCATGTACATGCGGCGAGGCAGCAGGCCGTCCTCTCCGCCCCGTCCCCGCCCGGACCGCAGGGTGCGTCGCAGCCGCTCCCATCGGGAGGGCTGGTAGGCGGGAAGGGTGACCACCGACGAGCGCACGTAGGCCTCGCCCAGGCGCTGCTCGAGCAGTCCCTCGATCTCCGACCGGCAGCCGAAGCACCGCGTGCAGGCGGTGGTCAGGCGCTGCACGTCGGCCAGGGAGTGGGCGCCGTCGCGGTCGACGGCCTCCTCCACGCGGGAGTACGGGACTCGGCGGCAGTGGCACAGCGTGCCGGCGGGATCGGCGACGAGCACCGAAGGGCCGGCGGGGGCTGGTTCTCCGGTGGCGGGACTAGACATGCTCGATGGGTACCTGGGTCACCCGCGGGGAGGGTAGAAGCCGAGGCGCACTCGGGATCAGGCTCCGTCGGGATCGAAGATGTCTCTCGCCGTCACGGCGAGAACTTCGTCGGCGTGCTCGACTTCGTCGCGCGCGGCGACCGCGAAGCGCGGCGCCGACTCGAGTCGCGGCAGTGCCTCAGCCCTGTGCTCGAGGGTGCGCCGGATCGCCGAGGCGTCGGCGGTCCTCGCCCACTTCGCCTCGCCGATCAGCCGTGCGGCACGACCGCGACCCGCGAGCGCGACGCAGTCGATCTCCACGGGCGGCTGGTCGCTCCAGAACGATCCGACGGCCACCACGCCCTCGCCGAGCTCGCCGGCACCCGCGATGCGTCGTACGTGATCTCGGAAGGCCGATTCCCAGCGCGCGCCCATGTGATCGTCCAGGCTCTGTTCGAGCACGGGCAGGACGCTCGATCCGAGGCCTCGCTCGATCTCCGCGCGGTAGGGCTCGAGCACACCGAGCCAGAACGCGAGGAAGTTGTCTGCGATCCGGTACAGGCGTCGGCGGGTGCTCCGCGGGCTCGCAGTCACCGGGACCATGCGCTCTACGAGGCGGAGCTCGATCAGGCGGTCGAGGGTGCGGGCGGGCTCGGCGCGCACCGCCTGCTCGATCTCGTTGTGCTTGGTGCGGCCGGCGGCGATCGCTCGGAGCACCGGTCCGCCGAGGCTGCCGCTCTCGCCCTCGGTGGCCAGCACGAGCTGCCCCTCGTTCAGGAGCTGGCCGCCAGGGGTGGCCACCAGGCGCGCGAGGTTGTCGCGGACGCTACCGGTCTCGTCCCACCACTCGAGGTAGAGCGGCACTCCACCCACCAGCCCCCACACCAGCGCGCGTTCCCTGGGCTCGAGCCCCCTGAGCATGGCCGCCGCCTCGTGCGGGCGAAATGGGTGGAGGAGAAGCGACAGGTCGATCCGCCCGTACAGCGGCGCTCGCTCCTCCTGGATCCCCTCCATCGTCCGCACGGCGGAGCCGCAGAGGAGGATGCGGAGCTGCGTACGCCCCCGCGCCCGGTCCCAGAAGGCGCGTAGCAGACTCGGGAGCTCTGGACTGGCCCGGAGGAGCTCGGGGAACTCGTCGAGGACGAGGAGAAGCGGCCCATCCGTCGCGGCGGTGGCAAGGGCGTCGAGGGCGTCTCCCCAATCGACGAACGGTCGCGCGGCCAGGTCGCGCAGGCCGCCGCCGGCTACAGCGTCGCCCGCGGCGCGTGACAGCGCTCTGAGCTCGTCCTCGAGCGGCCGTCCGGCCCCGGTGTGGAAGACCGTCCGGTATCCGTGCGCGAAGACCTCGAGCAGAACGGTCTTGCCCACGCGGCGCCGACCCCAGAGCAGCCCGAGCCGCGCGCCCGGCTGGTCCCACCAGCGCTCGAGCGCGGCGAGCTCTTGCGTGCGGTTGACGAACACGAGCGTAATAGGTTACCGACACCAGCCGTCGGTGACACTCGACGTCGGCGACGTTAGCGGTCAGCATCGATACTCCGACCGTCCCGCGCACGGCGCCACCACTCGCACGCTGCCGGAGGCCACGGTCGCGAGCCCGGCGTCGAGGGTCACGAGGCTTGCCCCGAGCGCCTCGGCGAGCGCGAGGTAGGCCGCGTCGTAGGGGCTCAGCGCGTGTCGCAACGCCCAGACACGTGGCAGCAGTGGATGGTGGGGCCACCGCCTGACGGCCAGGTCGTCCAGGTCCTCGAACGCGAGCTCCACCCGCTCTGGGGACACCTCCGCGCGCCGCACGAGCTTGCGCACCGCGCTGACCACCTCGAGGTCGAGCAGCTCGGGTGCGTGGAGGGGACGGTCCGCCTCGAGCAGCGCACGGCGAACCTCTCCGGCGCGCGGCTCCTCTCCCGCGAGGAGCGCGACGATCGCCGAAGCATCGACGACGATCAGCGGTCGCGGTCCTCGCGCACCAGCGCCTCCGGCGCCTCCGGCGCCTCCGGCAACCGCATGGGATCGCGGCCAGCCATGCGGGTGAGAACCTCCTCCATGGAGGGGGTGGCCACGTCCGCCTCGGCCAGCCGGAGCATGTACTGCGAAAGCGACGTCCCGTCGCGGAGCGCGCGCAGGCGGAGCTCCCGATGCACCGGCTCGGGCACGTTCCGAACTTGGATCATCTTCGACATGTGACGCACACTAACGCATGTGCCGCACACCCAGCACGCCACGACCGCCTAGGCTTCGCGCCTTGTTCCCGCTGCTCGAAGAGGCCGGCGCGTGCCCGGTGTGCGCCTCCTCCCACCTCAGGCCGCTCCACGTGTACGCGGCCAAGAAGCGCGCGATCGCGGCGAGCCCGAACCTGGCCATGATCGGCTGCGAGGGCTGCGGCGTGGTCTTCTCCCACCCACTGCCCTCCGAGCGCCAGCTCGAGGAGTACTACGCGGCCAACTACTGGGACGAGCGGCTCCCCCGCGTCGCTCCGGGCCGGGACGAGAAGCTCCGCCGCCACGCCGACCAGCTTCGACTGCTTCAGCCGCACCTCTCCCTGCCCGAGAGCCCTAGGGGTCAGCCGCCCCGGGCGTTCGACTACGGCTGCGGGCGCGGCGAGTGGCTGGACGTCCTGGCCGACGCGGGATGGGCCACCTCGGGACTCGAGCCCGGGGGCCCCGCCCGCGAGTTCGCGGCGGAGCGTCACACGGTGGTGGACGATCTGCCCGCCGAGGAGACCTACGACCTCGTGGTGCTGAACCACGTGCTGGAGCACCTGCGCGACCCGCTCGGGGTGATGAGGCGCGTGGTGGCCGCGACGCGTCCCGGCGGCTACGTGTTCGTCTCGGTGCCCGACCTCGGGCGGCTGCCCGAGCACGGCCGCTTCTCCTACGTGAAGAGCGGCGTGCACATCATGTCCTACACCTTCTCGGCGATGAAGTCGCTCATGTCCCTCGCCGGCCTCGAGGTGGTGGGGCACTTCGACGGGCCGGAGTGGGACGCCGTGCTGGCGCCCGAGGCCGGCCGCCTGAAGTGCCTCGGTCGTCGTACGGACCGGGTCGCGTCGATCGAGGGCCACCCGCTCGATGAGGCCGTCGAGAGCCTGCGCGCGTACGGACGCGAGGGGGAGTGCGAGACCGGCGCGGGCGCCGTCGCCCGACGACCCGCGGCCGGCGGGCGCGGAACCGCCAGGCGGCTGCTCGGCCGCTTGGCCGGCCGCTAGAGGGGCTCGGTCGGACGACGGCGTGCGGACGCTCGCCCTCATCCCCGCCCGCGGCGGCTCCACGCGGGTCCCGGGCAAGAACCTGGCGCGACTCGGCGGGCGCACGCTTGTGCGCCGGGCCCTCGACACCACCCTCGCCGCCGGCTGCTTCCACACGGTGGCCCTCTCGAGCGACGACCCCCAGATCCTGGCCGAGGCCGAGCCGCTGCCCGACGTGGTCCGCCTGACGCGGCCGGACGCGCTCGCCACGACGGAAGCTCGCTCCTACGACGTGCTCGCGCACGCCCTGGACGTGCTCGAGAGCGAGCACGGCTTCGAGCCCTTCGACGCCGCGGCCATCGTGCAGTGCACCTCCCCCTTCACGGCCCCGGAGGACCTGGTGGCCACCCTCCGGCTGCTCGAGCGCAGCGGCGCGGGCTCGGCGGTCTCGGTCGTGCGGGTCGATGCGGGTGAGCACCCCCTCAAGCTCAAGCGCATGGAGGGCGACCGCCTCGTGCCGTACCTGGCCGAGGACGCGCTGACCCCCGCGCAGGAGCTGCCCCCGCTGTGGAAGCGGAACGGATCGGTGTACGCGAGCCGCCGCGAGGTGATCGACGCGGGCGCGATGCTCGGGGAGGACGTCCGCGGCCACGAGATGCCCGCCGAGCGCTCCTTCGACGTGGACACCCCGCGCGACCTGGCCTTCGCGCGCTTCCTGATGGAAAGGGAGGGAGACCAGACGGCTGGCTTCGTGCCCACCGATCGGCTGGTACGGGACCTGGGTGGAGTCCTGGCCGCGGACGATCCGTTGGCCGAGGAGCTACGGGACGCCGACGACGCGGTGCGCGATCCCTTCGGATGAGTCGCGTGAGGCTGGCTCTGACCATGGTCGTCCGCGACGAGGCGGACGTGATCGAGGCCACCCTGCGCTACCACCTGCACCAGGGGGTGGACCTGTTCGTGGTGAGCGACCACGCCTCGCGCGACGGCACCCGGGAGATCCTCGAAGACTACGCCCGCGCCGGGTTCGTCCACGTGATCGACCGCCCCGGAGGCGACTTTCCCCCCGGCAGGCGTCTGATCCAGGGCGAGTGGCAGACGGAGATGGCGCGCCTGGCCGCCACCGAGCACGGCGCCGACTGGGTGATCAACTCCGACGCCGACGAGTTCTGGTGGCCGGTCCTCGGCACGCTGAAGGACACCTTCGCGGAGGTGCCCGAGCGCTTCGGCGTCCTCACCGCCCCGCGGCCGGACTTCCTGCCCCGGCCGGACGGGCCGGAGCCGTTCGTGGAGCGGATGGTCGTGCGCCAGCTCCTGTCGGACCGGCGGGTGAAGCAGGCCCATCGTGGGCGAGCCGACGTGGTGGTGGGCATCGGCAGCCACGACGTGCGCGCCGAGGGCCTGGTCGAGGTGCCGTGGTTCCCGGCCCGGATCCTGCACTTTCCCATGCGCAGCGTGGCGCAGTACGAGAAGCGGATGCGCTTCCGCGCCGCCGGCCTGGCGGTGAGCGGCAAGAACCAGGACTGGTGGGACGCCTACCGGGAGGGGCGGCTCCCCGAGCTCTTCGCGTCGAGGGCGCTCGGCGACGCGGAGGCGCAGGTGGCCGTGCGTGAGGGGCGCGCGGTCGTGGACACCCGCCTGCGCGACTTCCTCGCCGGGTGCCCCGACCCGCTGGCCGATCGCTCCCGCCTCCCCGATCCCGAGCCGCGCCGCCGGGCCGAGCCGGGCGCCCTCCGCCCGAGCTGGCTCGCCGACGGGGCGCTGCAGACGGAGCTCGCCGAGGTGCAGCTCGACGCCCTCTCCGCCCTCGCCCGCCGGGTGCGCGACCTGGAGGGCGATCGGGAGCGCGCGCGGGAGCGCCTCGAGGAGCGGCGAGAGACGATCCGGCGCCTGAAGGCGGAGCGGGGGGAGGGGCGTCCGGCGGGCCTCGACGCGCCAGGGATCGCGGCTGTGCGACGCGCGTGGCGCCGCGTGCGCGCGCGGCGCTCGCCGGGCTAGGAGGACGCCCCCCCCAACGCGTCTCAGAGCGCTCGTCAAGAACCGTGATCTGAGCCCCTATGACGGGCTCAACTGACACCTCGACCTGCTTACCGCGCAGAAGCCCTTGAGCGCGCTACTCCCCTTCCTCGTCGGGCTTCTCCCCGCCCTCGGACGTGTAGGTGAGGTCGTCGAAGACGGGCATCATCGCGTGCCCGTCGTCGTCGACCGTCCGGATGCCGAAGTGGTCGAGCGAGGCGCCCGCCTCGCGGGCCTCACGGCTGACGCGGAGTCTGCTCTCCCTGCCCCCGAGCCGCACGGTGATCTCGCCGCTGGGCCCCGCCTCGGGGTCGTAGTGGATGGTGAACTCCCGCCACTCGGACGGATGGATGGTCGGGGTGGAGGGGCCGTCGTCGGCCATCCCGAAGGCGTCCTCGTCGTCGCTGCCGTACGCCGGCCGGGCGTACCAGCCCACCTCGCTCGGCCCCTCCACGATCATGGCCAGCATGTCGGTGGGCACGTGCTTGGAGCCGCCCCTCTCGCCGGCCTCGGAGTCCTCGGCGAACCACCCGAGGTAGACGCCGCTGTCCGAGTTCGCCCAGTCAAGGCGCACCCGGCCGCTGGCGTACATCTCCTGGTCGAGGTCGAGCGAGACGCCGTCTCCGTCCCCGTACCAGGCGCTCAGCTCGTCGGACTCCTCGTGGTCGGTACGCCAGACGAGCCCGCCGATCGCCTCGCTCTCCTCGCCGTAGCCGAAGTTGTGGAAGGTCTCGACCTCGCAGTCGCGGAAGCTCACGTCGCTGCCGCGTCCCTCCCACGCGGGCTCCGACTCCGCCGCGACGGGGACACCGTCCAGCCGGAGGTCTCCGAAGTAGGCCTCCATCGCACCGCTCACCTCGTGCTGCTGGTTGAGCATCCCGAAGCGGTCGAGCACCGCCCCGTCCCGGCGGTGTCCCGGCCGCAGGTCGAGCGTCACCGGCGCGGGCGCCCCCTCGACCGCGAGGACGATCCGGCCCCGGCCTCCGGCTCCCTCGGGGTCGTAGTCCAGCCGAAAGCGCCGCGACTCGCGGAGGTCGAAGGCCGTGACCTCACTCGCCTCGGGATCCTCCACGCCCCCGCCGGCGGCCATCGCGAGCTGGTCGGTGCGGTAGGCACGTGTCCCGTACTCGGCGGCGATGCTCACCTGACCGGCATCCTCGCGGCTGTCGAACACGCGCAGCACGACGGACTCGGACGTGCGCCACTCCTTCGTCCGGTAATTGAACAGGCCGAAGAGGATCCCGCTCGACCCCTTCTGGGAGAGGCGCTCGACGTTGAGCCTGCCCTCGACGGTGAAGCGGTCGTCCAGTGTGCGGGGTCGGTCGAGCGGCTTGGCGTAGTAGGCGGTCTGGTGGGTGCGGTAGACGGTTCCCCCCACCTCGCCGGGAGCTCCTCCGGCCCGGGCGCTCGGACGGAAGCCGAAGTCCTGACGGACCGCCGGACAGCGCTCGGGGCGCCGGCGGTTGCCCTCCTCCTCCCACTCGGGGTCGGAGGCGAAATCCTCGAACCGGGTCTCGGTGGCCTCCGGGTCCACCCCGGGGGGAGGAGCCACCGGCGTGCCCGGCGCGGGCGGTGGCTCGGGGTCGCGGGGCGCCCGGCGGGGGGGCGGCGGCTCGCGGCGATCCTCGGCCAGCGAGGAGACCAGGGCGGCGAGCGGCTCGGCCGCGACCACGCCGAGCGCGAACGCCGCGGCCAGGGCCGCGAGCGCCCCGAGCGCCCGCCACCGGCCCCCGCCCGCGCGGGAGCGGCGTTCTCTTCGGCGCGCCACCCCTGGGGCTGGCTAGCCGGCGCCCAGCGCCTGCCGGAGCTCGCGCACCAGGCGCCCGCGCTGGCGGCCGTCGAGGCCGTGCGCGTCCGCGCCGGAGGCGAGCGTGTCCTCGGTCGAGCGGTGGCAGCCCACGCAGTAGAGGCCGTAGCGGCGCATGATGCGGTCGGCCTGCTCTCCGTAGCGCTCGATCAGCTCGCCCACCACCGAGGACTCGGAGATCCCGTCGTGGTCCACGACCACCGACCCCGGAGGCCTAGCGAAGTACGGCGCCTGCAGCAGCCGCCAGAAGCCCGCGTGGAAGACGTCCGGAGAACGCGAGAACCGGCACCAGTAGCCGATGTGGGCCTCGTCCCAGGAGAGGTTGTCGCGCACGATCCGGGCGAGCACCCCGGCCGGCACCTCCATGGTCAGGTTGCTCTCCTCCGGAGGCGCGTCCAGCACGCTCAGCCGCCCGCCGGACACCTCGAAGTGCGTCTCGATGTCCTCGGCCCCGTCAGCGGCGCGGATGCGCACGGTGAGGTCCTCGCAGAAGGCCATCTCGGGCGTCTCGTTCAGCCGCAGCAGGTAGGCGGCCACCTCTTCGGAGGTCAGATCGGAGGCCCGCGGGTGATGGCGCTCGAAGACCTCGGGGTCGTACCGGCGCTCGAGGTACTCGAGCAGCGCGTCGGGCTCGTGGCTGTCCGGGAAGGTGCGCGGACCACGCTCGAACGCCTTGGTCGCGGTGTCGAAGGAGTCCCCGGGCAGGAGGTCGAGCACGGTCACATCGCTGTGCTCGAAGGCCCGGGCGATGTCGCCGACCGTGTTACGCGGGAGGTCGCGAACGAACTCGCGGTGGGAGGGGTGCCACAGCGTGAAGTGCGACGCGAAGGGCAGCAGGTAGCGACCCCCGTAGAGCGTCATCGCGGACTGCAGCATCTGGACCGCACCGCCGCGTGAGCGCTCGAGGATGTCGCGCTTTGCCTCCCGGTCGACGTGGCTCCACGTCATGGGGTAGCCGGAGGCCCCGGGCGAGAACGCCGAGGAGATGGCGTCGACCGGCGCCACGAGCGAGGCCACCCGCTGGTTCAGCCCCGCGTCGTTCAGGTTCAGCAGGCGGAAGCCGCCGAGGTCGAAAAGGACGATCGCGTCGTTCCACAGGCTCGCGGGCTCGAAGCAGGTGGCGGTGATCCCCGGTCCGATCTCGTAGGTCTCGCCGAAGGCCATCGGCCGCACGTCCTCGAAGCCGAGGGCGTCGAGCTCCGCGACCATGCGGCGGTTCGGGAAGTCCGGCACGAAGACCGGCGTCGAGCGGTCAAGGCGCTCGAGCGTGGGCACGTGGAAGTGGTCGGAGTGCTCGTGGGTGAGGCAGAGGGCGTCCGGGCGCAGCGTCGCGACGTCGACCGCCGGCGGCGGGAACTGGTCCCAGGCGCCGAGGAACGCGGGGCCGTCGAGCCAGGGATCGGTGAGGACCGAGAAGCCGTCGTGGGTGAGCTCGAGGCAGGCGTGGGCGTGGAGTCGAATGCCCACCCGTGCGTCCCGGCGGGGAGCCACGCGCGGCGGGGTGAACGGCGTGAGCGGCGTGCGCATCTCGGCGAACAGCCGCCCCTCGCGCAGCGTCACCGGGACGGCCGTGAGGCCCTCGCCCGGGGCGTTCACGCAGTCGCCGGTCCCGTGCTCGAAGCGCCACCCGTGCTTCGGACAGCGGAACCCCTCCCCGACGTCCTCGACCTCGCCGCCCTTGTGCGGGCAGACGGTCGAGAGGAGCCGGTACCCACCCGGGCCCTCCACGAGGAAGAACGACTGGGTGCCGATGCTCACCGGCGCGGGCAGGCGCTCGTAGCCCTCCACCGGACCGAGGTCCACCCCACTGCCGCGGGGCCCGGTCGGATCGGCCGGCGATGGGGAGTTGGGCACGCCTTCCTCGGGGAGGTTGGGAAGAGGTGTCTCGCTGGCGTCGAGGCGGGTCATGGGAGACCGGGGAGGCTAGAGACGGCGCTCAGCGTCAGGAGGACGGCGCGCGTGACTTCGCGCCGCGCCTCGAGCTCCGCAGAGCCCTCGGACGGCGCAGCCCCGCGAACCCCGACCGCACCCGGGGAACGAGCCGCCCGGCGCGCCACCACAGGCTGTTCTCGACCGCGGCGAGGCGATCGAGCGCCCGGGCCTCGCGCTCCTCGGCCTTGCGGACGCGCTTGTCCGTCTGGTTCGCGGTGCGGATCGAGCGCACCATCTCCGCGCGCACGTCGGCCAGCTCGGGGGAGTACCGGTGGTCGGCCTGCTCGGCGACGGCGCCCGACCGCGCCGCGTCGCCCCCGTCGCCGAGGGCCTCGAGGTACTCCTGCAGCCGGCGGTCCTCGACGAGGCTCCCGTCCGCCAACCCCGCCTCGAGGCCCATGCGCTCGACGGTCCTGGCGTCGTAGTAGTCGGTGAGCCTTCCCTCCCGGTGCCAGCCGAGGAGCTTGTAGGAGCGGGAGTGGCGCTTGCGCAGCGACTCCTTGATCGCCCCGCTGTGGAGGATCTTCTCCTCGAACTTCGCCCATGTGCGGAGCTGGAAGTGGAAGATGGTGATCGGGTACCAGCCTTCGAGCTCGACGAGCCCCTCGCCCTCGGCGCGGTGGTTGCCGTGGCTGATCTCGACCTCGGGGTGCCCGCGGTGGGCCACCTTCTGCGAGAGCGGCCGCTCGCTCTCGGAGAGCATGGGCCCCTTGCTACCCGAGTAGGAGATCGCGTCGCGGACGGTGAGGCGGTCGGCGAAGAAGCCGCCCTCCTCCCGCCGCGGAAGGAAGTTCACGCGGTAGACGCGGAACTTGCCGTACTCCTCGGGCACCATCTCGAGGACGTCCCTCAGGTTGCCGGCCCGTGGCCACCAGAACTCGTCGGCGTCGTTGTTGATCACCCAGTCGGCCCGAAGCTCGGTGGCCGCCGTGCGGGCCATCTCGGTGACGCAGCGGGCCTGGGGCATCTCCTCGCTGGCCTCGTGGCGGAGGTGGATGGGCTCCGTGCGCGCGAGGCGCTCGAGGATGGCGACGGTGCCGTCCACCGAGCCGTTGTCGGTGACGATGACCTCGTCGACGCCCTGCGCGAGGTGGTAGCGGATGTTGGCCTCGACGATGTCCTCCTCGTTGCGCACGAAGAGCGTCATCACGAGCTTCATGGCCGGGGGGCGCGCCCGCCGCACGCGTGGTCGGTCCCGAACGGCATGGGTCGCGAGGATAGGCTCGGAGTCGCGATCCCCGGCCGCGACCACGCCCGGGGCGAGAGGTTCCCGCAGAGCAGATGGCCCAGAATCGAGACACCGGCATCGCCCTGGCCGCCCGCGTGCGTGTCCGGGCCGCCCGTATGGCGATCGATCGCCGGCGCGCGCTGGCCCTGGCGCGCGTCTCCCGGCGCCTCGCCCGCCGCGCGAAGCGGCTGCAGGACCGGCTGAAGCCCGCCGCGGGCGGCGCGGCCCGCCTGCCGCGCGAGCGCAAGCGCTTCGCCAAGGGCCCCTACACCGCCTGGGAGCACGTGCTCGACCGGGTGGGCAACGCCGAGGCGCTGCGCCTGCTGCTCGGCGCCGGGCTGTTCGGGCGCACCCTCCCCGCGCAGGCCGCGGTCCCCGACGGGGACCGGATACTCGTGCTCGTCCCCCACCAGGACGACGAGGGCATCGGCGCGGCCGGCACCCTGCTGCTGAGCGCACGGGCCGGCAAGGCGGTGCGGATCGTCTACTACACCGACGGCGCCACCGGGTTCGGGGACCTCGGCCCGGAGGAGGTGGCCTGTGTCCGAACCGGCGAGGCGCGGCGGGCGTGGCGGCGGGTGCCCGGCGTGGTCCTCGACTTCCTCGGCCACCCGGCCGGAAACCCGGGGCTCGCGCCGGAGGCGGTCGGCCAGCTCGCCGCGATCGTCGTCGAGTTCGATCCGGACACGGTGTTCGTGCCTACGTTCCTCGAAGAGCACTTCGAGCACCGGCTGCTCAACCGCTGGCTGCTCGAGCTCGACGCCGAGCGTCCGCTCGGCCCCGGCGTCGAGGTGTGGGGCTACCAGGTGACCACGCGCGCGCCGGGCAACGCCGTGGTGGACGTGACCGAGGTACGGCGGCGCAAGCGCCGGCTGAACCGGGCCTGGCGGAGCCAGAACGCCTCTGTCGACTACGCCCATCTGGCCATGGGTCAGGACATCGCCAACGGCTACTACCTGAAGGGCGGCGGAGCGCTGAAGTCCACCCGGCCGCACGCCGAGGTCTTCCAGCGCTTCGCCGCCCCGAAGTATCTGTCGCTCTGCGAGCGGTTCCTGGCCCTCGAGGAGTCCTTTGCGGCGACGGCGAGACCGCCCGACTTCCTGGTCGTCGGGCTCCAGAAGTCCGGCACGTACTGGCTGACGGCCCTGCTCGACGCCCACCCCCAGATCCGCTGCTTTCCCTCCCGGCCCGGGCACGCCGACGGCACGGGGGAGGCGCACTTCTTCGACGTGCTCGCCCGCATGGAGGACGACTTCCCCGCGTTCCACAGGAGCATGTCGCGAAAGCTCGATCGGTGGTTCGGCGACCTCTTGCCGGCCACCGAGCCCCGCGGAGAGGAGGAGCGAGCGGCGCTCCGGGAGCGGCTGCGCGACCGCTTCGCCGAGTACTGCGAGGACCAGCGCCGGCGCTCGGGCAAGCCGATCGTCGGCGAGAAGACCACCGAGACCGTCCACCACCTGGGCGCGGTCGAGTCCCTGTTCCCGGGCGTGAAGAAGGTGTGCATCCTGCGCGACCCCCGCGATCGCGTGGTCTCCTTCCACCACCAGGAGGTTCGCAAGGGCCGGCGGGAGGAGCGGCCGCTCGGCGCCGTCGACGTCGACGCCTACGCGGAGCGCGTCCGTCTCGACTACGAGGGCGTGCTCGGACTCGAGGATCCCTATCTCGTGCTCACCTACGAGGAGCTGGCCGGCGATCCGGTGCCCACGGTCTCGCGGCTGCTCGACTTCCTCGGGGCCTACTCGTCGTCCGACACCGCGCTCGAGCTCATCGAGCGCGCGAGCTTCGCGCGGCTGTCCGGCCGGGAGCCCGGCGCCGAGGACGCCGCCAGCCACCTCCGCAAGGGAGTGGTCGGCGACTGGACCACGGCGCTCGAGCCCGAGCTCGCGCGGCGCCTGACCGAGGCCGTCGAGGAGCCCACCCGGCGGGTCGAGGAGCGCCTCGGCATCGATCTCTCCGCGTACCGCACGGTCGGCGAGCCGCAGGCCCTCCGGGACGGGGGTCGCGCTCGGCCGCCGGTCCGCGCGCGTGCGGGTGCGCCCCACCGATGAGCCGGGCGGCCGCCCCGGCGATCCGCTCGAGGGTCGTGGAAGCGTTGGGCGGCCCGCGCCGCCCCCGCTCGTGCCCGGTATGCGGCTCGAAGACGCTGCTGACGCTGCTGCGCTACCGCGGAAAGGCCAAGCGCCTGCCCTACGCCGAGCGCCTCGCGCTCGTGGGATGCCAGTCCTGCGGCGTGGCGTTCTCCCATCCGCTTCCCTCGGAGCGCCAGCTCGCGGACTTCTACTCGTCGAGCTACTGGGGCGAGCAGAAGCTCTCCGGCTCGAGCGTCGAGAAGGCCGCGCGCCGCCACGCACGCAAGGTGGAGGCCGGGGCGCACAAGCTCGACCTGCTGAGCCCCTGGCTCGACCCGGGGGCGGAGCGAGGCCCGGGCGGCGAGGGCGAGGGTGCCGCCCGAAAGGCGCTCGACTTCGGCGCCGGCACCGGCGAGATCCTCGACGCCCTGACGGACCGCGGCTGGAGCACGTACGGGCTCGAGCCGAGCGACCTGGCGCGCGAGGACCTGGCCCGGCGCCACGCGGTGGTGGAGGCGGTGCCGCGAAAGGAGACCTTCGACCTCGTCACGCTGCAGCACGTCCTCGAGCACCTGCGCGACCCGCTTGGGGTCGTGCGTAGCCTCGCCGACGCCCTGGTCCCCGGTGGTCACCTCTACGTCGCGGTGCCCGACCTCGGAGGGCTCGCCGAGCACCGCGACCTCCCCTACGTGGTGGAGAACGGAGCCCATCTCTTCTCGTTCACCCGGGCCGGACTGTCGTCGGTCCTCTCGCTGGCCGGCCTCGAGGTCGTGGCCCACCTCGACGGCCCGGAATGGGACGGCCACGTCCGGCGAAAGGGCCGGCGGCTGCGGTGCCTGGCCCGCAAGAGCGGCCGGGTCGCGCCGCTCCCCGCGAACGCGCTGGAAGAGGCCGAGGAGGCCGTGCGGGCCTACGCCGCCGCCGAGCGGGCGCAGGAGCGGGCCACCCCAGAGGCGGACGGCATCGGGACGCCGGCGGGGAGGGCCCTATGACCCTCGTGAGGGTCACGGGCGCTCCGGTGCTCGCGCACATGCGGGCGGCCTTCCCTGAGGGCGCGGACTGGGTCGAGCTCTCGAGCTGCCCGGTGTGCGGGCGCTCCGACGCGGTACGAGACGTCGGGCTCGTCGAGGGCGCGGACCACGTCGAGCCCGGCGCGCCGGAGGCCCACGCCCTCGGTCCGGTGATGAGCGTGTGCCTGGACTGCGAGCACGGCTTCATCCGGCGGCGCCCGCGCCGGGCCTGGTTCGACGACTACTACGCCCGCGACTGGGACCGCGGCGGTCAGGAGGCCTTCGGCCGCAAGCGGGTGCGGGCGGACTTCAAGGTGGCCGACTTCGCGGGCTCGTCCCTCGAGCCGGGCTCTGCGGTGCTCGACGTGGGCGCCGGCTTCGGCAAGCAGGTGCTCGGCTTCCTCGAACGGGGGCACCGCCCGAGAGGCCTCGAGCGCTCCGAGCACCGCGCGCGGTTCGTGCGTGACGTCCTCGGCGTGCCGTGTGACTCGCGACCGCTCGAGGCCTTCGAGACCACCGAGTCGCTCGACCTCGTGTACCTCAACCACGTCCTCGAGCACGTCGACGACGCGGCCGAGGCGCTCGGCCGCGCCCGCGAGCTCCTCGCCGAGAGCGGGCTCCTCTACGTGGCCGTGCCGAACCTCTGGGCCGAGCACCCGCCGCAGACCTTCCATTTCGTCCCTCACCTCTCGGCCTTCACGCTCCGCTCACTCGAGCGGCTGCTCCGCGGCGCCGGGTTCGCCGTGGTGCGGGCGCAGGAGGGCAACGAGCTCCAGGTCCTGGCCCGGAAGGTGGCCGCGCCCGACGAGCACGCGCTCGACCGCTCCCCGCCTTCGGCCCGGGAGCGCTTCTGGTCGCGGATCGGCGACTGGGTGGGGCGGGCGTTCCCGAGCGACCCGGCTCCGCGTGTGCTCATCTGGGGCCCCTCGGAGCGCGAGAAGCACACCTACGACGCGCGGTCGGTGGCCTCGGGGCGCCTCCGGTACCTCCTCATGAGGGCCGTCCACCGCTCCCGGGAATCGATGGCCGGCCGGCTGCTCGACGAGCGGGTGCCGAGCTACCTGACGAGCGACCGCCTGCGCATGCTGCCTGTGCGGGCCTCGGACGGCGCGGGGCTGCCGGTGCGGGTGGTGCATCCGAGCGCCGAGGCCCCGGTCTGGGTCAAGTAGCGAGGGCTATCGTCCCCGCGGTCATGGTCCCCGAAGCGCCCTACATCGAGGTCGGCGGACGCCTGCTCGGGGCGGGACATCCCGCGCTCGTGATCGCGGAGGTCGGCAACAACCACGACGGATCGATCGGCCAGGCCCGCGCCCTGATCGACGCCGCCGCCGAGGCGGGAGCCGGCGCGGTCAAGCTCCAGACCCACATCGCGGACGCCGAGATGCTCCCCTCGACGCCCACGCCCCCGCACTTCGACGAGCCCCGCTTCGAGTTCACGAAGCGGATGGAGCTCTCCGAGGACGCCCACCGCGAGCTGCGGGCGCGGGCCGAGGAGCGCGGCATGGTGTTCTTCTCCTCGCCGTTCTCGGTCGAGGCCGTGGCCCTGCTCGAGCGCCTCGAGGTGCCGATGTACAAGATCGCCTCGGGCGAGGTGACGAACCCGCCGCTGGTCGAGGCCATCGCCGAGACCGGCCGGCCCGTCCTCATCTCCACCGGAATGTCGGGGATGGAGGACGTCGAGCGCGCGGTGGCCATCCTTCGCAAGCATCACACGCCGTTCTGCGTGCTGCAGTGCACGTCCACCTACCCGTGCCCGCCCGAGGAGGTCAACCTCCGCGCGATGCGCACGCTCGGCGAGCGCTTCGCCTGTCCGGTCGGGCTGTCCGACCACACGCCGGACATTCACACCTCCATCGCGGCCGTCGCCCTCGGCGCCGTGTGCGTCGAGAAGCACTTCACGCTCGCAAAGCGCCTCTACGGGCCCGACCACCACGCCTCGCTCGTGCCCGAGGAGCTCGCGCGGCTGGTGGACGGGGTGCGTCAGGTGGAGGCCGCGCTCGGGTCCGAGGAGAAGCACCGCGACCCGCGGCTGGACCCGGCGCGGGCGACCTTCGAGAAGAGCGTGGTGACCACGGTGGAGGTTCCCGAAGGCGCCGTCATCGAACGCTCCATGCTCACCACGAAGCGCCCCGGCAACGGCATCGCCGCCGCCCGCATCGACTCCGTGATCGGCCGGCGCAGCGCACGCGCGCTGGCGCCGAACCACCTCGTCGAGGAGC
Source organism: Thermoleophilaceae bacterium (assembly GCA_050998555.1). GTDB lineage: Bacteria > Actinomycetota > Thermoleophilia > Solirubrobacterales > Thermoleophilaceae > JACCZP01. The sequence goes on from JBPCQB010000110.1 coordinate 29,489, forward strand.
CCGACCTTGCCTGACGCGGCGCCGCCGACGGTCGGCGACGCGGGCGCCAGCCGGGGTGCGCCCCGGAAGATCTGCGTGGTGGTGGCGAGCCGCGCGAACTACGCGCGGATCAAGACCCTCCTGCAGGCGGTGCGCGACCATCCGGATCTCGAGCTGCAGCTCATCGTCGCGGCCTCGGCCCTGCTCGAGCGCTTCGGCACCTCCGTGGACGTGATGGAGCGTGACGGGTTCACGCCCGACGCCACCATCCGCCTGATCATCGAGGGGGAGAACCCGACCACCATGGCCAAGTCCACGGGCCTCGGGCTCCTCGAGCTGCCCACGGTCTTCGAGATGCTCGACCCCGACGTCGTGGTCACGGTGGCCGACCGCTTCGAGACGCTCAGCACCGCGATCGCCGCCGCCTACATGAACCTGCCCGTCGCCCACATCCAGGGCGGCGAGGTGTCGGGCTCGATCTACGAGTCGGTCCGCCACGCGGTCACCAAGCTCTCGCACCTGCACTTCCCGGCCACCGAGCTCTCCGCCCAGCGAGTGCTGGCGATGGGGGAGGACCCGGCCATGGTGTTCAACACCGGCTGCCCCTCGATCGACCTGGTGGCCGGGACCGATCTCGGCACGCGCGCCGTGGCGCTCGAGCAGTTCGGCGGGACCGGCTCGCCCATCGATCCGGACAAGCCCTACGCGCTGATGATGCAGCACCCCGTGACCACCGAGTTCGGCCAGGGCTTCGAGCAGATCAACGAGACGCTCGACGCGGTGGCCTCCCTCGGGATGCAGGCGCTCGTGTTCTGGCCCAACGTCGACGCCGGCTCCGAGCAGGTGGCCAAGGGCATCCGCCAGTTCCGCGAGAAGGGGCGCGACCACGGCTTTCACTTCTTCCGCAACCTCCCGGCCGAGGACTTCTTCCGGCTGATGGCCCACTGCGAGGTGATGGTGGGCAACTCCTCCGCCGGCCTGCGCGAGGGCGCCTACCTGGGCACCCCCGTCGTCACCGTCGGCTCACGCCAGCGAGGGCGCGAGTGCGGGGACAACGTGCGGTGGGTGGAGCACGACGCGGCCGCCATCGCCGAGGCGATCAGCGACCAGATCGCTCACGGCCGCTACGAGCGCGACGAGCTGTTCGGGGACGGCACCGCCGGCCAGAAGATCGCCGAGGTGCTGACCTGGGCGCGGCCGAGCGTCCAGAAGGAGCTGCATCTCGCCTCCGAGCTGAGCGACCCGCGGGCCGTCGGGGCGTCGGTGCCGTTGGCGTAGGGGGGCCTGCGGGGGATCGTGCGGCCGGGTCTGACCCGCCGCGAGCTGGGATGGCGCTTCGCGCACGGAGAGTTCAGCGAAGATGCTTTTCGATCGACGCGGCGTCTGCCACCTCGAGCTCGCCGCGAGCCACCGCCAGCACGAGAACCTCGGCCTCATCGACCGCGAGCTGAAGGTCGCGGCCGTTGAGGAGGCAGAACACCCGGGTCGCAGCCCAAGCCAACCGCTTGTTGCCGTCTACCAACGGGTGGTTGCGGGCGAGGGAATGCATGAGCGCCGCGGCCTTGTCCGCGAACCGGGGATAGGCGTCTTCACCGAAGACGGTGGTCTGGGGCCGCCCCGCGGCGGAGGCGAGCAGACCTCGATCGCGCACCGCGACCTCCCCGAGGACGCCGTCGGCGATCTCGAGAAGGTCGGCGACGCTCAGGTACTCGATCCGCCGATCCTCGAGCATTCACCGGCTGAGCCGGTCGAGGAGCTCGGCGTCCTCGGTGCGGACCTTCTCGATCGCAGCGCGCAGGCGCTCGGGACGACCCGAGACGTAGTCCGCGATGGCCGACTTGGCAACCTCCTGCATCGACCGCCCTTCCTCGGCAGCCTTTTGACGCAGGGCATCCGTTTCGCTGTCGCTGAGGCGCAGGTTCATAGCCATGCCGTTAAGGTACCACTGCGGTACCAGCCTCGGTAGCTCTATCGCTCAAGGTTGCACGCGGCAGGCGCTCTACATGAGATCAGCGGCGTGCGCGACGAGGTCATCGCGCCGGCGCGTCTGCGAGCGAGGCCTGTGGAAACCCTCGTACGCGGCCTGGACGGCAGCGAGCGGCGCCGGGGGCAACCGCCCGCCCGGCGCCTCACCCCGGAGACGACCGCCCAAATCCCGCGAACCGCCTACTTCTGCTGCTTCTCGTCCCCGCCCCCCGAGTCCTTCTTCTTGTCGTCCCCTGCATCCTTCGGCAGGCAGTCCCGCACCACGTCGCGCTGGTCTCCCTCCGGATCCCGCTGCCAGGCGCTGGCGAACGACCCGTCGCGGAAGCTCTTGATCGATCCCTTCTCCTCGCCGTTCGTGTCCCGGGCGTCGTCGTCGTTGCGGTGGGCGTAGACGTTCACCCGTATGCCGTCGACGGTGCCGACGATGGCGCCGGTGGACGACTCGGCCGGGAGGAGGTTGGCTCCCTCGGCATCCACGCTCACGCCCGTGGCGCCCTCCTTCTCCATGCAGCTGGCGATCTTCTGCAGGGCGCTCTCGTTAGGTGCGCTCCCACCGCTCTTCCCGCCTCCGCTGTCACCGTTCCCGCCGCCTCCGCCTCCGCCTCCGCCTCCGCCACCGTCGGGCGCCGGCGTCCCGCCGCCGCAGCCGGCGAGCACGGCAACGGCCATAAGGGCCGCCAGTGCCAGGGGACGCCGACGCCGGCCGGCCGTGACGGACCCGCGGATCTCCTCGTTCTCAGTGCTCATGGTCATCTCCATCTTCGTGTGTTGTGCTCTGAAACTAACCATCAGGCCGCACCGGGCAGGCGGTCGGGAGCCTCCACCGGGGCCGACGCCGGGCCGTCGGGCGCCGCTCCGTTGGGCCCCGCTCCGTCGTCCGCGGGCGCGGTCCGGTGCCCCTGGGCGAGAGCTCGCTCGGCGGCCCCTCCCTCCCCAGCGCCCGGCGCCTTTCTCGCTCCGCGCTCCCCAAGCAGCGAGCCGAGCTCCGCCCACCGGCGGCGCGCGACCATTCCCGCGAGCCTAGCCCCCGATCGCCTCCACGCCGTGCGCCGCGCCCGAGCGCGCTTGCGCCTGATTCTCCACCGCTTGGCGTCCTCCTCCCGCCAGTAGGCGAGCTCGGCCAGCGGCCGGAGCACCAGCCGCGCGAGGGGCTCCGCCCCGGCGCGCCGCGGCGGGCGCAGGCGCGGGTCGGCGGCCACCGCCTCCACGGCGTCGGCCAGCCGCAGCGCGGCCGAGACCTCGATGCCTCCCGGCCGCACGAAGTCCTCGATGAACCGCCGTCCCGGCTCGGGGTCCTGCTCCCCGCGCAGGAGCACGGAGAGCTGGCCGACGTGCTGCTCGAGCGTCTCGGCCGTCTGCAGCAGCCCGCCGCTGACCTCGGTGAGGTAGTGGAAGTGCACGGTCTCGTTCTGGGAGTCGCTGAACTCCGGCGGCAGCAGCGAGTAGGAGGGCCGCCCGATCACCCCGGCGTCGATGAAGGCGCTCGTGTTCAGTCCCACGACGGCGGCGGAGTGCCAGACGGAGTCGAACAGGGTGGTCCGCCAGTCCACCCCCACCGGACTGGTGCCCGGCTCCGGCCAGATCGCCACCTCCTCCTGGTCGGGCAGGTCGAAGTCTCCGCGGCGCACCGGGCGCTTGGGATGGGGACGGATGAGGACCCCGGCCTCGCGCACCGCCGCGTCGCCGTGCCGGCGCAGCTCGCGGACCCAGCGCTCGACGAACGGGACCTCGTCGCCGGAGATCAGCGCCGAGCCCAGGTAGAGGAGGTAGGGGCGGTCCGGCCGCAGGCCCACCCGGGCGCAGAACCCCTCGCGGGTCGTGCTCGGCCTCCAGTCGAACCAGTGGTCGAACGCCGCCGCTCCCACGGCTACCACCCGATCCTCGGGCACGCCGTGGAGGTCGACCGCCTCCCGGCGCTGGATCTCGTTCCAGACCGTCACGTTGTCGGGCTCGCCGCGGATGAGCCCCTTCGTGGTCAGGTGGTCCCAGGAGTAGGCGCTGTAGACGTTCGGGATGCCCAGGCGCTTGGCGGCGCGCAGGTGGTCGGCCTGCGGGGTCCCGAAGCGCACGAGCGGCGAGACCACCATCACGTCGGGCGCCTGCTCGGTGAGGAAGGCCTCGATCTCGGGGCTGGGCGGGACGGCGCGCTCCATCCACGCGAGCACGCCGCGCACCAGCCGGACCCCGGGCGCGGTGGCGAAGAGCCGCAGCGCCATCGTGCGGCGCACGGTGGCGGGAGCGAGCGTTCCCGCCCGCACCCACAGGCTGGGCGACGTGCGGTAGCGGGGGTGGTAGAAGCGCATGTAGTCGAGGCCGAGGCGAAGCTGGCCGGCGAGCGCGCGCCAGCGGTCGTCGGCGCGCCGGGCGGCCCACCCGCTCGTGAGCCCGGGCAGCTCGGCCTCGAGGCGCTCGATCAGCTCCCACTGGTGCGGCTGCTTGTTCGACTCGACCTCGAAGGCCACGTGCACCCGGTGCCCGCGCTCGACCAGGTGGCGCAGCGTGTACTCGAGGTTGCGCGCGTAGAGCGGGCCCTTGAGGACGAAGAGGATCCGCATCACTCGCCGCTGCGGGCCACGGGATCGCCCAGCTCCCGGGACGCGGGCTCGGGCAGGCCGCTGGCCGCGCCGTTCTCGCCGGGGGCCTCGACGTCCATGGGGACGGCGACGAGGTCGGGCGTCCGCCCTCCTCGGTGCTCCCACCGGTGGCGCAGGCCGACCCAGACCACGTAGGCGTTGTGCACCGGGCGCAGGGCCAGCAGCAGCGCGGCGGGGAACACCGCCGCCCGGAGCACCGCGGTGGACGCTCCCGCGCGGCGGGGGGCCGGGGGCGGCTGCGCACACGCCTGCTCGACCGTCGCGACCAGGGCCGGGGTGGCGGCCCGGTCGAGACCGCGGGGGCGGACGAACGCCTTCACGAAGCTGCGCAGGCGCTCCCCGTAGTCGGCGCGCCCGGAAAGCACCGCGTCGAGCTGTCCCGCGTGCTCGTCGAGGCTCGAGGCCTCGGTGAGCAGGCCGGCGCCCTCGTCGGTCAGGTGGTGGAAGTGCAGCGTGCCCGACTGGGTGTCGCGGAACTCCGGCGCGAGCACCGTGAAGGCCGGTCGCCCGACGATCGCGCTCTCGATCAGCGCGCTCGTGTTCACGCCCACCACGGCGACGCAGTGGAACATCGAGTCGAAGAAGTCGGCCTTCGCCTGCCGGGACAGGGGATCGGCGCCGGTGCGGGGCCAGACAGCCACGCCGCCGGCCCGGTCGAGGTCGGCGTCGCGCCACTGCTCGACGTTCTTCGGGTGCGGCCGGATCAGCACGCCCACCTCCCGCAGGCGCGGCGACTCGCTGGTGCGCAGGTGCGCCAGCCACTCCCGCACGAAGTCCACCTCGCGCGGGGCGATGAAGTAGGAGGAGCACAGGTACAGGAGGAAGGGACGGCCCTCGCTCAGGCCGACCTCGCGGCGGAACTCGTCCCCGTCGCGGCTGGGGGACCAGTCGAACCAGTGGTCGTAGCCGGGGGCGCCCGTCACCACCACCCCCTCCCGCGGCACCCCGTGCAGGTCGACGGCCTCGTCGCGCTGGGCCTCGTTCCACACGGTCACGAAGTCGGGCGCGTCGCGGATCAGGCCCTTGTTGGTCAGGTTGTCCCACGAGTGCACGCACAGCCCGGTGCGCACCCCGAGGCCCTTGGCGCAACGCAGGTAGGCCCCCTGCGGCGAGGCGATGTCCACGAGGGGCGTGACGAGCACGATGTCGGGGTCGCGCTCCCGCAGGAACCTGTTCACCGCCGCGCGCGTGGGCAACGAGCGCTCTACCCAGGACAGCGAGCGTCGCAGCCCACGCAGGCCGGTAGGAGTGCGCACGAGCGGTAGCCGGGCCAGGCGGCCGAGCCCGCCGCCGGCCTTCTTCTCGGCGCGGCGGCGAAGCTTCGGGGCGTCGCGGTAGCGAGGGTCGAGGTAGCGCAGGTAGTCGATCGCGCGGCCCACCTCCGCCTCCAGCCGGAACCACCCGCTCTCGAGGTTCCACAGGCCCTCCTCCCGCCACGGCACGCGTCCGTAGGTGATCCGGCCGGGGTACTCGCCCGAGAGGCGCTCGATCAGCTCCGCGCGTATCGGGGCTCCGGGGGGGTCGGTCTGAGAGCGGTCGAAGCCGACGTGCACGGAGTGCCCGCGCTCGGCCAGCAGCCGCAGCGTGCTCTCGAAGTTGCGCGTGTAGACCTGGTGGCGCATGAAGAACACCACCCGCAGGGGGCGCTCGGCGCTCGCACGGAGCCCGTCGGGGTGGGGGCCCGCACCTGCCATCAGGTGCGTACGGCCGTGGCCTCGTGGTAGAGCGGCGTGGCCCGCTCGTCGATGTAGGAGATCTCCTCGGGGGAGAGGAGCTCGCGGAACCGGGACAGGGGCTCACGGCTCACGCCGTGGCCCGTCACCCGGAAGGAGGAGTCCGCCTTGATGGGCATGCCGTTGAAGCTGGGGGTCAGGAGGCTGGGATGGAAGCTGATGTCGAGGTACTCGGCGAGGGAGCGCATGACCGTCTCGGTGTCGCTCACGAGGTCCTCGAAGGTCAACAACCGAAAGCGGTCTCCGTAGCCCTCCCGGGCGGCGAGCATCGCCCGCGAGGAGTCGATCCACAGCCCGACGGCCGTCGCCATGTCGCCGTAGTCGCGGGTACGTCCGGGTGAGGGGTTGACCTCCAGGTACCGGCGGGCGGAGAGGAACCAGGAGCGCGGGTCGCGGACGATGGAGATGAGCCGCCCGTCGGGGTAGGTGTCGAAGAACGTCCGCACGCTGTCCTCGTGCGCGTTCAGCCGGGCCGCGAAGGCCGAGACCCAGCGCTTGGGCGGTCCGTAGAGGTTGTGGTTGTCGAGCCACGCGTTGAAGTAGGAGGTCATGTAGCAGTCGAAGATCCCGCGCGGCGTGGTCGGTCGCCAGGCGGCCGCGCAGTGCTCGAAGATCGCCTTCTGCACGAGCGGGGGGAAGACGAACGGGAAGGTCTCCTCGCCGCTCTCGCGCACCTTCAGGTCCACCACCTTCGAGTAGCCCTCGGCGAAGCCCCGGGCGGTGGGTCGCTCGTAGAGCAGCCGGAACCACTCGTCGGGCCCAGTGGCCGGGTCGAGGGGCGGCCAGTCGTACTTCTTGGGGTATCCGGTGCGGAGCTCCTGCGGGTGGGCGTGGATCTCCGGGTGGCCGTCGAGCAGCTGCGAGAGGAGGGTGCCCCCGGAGCGCTGGATCTGCGAGACGAGCACGAGCGGCTGGCGGATCTCGACCAGGTGGTCGGTGCGCTGGGCCACGATGCGCTCGTGCTCGCGGCGGCGCTCGGCGCCCGGCCCGCGACGCAGGCGGGGCCGGCCGTCCCCGACGGTGATCACGCGGCTCAGGCGCTCGCGCGCGACGGCCGCCAGGGCGCGCGGAAGCCGCCCGCGGACGGGTGTGTGCGGCGAGCCGGCGCGACCCTCCGAGGGTGTCGCCGCGGCGCCGTTTCGAGAGCTCGGGATCGGCATCAGCTGGGCTGCTCGGGGGCGCGGATCGGCTTTAGGGTAGTCGTGCCCCCCTGGCCCCTCAGGCGCCCGCGCCCGCCCTCGGCGTGCCAGTGTGGGACCGTGCGCGTGGGTTACGAGCTCACCGGCCTCGAGCTCGACGCGGCGGGCACGCGGCGCACCGTCGGCCGGCTCCGGCACGAGCTCGAGCCCGGTCCCGTCGATCTCGTGCCCCTCTCCCATCCGCGCCGGCCGCGGACACGCGGGCTCGGGAGCGTCGCGCGCGGCCTCTCGCGTGAGCTGGCCTACCTCCCGGTCGGGCTGCCCCGGCGGGCGGCGCGCCTGCGCCTCGACCTGCTGCACTGCCCCACGGCACTCGCGCCGGTGCGCTCTGCGATGCCATTGGTGGTGACCGTGCACGACGTGATGGCCCTCGAGCACCCGGGCTGGTTCACGCGCGCGAACGTCCTGCAACAGCGGCTGGTGCTGGGCGCCGCGGCGCGCGGCGCGGCGATGGTGATCTGCCCGTCGGCCTTCACCCGCGACCGCGTGGTGGAGCGGCTCCGGGTCGAGCGCTCCCGCACGCGGGTGGTGCCCTGGGGAGTGGACGAGTCCTTCTCCCCCGGCCCGCGGGACGACGCCGCGCTCGAGCGCCTGGGCGTGACCGGGCGCTACCTGCTCACCGTGGGGACCCTCCAGCCCCGCAAGAACCTCGAGGCCGCGCTCGCGGCCTTCGAGCGGCTCCCCGCGGGCGACGGCGTCGAGCTGGTGGTGGCGGGCTCGCGCGGCTGGAGGGACGAGGCGCTCGTGGCCCGGATCGCCACCTCGCCCGCGGCCGGGCGGATCAGGCTCCCCGGCCGGGTCTCCGAGCCCGATCTCGTGGCCCTCTACCGCGGGGCGGAGTGCTTCGTCTATCCGTCGCGCTTCGAGGGCTTCGGGCTGCCCCCGCTCGAGGCCATGGCCTGCGGCACCCCGGTGGTGGCCGCGGACCGCACCAGCGTGCCCGAGGTGGTGGGGGACGCCGGCGTCCTGGTGGACCCCGACGACGGCGCCGCCCTGGCGGCCGCGTTGGCGCGGCTCCTGAGCTCAGGCTCCGCACGCGCCGAGGCCTCCGCGCGGGGGCGCGAGCGCGCGGCGCGCTTCACCTGGGCCCGGTGCGCGGAGGGCACGCTCGCCACCTACGCGGACGCCCTGGCGCGGGAGAGGCGGCGGAGCAGGAGGAGCACGAGCCGCCAGTAGAGGCGCAGGAGCGCCCCGAGCGGCCGCAGCCGGCCGATACGGCCGAGGTAGCGCGACGACAGCTCGGGCACGAGCCAGGACGCGAACGTGGCCACGGGCAGCCTCGCCGTGCGCTGTATGGCACGCCGTTCCCGGAGAAGCCCGGGCAGGTCGGCCGCCACCTCGACCATGGCCTCGACCTTCTGTCGGCCCCACCCGGCGGCGAATGCCGCCGGAAGCAGAGCGAGCTCGGTGGCGATGAGCGCGGGTGCGAGCAGCACGAGCAGAGGCGTCGGGTAGACGCCCACCAGCACCCGCCAGCGGTTGGCCTCGAGGCGCCGCCACTTCGCCGCGCCCTTGGCGAACTCGTACTCGTGATCGACCCGGGCGGTCGGCTCGACGCCCACCCGCTCGCCGGCCAGGCGCAGGCGCAGCGACAGATCCACGTCCTCGCAGTACATGAAGAACCCGGGACGGAACCCGCCGGTGGCCTCCCAGGCCGCCCGCGTCACGGCGAGGCAGGCGCCGGACGCGAACCCCGCCTCCCTGCGCGTCGGGCCCGCCGCGTCGAGGCTCACTCCGGCTTCGCCGGCCCACGCGATCCCCGTGAAGTGCACGACGCCACCGCTCGTGTTCACCACCCGCCCTTCCTCCGCGGTCACGAGGCCCTGCCAGGCGGCCCAGCCGCGCTGGTCCTCCCACGGACGGCGGATGGCCGCCCCGAAGCCGGGGCTCGGAGCGGCGTCGGGGTTCAGGAGCAGCACTATCTCCGTCCGGGTGAGGGCCGCGCCCTGGTTGGCCGCGGCGGCGAAGCCGGTGTTCGTGGGGTTCGCGACGACCTCCGCCGCCGGGGCCATCTCCCTCGCGGCGGCCAGCGTGCCGTCGCCCGAGGCGTTGTCCACCACCACGAGCTGGTCGTCGGGCCCGAGCTCGGCCAGCAGCGCGGGCAGGGTGCGGCGCAGCGCCGGCTCGCTGCGGTAGGTCACGATCACCACGCCGACGCCGGGGCGGGCCGGGGAGCGATCGGCGGGCCGCACCGGGGCGAGACTACGCGCGCCCGGGGCACCGTCGAAGCGGCTCGCCCGGGTCGCGAGGACGCAGCTCGTCCGGCCTCGAGCCGCTGCTAGCTTCGCAACCCGCCGGGATGCGGTTTCTGTTCACCACCCTGCAGTTCGTCGAGAGCGACTTCTACGGACGCGTGTCCGAGCGCCTGCGGGACTCAGGACACGAGGCCGTGCACCTCACGTTCTCCCGCCGGGCCGCGCGGCACCTGGCCCGCCGCGGCTTTCGCACCTTCTGCCTCCCGGACGTGATGGCCGAGGTCGGCGAGGGCCCTGGATCGGCGCACGAGGTCGAGCGCATCGAGCGCCGCTACGACATCCCCTCGCTGCGCGACGTCTACCGGTGCGACCCCGCGGTCGGCAGGCTCTCCGAGGCGCAGGCCGTGTCCCGCACGGTCCGCCACGTCCGCGCGCTCGAGCGCGTGATCGACGAGGTGCGGCCCGAGGTGATCGTCCCGGAGGTGGGCCGGGAGACCATGCGCGAGGTGGCCCTGCGCGTGGGCACCGAGCGGGGCGCCACCGCGCTCTTCCTCGTCAACTCGCCGTTCCCGCGCCCGCTGCGGCTCTACGTCGACGCCTACGACGGGCCGATCGTGGCCCCGGAGGAGGTCCGGCCCCTGTCGCCTCCGGAGAGGGACGAGGTCGAGGGCTTCGTGTCCCGCTTCACCGAGCGGGCGAAGCCGATCCTCGCCTACCGGCGCACGTTCGTCACCGCGGGCAAGCTGCGCGACTTCGCGCGACACGTCGCCGTGCGTCTGCTCCACGAGCGCGACAACGACTACCTGCGGCCGTCGGCGTTCATCGTCAACTACGCGCGGCAGAAGGCACGCGAGGCGGGTGCGCGCCGTCTGTACGAGGAGGCGCACGGCGAGCGCCCCTTCGTCTACTTCCCCCTCCACGTGACCGACGACTACAAGATCGAGCGCGTGATCCCGCACTGCGCGGACCAGGAGTACCTGATCCGCCAGGTGGCGGACTACCTGCCCTCGGGGCACGACCTGGTGCTCAAGGAGCACCCGCACTCGCTGGGGCGCAATCCGGTGGGGATGCTCCGGCGCCTCACGCGCCTGCCCAACGTCAGGCTGGTCGATCCCTACACCAGCTCGCACGAGCTCATGCGGCGCGCCGCGGCGGTCACGGTCATCTCCTCCACCGTCGGCCTCGAGGCGCTGCTCTACGGCAAGGGCGTGCTGACCATGGGCCGGCCCTACTACGCGGGTTACGGCGTGACGCTCGACGTCGAGTCCTTCCGCGATCTCCCTCGAGCGGTGCCCGCGGTGCTCCACTTCCGGCCGGACCCCGAGCGTGTGCTCGAGTTCCTGCACGCCTGCATGCGCTCCACCTACGAGGGCCAGGTGGTCTGGCAGGACGACTCCGACGCGAACGCCTCCGCGGTGGCCGCGACGCTCGAGCGCGCAGCGCGGGAGCAGGCCGCGCGGCCCGTGCCCGAGCGGGCCGGGGACGCGTCCCCCGAGTCCGAGCATCCGGTGGCCGTAGGCTTGGCGGGGAGCGTCTAGATGAGGGCCACCATGAACGTCGGCAGCAACGGATCTGGGCCCACGCGGCGCAACCCGGCCGTCGTCGTCGTCGGGGCCGGCGTGTCCGGGCTGTGCATGGCCGTCAGGCTCAAACAGGCCGGTGTCGAGGACGTGACCATCCTCGAGAAGGCGAGCGACCTCGGCGGCACCTGGCGTGAGAACACCTACCCGGGGCTCGTGTGCGACATCCCCTCGCGGATCTACTCCTACTCCTTCGAGCCGAACCCGGACTGGTCGCGTCCCTACTCCCCCGGTCCGGAGATCCACGGCTACCTCGAGCGCGTCGCCCGCAAGCACGGCGTGCTCCCGCTGATCCGCTTCGGCAAGGAGGTCGAGGAGGGGCGCTGGGAGGACGGCCGCTGGACGGTGCGCACCACCGACGGCGAGACCACGCGCGCCGACTTCCTGATCTCCGCCTGCGGCTTCCTCCACCGCTGGCACACGCCGGACATCCCCGGCCTCGAGACCTTCGAGGGACCGGCGTTCCACTCGGCGGACTGGGATCACGAGGCGCCGCTCAGCGGCCGCCGGGTGGGGGTGGTCGGCACCGGCTCGAGCGGCGTGCAGATCGTCGGCGAGCTGGCCAACCGCGCGCGCAAGCTCACCCACTTCCAGCGCACGCCGCAGTGGATCCTGCCCACGCTCGACCGCAACTACTCGAGGCTGACGCGCTTCCTGATGCGCCGCTTCCCTGCGCTCAACCGCCTGAGCTACCGCCTGTGGCTCTTCATGTTCGAGACCACCTACGGAGCGGCGTTCGTCGAGCCCGGACTGCGGCGGAAGATCGTGCAGGGCATCTGCCGCCTGCACCTGAGGACGGTGCGCGACCCTGAGCTACGCCGCAAGCTGACGCCCGACTACGAGCCGCTGTGCAAGCGGATCGTGGTCTCGACGCGGTTCTATCCGGCCGTCGAGCGACCAAACGTCGAGGTGGTGACCGAGGGCATCGAGCGCGTCGAGCCGGCGGGCGTGGTGACCGAGGACGGAAGGCACCACGAGCTCGACGTGCTCGTGCTGGCCACCGGGTTCGACGCCCACGCCTACGTCCGGCCCATGGACCTCGTCGGAGAGGACGGGCACACGCTCGAGGAGACGTGGAGCGGCGAGCCGTGGGCCTACCGCACGGTGGCGCTCCCGGGGTTCCCGAACTTCTTCATGCTGATGGGACCGCACAGCCCGGTGGCCAACGCCTCGATCTTCTTCGTGGCCGAGACCCAGGTGGAGTACGTCCTCAAGTGGATCCGCCTGTGGCAGCAGGGCCGGGTGTCGAGCACGGTCCCCCGGCTCGAGCCCACCGAGCGCTTCCACCGCCAGATGGACGAGGCGATGCCCCGGACCGCGTGGGTCAGCGGCTGCGACTCCTGGTACATGGGCGCGGACGGCAAGCCGGCGGTGTTCCCGTGGACCGCGAGCGCCCACCGGGAGATGCTGAGCGAGCTGCGGATGGACGAGTTCGACGTGCGGCCGGGGCCGGCGGTCGCGGCGGGTGGGCCCGGCGTGGCGGGCGAGGCCGTACCCGCGGTATCGGGTGAGCAGGACCCGGCGCCCGAGCGACGGGTGCCGAGCCCGCTGGCCTAGCCGCTGCGGCGCAACATCGTCGTCGCGGTCTCGTATCGCCGGACCGCCGGCGAAGGCCCAGGGTGGAAGCATCCGGGCGCGCAGGCTAACGTGGGGCGCCGGCCCGTTCCCGACCGCGCGCATCCGCGTTCGCCCACCGGCGTCGCCGCTCGCAGGTCCGCTCCCCGTCGGCGGCGAAACTTCTCGCTCGGATGGGCCTTTAAGAGTCATGCGCTTCGCTGCCCCGTACAGCTTCTCCCACCTCGCCGCGGTCCCCGCCTACAACGAGGCGGCCACCGTCGGCGGCGTGGTGCGCGCGCTGCGCGAACAGGCGGCCGATTTCGACGTGCTCGTGATCGACGACGGCTCCACCGACGGCACGCAGGTGGTCGCCGAGTCGGCGGGCGCGCGGGTGGTGCGTCACCCGTTCAACCTGGGGATCGGCGGGGCGGTGCAGTCGGGCTTCTCGTTCGCCCTCGAGAACGGCTACGACTACATGGTCCAGGTCGACGGCGACGGCCAGCACGACCCGGCCGAGATCAACCGCCTCGTGGAGGCCATGGACGAGGATCCTCGGCTCGACATGGTGTGCGGCTCGCGCTTCCTGACCAAGGACTACAAGTACCCGTCCCCGATCAGCCGCCGCACCGGCATACACATCTTCGCCTTCCTGCTGTCGCGGATCGTCCGCCAGCGCGTGAGCGATCCCACCTCGGGCTTTCGGCTCTTCAACCGCCGGGCCATCGCCGTGTTCGCCCGCGACTACCCGCACGACTACCCGGAGGTCGAGGCGGTGCTCATGCTGCATTACCACCGGCTGCGCATGAGGGAGGTGCCGGTGCGGATGTTCGCCCGCGGCGGAGGTGTCTCCTCGATCTCCTCGGGTAAGTCGATCTACTACATGGTCAAGGTGCTGCTCGCGATCTTCGTCGGGCTGGTGCGCGCCCGACCGGTGGTCGAGCCGGGCGACGAGGCCCCGGTGGCGGCGGCCGGGCGGATCTAGGGATGAGCCTGAACTTCCAGCTCCTGGCCATCGCCGGCTCGGCGGGCCTGCTGCTCGTCGTGCTCGAGCTCGTTCGGCGCCGGCGCTTCCTCGAACGCTACGCGCTCGTCTGGATGGGGTGCGCGCTGGCCCTCCTCGCCCTCGCGGCGTGGCGCCCCGGCCTCGAGCTCGTGGCCGCCGTGCTCGGCATCGCCTACCCGCCCACCGCCCTCTTCCTGGTGGCCGGCGGCTTCGTGGGCCTGCTGCTCCTGCACTTCTCGATCGCGGTCTCGCGGCTCACCGACCAGACCAAGGTCCTGGCCCAGCGCCTGGCGCTGCTCGAGCAGCGCCAGCGCGAGGGCGAGGCGCCGAGCGTGCCGTCACCCGCGGCCTATCGCCCGCAGCCGGCCGCTGCGCGACCGCAGGGCCGCGAGCGCGAGCAGGTCGGGCGCGGCCAGGAGCGATGACCGCGGCGGCGAGCGCCGCCGCGCCCCTCGAGGTCCCCGCGGTGTCCACGCGGCGTGTGCTCGGCGTCGACCTCGCGGCCACGGACTACGAGGGCGCCATGGACGTCATGGACGCCATGGTCGAGCGCCGGGCCCGCGGCTACGTGTGCGTGGTGGCCACCCACGCGGTGATGGTCGCCCAGGACGACCCCGAGATGCGCGCCGCCCTGTCGGCGTCGGCCCTCACCGTGCCCGACGGCATGCCGCTGGTGTGGGCGATGAACGCGCTGGGCGAGCGGCTCGAGGACCGCGTCTACGGCCCGGACCTCATGCTCCGCTACACCGAGCGCTGCGCGCGTCACGGCCACCGGGTGTTCCTCTACGGCGGGCGCGACGACGGCGCCCTGGCCGACCTCACCGACAACCTGCGCCGCCGCTTCGACGGGCTCGAGGTGGTGGGTGGCTACTCGCCGCCCTTCCGGGAGCTCAGGCCCGATGAGGAGAGCGACGTGATCGCGCGGATCGACGCCGCGCGGCCGGACGTGCTGTGGGTGGGGATCGGCGTGCCCAAGCAGGAGAAGTGGATGCTGCGCATGCGCCCCCGCCTCGAGGTGCCGGTGATGTGCGCGGTGGGCGCCGCGTTCGACTTCCACGCCGGGCTCGTTCCCCAGGCGCCGCCGTGGCTCCAGCGCCGCGGTCTCGAGTGGCTCTACCGGATGACCCGCGAGCCGCGCCGCCTGGCCCCGAGGTACCTGCGGTACAACCCGCGCTTCGCGGTGGGCGCCGCACGTCAGGTGGCCCGGGCGCGGCTGCGGGGCGCAGCGCCGGCCCGATGACGGAATCGGTGAACGGCCCGGCCCGGCCCGGACCCTCCCCCGGGCCGCGCGCCCTCGGCGACCCGGCCCCCGTGAGCGAGTCGAGCGCTCCGGAGCGTGCCGACGTCGCCGTCGTCGGCCTCGGCCGCGTCGGGCTCCCCCTGGCCCTCTCCTTCGCCGACCGCGGCCTGACGGTGATCGGCGTCGAGCGCGATCCCGCCGTGCTCGAGAGCGTGCGCGCCGCGCAGATGCCCTTCCACGAGACCGGCACCCAGGAGGTGCTCGACCGGGTGAGCCGTGACGGCCGCCTGTCGCTCACCCGTCAGGTGACCGACGCCGCGGCGGCCGACCACGTCGTCCTCACCCTCGGCACGCCGGCCTTCGCCCAGATCGAGATCGACGTCTCGCAGGTGCGCGCCGTGCTCGACGAGCTGCTCCCCGCCCTGCGCCCCGGCCACGTGCTCACCCTGCGCTCGACGGTCGGCCCCGGCACCACCGAGTGGGTGGCCGGGTACCTCGAGCAGCGCTCCGGGCTGCGCGTGGGAGAGGACGTGTTCGTGGCCCACGTGCCCGAGCGGATCGCCGAGAACCACTTCCTCGAGGAGATCGCCACGCTGCCCTGCATCGTCGGCGGCGTCGGGGAGGCCTCGACCGAGCGCGCGGCCGAGCTGTTCGCTGCCTTCGGCACCGAGATCGTCCGCACCACGCCGGTGCAGGCCGAGCTCGCGAAGATCTGGACCAACATCCTCCGCTACGCGAACTTCGCGCTGCCCAACCTTCTGATGATGAACTGCGAGCAGTACGACGCGAACGTGTTCGAGGTCGTCGACCTGATCAACCGCGACTACCCGCGGGGAGGAATCGCCTCTCCCGGCCTGACCGCCGGCACCTGCCTGCGCAAGGACTTCGCGTTCTCCGAGGAGCGCTCGAGCGCGCCGGGGATGCTGCTGGCGGTCTCGCGCGTGCACGAGACCGTGCCGCTGTTCCTCGTCGAGGGGCTCAAGCGCCGTCTCGGAGGCTCGCTGCGCGACCGCAGGGTCGCCGTGCTCGGCCTGACCTTCAAGCGCGACTCCGACGACACGCGCGACTCGCTCTCCTACAAGCTCGTGCGCCTGCTGGAGCGGGAGCTGGCCGTGGTGTCCCAGCACGACCCGTTCGTGCCGGCCGAGAGCGAGCCGCTCGAGGACGCGCTGAGCGGTGCCGACGCCGTCCTGGTGGCCACCAACCACAGCGCGTACGAGGGCCTGGTCGATCGCGTGCCCGCGGGCGCCGTGCTCATCGACCCGTGGAACGTGACCGGGTCGGGCCAGGTGTTCGCGGGCGCGAGCGAGCTCGCTCCCGCCCGCGTCCCGTGAAGCTCGGCTTCCTCAGGCGATGAACCGCCCCGGGTCGTCCTCGAAGTCGGCCACGGCCTGCCCGTAGTCCTCGGGGTTGCCGATGTCGCGCCAGTACCCGTCGAAGCGGTGGGCGGCCACCGTCTCGCCCGCGGCCATGGCGCGCCCGAGCAGGTCCGGGAAGTCGACGCGCTCGCCGGGGTCGATCAACTCGACGATCCGCGGCTCGAACGCGTAGACGCCCATGCTCACCGTGTAGCGCAGCCGCGGCTTCTCCTCGAGGCGCACCACCGCCCCCGCGCCGTCGACGTGCACCACCCCGTACTCCACCTGCGTGGTCCGCTCGGTCACGGCCACGGTGGCCACGGCGCCCGACCCGCGGTGGCGGGCCAGCAGCTCGGCGAACGGCAGCGTGGTGAGCACGTCGCCGTTCATGGCCACGAACGTCTCGTCGATCTCGGCGTTGCGAAGCGCGCCGGCGGTGCCGAGCGGCTCGCTCTCGTAGAGGAAGGAGATCGGGACGTCGTAGCGCTCGGAGCGCACCCAGGACTCGATCACGCCGCCCAGGTGGCCGACGGAGATGCTCACGTGCTCCGCGCCCGCGGCCACGAGCTGGCGCAGCAGCACGTCGACGATCGGCCGGTCCCCGAGCGGCATTAGCGGCTTCGGCAGCACGGCCGTGTACGGGGCCAGGCGCGTGCCGCGACCGCCGGCCATGATCACCACCCTCATCGCGAGCTCCCGGGGTCGGTGTCGGGCCTCACCGGACGTAGGCGTCGGTGAGCGCCAAGGCGGCGCGGTGGGCGTCCATCCACTCGATCACGGCCCGCAGCCCCTCCTCGAAGCTCGTGGCCGGTGCCCAGCCAAAGGCGGCGCGCATGCGGGCGCCGTCGCCCAGCAGCCGCAGCACCTCGCTGTGGCCGGGGCGCAGGCGCTCCTCGCGGGTCACCACGCGCAGCTCGCGACCGAGCTCGGCGGCCACCATCTCGACGATCGCGCCGATCGAGACGTCCGTCCCGGTGGCGACGTTGAAGGTCTCCCCTGCGTGCCCGTCGGCGCCCGCGAGCCGGACCAGCGCGTCGACGGTGTCGGCCACGAACACGTAGTCGCGGCGCGGGTCGGTCGCCCCGAGGTGCACCTCGTCGCGCACCAACGCCTGGCCGACGATGGTGGGGATGACCGCGCGCAGCGACTGTCGCGGCCCGAAGGTGTTGAACGGCCGGGCGATGACCACCGGGAGGCCGTAGGCGGCGTGGAAGGTCTCGGCCAGCTTGTCGGCGCCCACCTTGCTGGCCGCGTACGGCGACTGGGCGCCGAGCGGGTGCTCCTCGTCCATGGGCACGCGGCGCGCCGTGCCGTAGACCTCGCTCGAGGACATCTGGACCATGCGCCGCACGCCCGACCCGCGCACGGCGGCCAGCACGTTGAGCGTGCCCAGCACGTTGGTGCTCACCACCTCGCGCGGCGCCTCGAACGAGTACGGCACGGAGATCGAGGCGCCGAGGTGAAGGACGGCGTCGCAGCCCGCCACCGCGTGGGCGACGAAGTCGGCGTCGGCCAGGTCACCGAAGCGCACGTCGAGTTCGCGGAGCAGGGCCCCGTCGAGGAGGGCGAGCAGCCCGAGCTCCCGCCGGGAGGTGTAGCGGCAAAAGGCGCGCACGCGGGCGCCCTCGCGCACCAGGCGCTCGCAGAGGTGACTGCCGATGAACCCTCCGGCGCCGGTCACGAGCACGGTCTGGCCCTCGAGGCCGCTCATGGGGCCGCCACCCCCTCGGCCCGCGGCTCGTCGACGGCGGCGCGTGCGCGCCACTCCTCGAGGACGTCGGTCAGACTCTCCCCGAGCGAGCGGCGGGGCTCCCAGCCGGTGAGGGCGTGCAGGCGGCCGGGATCGCCCACCACACGCGGCGGGTCGAGCGCCCGCTCGAGGGCCGGGTCGCGCTCGACGCGCGGGTTCGCGGGGCTCAGGGCGATCATGGCGTCGAGAATCTCGCTCAGGGTGACCGCCCGTCCGGAGCACACGTTTACCGGGCCCTCGGCGGCGCTCGCGAGAAGGGCCAGGTAGGCGTCGGCCGCGTCTCGTACGTCGAGGAAGTCGCGCACCACGTCGAGCCGGCCGGTGCGGAGCGCGTCGTCGTGGCCTCGCTCGGCCTCGACGAGCCGGCGCGCCCATGCGGATACCGGCGCGCTGGGAGGCTGTCCGGGGCCGAGGAGGTTGAACGTGCGCGCCCAGATGACGCAGGGGGCATCGCGGCCGGCGCACGCGAGCTCGAGCGCGGTCTTCGCGGCGCCGTAGGCGGCGACGGGGGCGAGCGGCGCCGATTCGGGCAGGCGGTCGAGCGCCGCCAGCCCGTACTGCGCGGCCGAGCCCGCGATCAGCACGGGCGCGTCAGGGCGCTCCTCAGCGAGGGCGGCGAGCAGGTTGGCGGCCATCCGGGCATCGTCCGCGAGGGCAGCGCAGGATCCGTCGGGCCCGGCCGGCCCGGCGCTCGCAAGGTGCACCACGGCGACGGGGCCAGCATCGGCGATCACCTCGCGCGCAGACTCGGGGCGGCGGAGATCCCCTCTCGCCGCCACCGCCGGTACCCCCGAAGCCTCGGCACAGGCGATCAGGTGGGTGCCGACGAAACCCTCGGCGCCCGTGACCAGAACCGGGCCGGAGCGCATGGCGGCATCGTAATGGCGGAGTAGGCGGGTGCTTTTCGTCCGGCCTGTGGCGGTCCGTTCGACCGGGGAGCACTGACCGATGCCGGTCGGTGCTTCGCTACCGCGTCCCAGGATGAGTGGCCGCCAGCGCACTCCGTCGCTACATCGTTGCTCGGGTCCGGGTGTCTGCCCCGGGTAGATCCCGAATTGGTTGACCCTGTTGCGCAGTTGGCGGTGCGTCGGGGTCTCACGGCCGTCCTCGCTTTCGAGCGTGGCCCGGGCGTCGAACGTCGATCTCAGACGACCTGCTCATAGAGCAGAAGGCGGATCCCCCACTGCGGGAAGCCTACGGCGCGCCCGACGATCGACGCCTAACTGCTTGGTCGTCTTTGTTAACGACGGCGGCCGATCAGCCACCCCGAACGATGGTGGTGCAGCGACCGGATGAGACCGCCACCGTTTGCGAGACGTTCGCGGCGGACCGGCCGTCGCCGCCTCGAACGCGTCCACAACCCGTGCCGGGAATTAACGTCTCACAGCGGTGCCGTCCGACGGGTTTGAGACAGTTCGCCGATGGCGGCCCTCGGCTACGCGCGGGTCTCGACGCTCGAGCAGGAAGCGACCCTCCAGCTCGACGCCCTCGAGGTGGCCGGATGCGAGCGCACCTACACCGATCGCTCCAGCGGAGCGCTCGCCGAGCGCCCCGAGCTCACCCGGGCCCTCGACCACCTGCGCGCGGGCGACGCGCTCGTCGTCTGGCGCCTCGACCGGCTCGGCCGGTCGCTGCGCCACCTGGTGGAGACGGTGGGTGCACTCGAAGAGCGCAGCGTCGGGTTCCGCTCGCTCACCGAGTCGATAGACACGACGACGCCCGGCGGGCGGCTCGTCTTCCACGTCTTCGCCGCGCTCGCCGAGTTCGAGCGCGACCTGATCCGCGAGCGGACCCAGGCCGGGCTCGCCGCCGCCAGGGCGCGCGGGCGCCGCGGTGGGCGGCCGCCGGTTATGAGCGCCGAGAAGCTTGACGTCGCGCGGACGATGTACGAGTCGGGTGAGCACACCACGGCGAAGATCGCGGAGGTGCTCGGCGTGAGCCGCGCGACGCTCTATCGGCACCTCGGGGTCGAGCGCGCGAACGCCCGTGCGTCCGACTGAGACGGTCAGCTCTTCGAGATGTGGACTCCGTCAAGCGCCACCGACCTCGAGAACGCACGCCCGGGCGGGTGAGCTGAGGGAGCAAGGCGCAACCGGGCGGAACCCCCCGGCCATCTACGCGGTGAGCCCCGACTACAACAAGACCGGCGCGACGGCGCTGCTCCTTCTCGCGCAAAGCGGCACGGGCAGCTTGAACGGGGTCGCGTCCCCCAACCGCTGTAAATAGCCGGAGCCGTCAAGGCAACGGCGTAGGTTCCCTCAAGTCCTGCAAGACAAAGGAGGACCTACGCCGTGAGACGTACCGTACCGCCGTCGCGGAAATTGAGGAGCAGATCGACGCGTTGCTCGCCGTGGGAGTCGGCGAGAACCCCCGCGAGTCGTTGTCCGAGCTCGCCAAGCTCGGCGCCCGGCTGATCATTCAGCGTGCGGTCGAGGAGGAGTTCGACGCGTGGCTTGGCCGGGCGCGCTACGAGCGCCGGCCGGACGATCAGCGGGGCCTGCGCAACGGCTTTCGCCCCCGCAAGCTGCAGACCGCCGAGGGGGAGCTCTCGGTCGAGCTCCCGCAGGTGCGCGAGTGGGCCGAGCCGTTCGTCTCGAAGCTGTTCCCCCGCGGGACGATGCTGCTTCGCACCGAGCCGCTCAGGGCGATGGTATCGGCGCGTTCGTGCGTGGCTGTCGATGCGCGACCTCGAGTCACTCTGCGAGCAGGCCGGACTGGGGTCGGCGTGGTTAGGATCGCTTGCATGGCGGCTGTCGGGGGAACTGCGGGGATCGGCTCGGCCATCGGGGAGCTCGCAGACGGTGTCCGCGACGCAACCGACGAGGCGCAGGCGCTCGGCTTGGGCGACAAGCAACTCGCACTCAGCGCGCTTGCTCGCCTGAGCTCACAGGCTGCAGACGCGCTGACGTCCTCACCTGCGGGACACGCCGCACCCGAAACGGCGGACGTGTCCAACCTGGCGAGCGCCCTCAATCGCCAGAATGTCCTGAGATCCGACTCCCTGTTCGTCGCCGTCGTGAAGCAACTGCTTCCGCACATCAGTCTTACGGCGGGAGCCCTCGTGGCCGCCGGTGTGCTCTACAACCTCGGAAAAAGCGTCGGCGAAGCCACGTTCCTCGCGCTCGCCGCTGTGCTCGCCGCCGGGAGCGGAGCTTTACTCGTAGCCATCGCGCGCGCGGCAGCCGCCTTGGGCCCCGCCTTGGGCCAGCAAGGCGAGGCGGTGGCCAGGGGGTTCGCGGAGCTCTTCAACGCCCCCGCCGCCGTGAAAAGCGTGCTTGCCAAGCACGTTGACCTTCCGGAGCGTGCGCTCTACGGAACACTGGGACGTACGCCTCCGTTTCGCCTGATTAACGCCATTGGGCCCATCGGGGGGACCGTCGTGCTCCTGGCCGTCGGGGTAATGCTCGTCGGCGGTATCGCCGGTTTCG
>JBPCQB010000161.1:0-6772 GCA_050998555.1 Thermoleophilaceae bacterium
GAGCATGTTGATGGGCACGCTGGTGGGGTCGATGGCCGCCAGCTCGAAGGCCATCTCCACTCGCTGCTCACGCGATTCGCCGAGGTTGAGGATGCCGCCCACGCACGTCTCGAGCCCGGCTTGGCGAACCGCGTCGATGTTCCGTAGCCGGCCCTCGTAGCGGACGGTCGTCGAGACCTCGGGGTAGTAGGACTCGGCGGTCTCGACGTTGTGGTGCACGCGCTGTATGCCCGCCTCCTTGAGCTGGCAGGCCCGAGCGGCGGACATGTGCCCGACCGACGCGCACCGCTTGAGGTTGGTGTTCTGCGCGACGAGCCGGGCGCCCTCCAGCACGTTCTCGAAGTCACGCTTCGACAGGCCCTGTCCCTGGGTGACCATGCAGAAGCGGTGCGCGCCGGCGGCCTCGGCCGCGCGCGCGTGCTCGAGGATCTGCTCCGGGCTCATCATCGCGTGCATCGGGGTGTCGGCCTCCGCGTACCTCGACTGCGCGCAGAACCCGCAGTCCTCCGCGCAGCCCCCGGACTTCGCGTTCACCAGCGAGCAGAGGTCGGTCGAGTCGCCGAAGTGCTCGACCCGTGCGCGCCACGCCCGCTCGACGAGCGCCTCGATGTCCGCGTGCGCCTCGAGCTCGCCGAGCGCGAGCGCCTCCTCCTGGGTGATGAGCGGGGCCAACCGACCTCCTGCGCGCCTCGGGAACGAGCTCGCACGGTACGGGCGAGGCCGGACGGCTTTGCAGGCGAGGTTGTCTCAGCCTGTGCTGAGCAGCACCCGGAGGTCGGCGGCGGGGGGCGAGGCTGTTTCAGTCCGCGCTCCTGAGCAGCACACCCAGGTCAGCCGCGACCGCATCGGCCTCGCGGTGAAGCTGGCGCCAGGTGATCCGCAGCACCCGCCAGCCGGCGGCGTGGAGTGCGCGGTCACGGGCGCGGTCGCGCTCGAAGGCGGTACGCGGGGAGTGCGCTGCGTGGCCGTCGAGTTCGACGACGAGGCCGTCGGGCGCGCCAGACGCAGCCACACTCGAGCAGGCGGCCGTGGACTTCCAGGTGGACGTTCAGCTGCGGTCGGGGCAGGGCGTTGGCGTCGAGGAAGACGAGAAAGCGCTCCTCGAGCTCGCTGCGGGTCACGCCGTCTGCGACGCGGCCGGAGGCGAGGATCGATCTGAGAGCGGCCGTGCCCCGGCGGCGGGGATGGCGCTCAAGGAGCACCGCGAGCGACGCCGCGTCGCCGAGACGGCTGACCTCGGCCTCTCGCAGGGCCCGCTCGAGCCGGTTGCGGGGGAGCACAGCCGCGAGGTCGAGAAGCGTGCGCGAAGCGGTGGTCAGGGGGATGTTCTCGAGCTCGGTGACCTCGTCCTCGTGCAGGCGGGTGCGGTGGACGTCTACGCCCGCCGGGCGGCGTCGAGTCGGGGCGCTGACCTCGACGCGCCCGGGTGCGCCCGCGGTGAGGCCCCACATCGCCGCCGCGGAGCGGTGCGAGAGGACCACGCCGGGCCCGGCGGGAGCACGGCAGCCACCCACCGTCCACGACGCGACAGCCTGGTGTGACCGACCGCGTATACGCCGCGGTACACACGGTGGAGCCGGCCGCGGTCGAGGCCGCGGCCGATCGACCGGCGGCCGATTCCGAGCGCGAGCATCTGCTCTGAGCGGGCGGGCCGAGGGGCGTGACCCGGCCGCGCCACCCCGCCCGGCCGCGACCGACACCCCGCCGTCTCCCTACCTCCCCTTCCACTCCGGACTGCGCTTCTCCGCGAACGCCCTGACGCCCTCCTGGAAGTCCTCCGACCGAAAGCACGACTCGCGCAGCTCGACGAGGTCGCGCTCCACCTCCGGCGGCAGCTCCGCCGCGTGGCGACGGAGCGTCCGCATGATGCGCTTGTTGCCGGCCACCGACAGGGGCGCGCCGGCCGCCGCCTCGGAGGCGAGGGAGAGGACCTCCTCCTCGAGATCCTCGACCGCCACCACCCGGTTGACGAGGCCCATGGCCGCGGCGCGCCCGGCGTCGACGTTGCGCCCGGTGAGGAAGAGCTCGCTGGCGCCCGCAACGCCGCAGACGTCCATGAACCGCCGCAGACCGGTGTGCGAGTAGATCAGGCCGAGCTTCACGGGAGGCATGCCGAGGCGGATGCCCTCGGCGGCCAGGCGGATGTCGCAGGCGACGGCCAGCTCGAG
The DNA here is from genome assembly GCA_050998555.1 of Thermoleophilaceae bacterium. GTDB lineage: Bacteria > Actinomycetota > Thermoleophilia > Solirubrobacterales > Thermoleophilaceae > JACCZP01. Next base: position 2,169 of record JBPCQB010000161.1, read on the forward strand.
ACCGCCGCCGATCGCGTGCCCGTTCAGCGCGGCGATGACGGTGTAGGGGTAGTCCTCCACCGCATCGATGGCCGCGGTGAACGGATGGGCCACGAGCTTCTCGGCGGCCGCGGCGAACGCCTCGCCGTCCTCGAAGTCGCCGATGTCGTACCCGGCCGAGAACACCGACCCCTCGCCGGTGATCACCACGCAGCGGGCGTCGAGGCTGCCGAGCGCCTCGGTCAGGCCGTCGAGGATCTCATGGTCGAGCGCGCCGCTCCGCCGCGCGTTCGAGATCCGCAGGCGGGCCACGCCGGGAGCGGGCTCGTCGACCAGGACCTTGCCCGAGGCCAGCTCCCGTGGCGTCACGTCGGTCCCCACGTCAGTCAACCCGGCCTCCGTTCGCTCGCTGGCCGCGGCACGTTAGAGGTTGACCGCGGGCCCGGGTCGTCCGCACCGGGAACTCGCCCGGCACGCTCTTCGCCCGGCGGGTAACGTCGGCGGATCGCCAGGGTAGAAGCGGGCTCCGCCCGCCCTTAGGAGAAGAGGAGACGACCCGAGTTGAAGGAGCAGACCTATAAGGATCCGCGTCCGGCCGAGCATTTCGCGCCCTTTCACGAGCGGACGCGTGAGCACCGTCCGAACTGGGTCTACGAGCTCGTCAGGCTGGTGCAACTTCCCTACCTCATGCTCTTCTACCGCGCGCGGACCATCGACTCCAACCTCGTGCCGATGTCCGGACCGGCCATCGTCGCGCCGAACCACTTCTCGTTCCTGGATCACTTCTTCGTCGCCGTCTTCGTCAGACGGAAGATCCACTTCATGGGCAAGTCACAGCTCTTCCGGCGACCGATGCAGTGGATCTACTCACCGGGCGGAGTGTTTCCCATCCGCCGCGGCCATCGGGACGAGGAGGCGTTCAAGACGGCTCACGCCGTGCTCGACCGCGGAGGCGTGGTGGTGATGTACGCCGAAGGGGGACGCTCGCGCACCGGCGAGCTGGGCGAGCCGCGCTCGGGCATCGGCCGGCTGGCGCTCGAGTCCGGAGCTCCGGTGGTGCCCGCGGCGATCGCCGGTAGCGCGCGCCTGCGCAACTGGAGGCAGCTCGAGTTCCCCAAGGTCACGGTCCAGTACGACGACCCCATCCGCTTCGACCGGGTCGAGGCGCCCACCCACGAGCAGGCCCAGGCCACCGCGGTCGAGATCTTCGAGCGGGTGCGCGACCTCTACGGCAGCCTGCGTGAGGGCGGCCGGCGGCAGGCCGTCAAGGCCGCGCGCGCGGCCCGGCGGGCGGGCAGGGCCACCTCACGCCGGCCCGCTACCGAGGACCGCAGGGGGGTCTCGGGGGGGTGGACCCCCCCGGACAGTCAGCTCCCGCTTGACCACCTTGCCCGTCGAGTTGCGCGGCAGCTCGTCGAGCAGCTCCACGTCGCGCGGCACCTTGAAGCGCGCGAGGTTCGCCTTCACGTGGGCCTTCAGCTCCTCCGCCGATGGCTTCTTCCCGTCGCGCGGCACCACGAAGGCCTTCAGCGCCTGGCCGAAGCGCTCGTCCTCGACGCCGATCACCGCCGCCTCGTAGACGTCCCCGTGGCCGGCGAGCAGGTCCTCGACCTCGCGCGGGAACACGTTCTCACCGCCGGAGACGATCATCTCGTCGTCGCGGCCCTCGACGTAGAGCCGCCCTTCGTCGTCGACCCGGCCGAGGTCGCCGGTGCTCATGAACCCGCCGACCATGTCCTTCGACCCTCCGCCGGTGTAGCCCTCGAAGAGCATGTCGTTGCGCACGAATATCCGGCCCGTACCACCCGGAGACACCTCGACGTCGTCGTCCTCCGCGAGGATGCGCAGCTCTGTGCCGCGCGGGGGCAGGCCGGCGGTTCCCGGAGCGGCGCGCAGATCCTCGGGCGCGGCCACCGTGGCCCAGGCCACCTCGGTCGAGCCGTACAGCGAGTAGATCACCTCGCCGAACTCGTCCATGAAGCGCGCGGCCAGGTCGCCGGGCAGGGCCGACCCGCTCAGGGCCACCACCCCTAGCGACGAGAGGTCCCAGCGCCGCCGCGTCTCCGGCGGGAGCTCCATGATGCGCTGGATCATCACCGGGACGGCCACGAGTGTCCTCGCCCGGTGGCGTGCGGCGGCGGCCAGCGTCTCCTCGGGGTCGAAGCGCCGGCGCAGCACGTACGTGGAGGACAGGGTGAGCCCGAGGGCGAGGTGCGCGAACCCCCAGGAGTGAAACAGCGGCGCCGCGATCACGGTGGTCTCCCGCGCTCGGAGCGGGATGCGCGAGAGCATGGAGATGAGCGGCGCGACCGAGTTCGACGGCGTCGGCCGCGACGCGCCCTTCGGCGTGCCGGTCGTGCCCGAGGTGAGGATCACGATGCGCCCCTCGCCGCTCGGAGCCACCACGTCGTCGGGGTCGCCCTCGGCGATCAGGTCCTCGAGCGTCGGGTCGGCGGCCGTGCCGGGGTCCTCTTCCCAGGCCACGAACCGCTTGCGCCGGCGGCCGGCGTCAGCGAGGAGGTCGGTGAACTCCTGGTCGTAGACGATCGCTCGCGGCTTCTCGCGCTTGACCACGTCGGAGAGCTGCGGTCCGGCGAACGAGGTGTTCAGCAGCAGCGCGTTGGCGCCGAGTTTCGATGCGGCGCCGACGGCCTCCACGAACCCTCGGTGGTTGCGGCACATCACCGCCACGCCGTCGCCCTCGACCACGCCGGCGTCGGACAGGGCATGGGCCAGCGCGTTGGTCCGGCGGTGGACCTCCGAGAACGTGAGCGCGCCGGCCTCGTCGATGATCGCCGGGCGGTCGGGAAAGCGCGCCGCCGAGGCCGCGAGTCCGGCCGCCGCGGTCGGTCCGTAACGCGCGAGGGCGGCCGCGCCCCGCAGGAGGCGGTCCGGGCGCTCGGGGTGGATGAGCCGAGACCGTGCGACCACTCGGGCGCCGTCCACCGCGGCGCCGGCGGCGCCGGCCACCCGGGCTCGGACGCCCAGGCCCCGTCCCGCCGGCCCCGTCCCCTCGACGTGGGCCTTGAGCGAGCGCAGGGCGGCGCGCAGCCCGGCACGCACGCTCGGCGCGGCCAGGCGGTCTGCCGCCGCGCCGAACAGCCGTCCCGGTGCCTGGTAGTAGAGGCGCAGGGTGGCCTTGGTGGTGCGCTCGCCGGCGGGCCGCAGGCGCCAGCGCCCGCGCTGGTCGATCCCGAGGATGCTGGTCCACGCCAGCTCGCTCGGCTCCTCGTACTCCACCATCTCCACCAGGCCGCCGACCAGGGTCGGGCCGATCATGAGTCGCATCCGGTAGCGGGCGCCGAGCCCCGGCCCTCCCTCGCCCTGAGGCTCCCACGTCCCCACACCTTCGAGCCGCCCGCCGTAGCGCGAGGGGTCGTGCACCTCCGCCCACACCTCCTCCTGGGAGGCCGCGATCTCGATGCTCTCCTCGACCCGCACCGCGGTGCCTCAGCCGATGAGCGGCAGGCGGCGCTCGGCCGAGAGCCGGTCGAGCGCTCGCTGCATGCGGCGGGTGACCGCCTCGTGCACCATCGCCGGGTCAGGATCCTCGCCCCACTCCTCGCGCGGGTGGATGGGGGAGAGGAACTCGACGGTGATCTGCGCGGGTAGCGGGAGGTAGGGAAGGCTGCCCACGTGTAGGCCGAACGGCAGGCCGAGGTACACCGGCAGGATCTTCACCCGCAGCAGGCGGTCGAGGCCGAGCCGGCGGGCGAGCCCCTCGCCCCGGGTGAGGAACAGGGCGGTCTCCTGACCCCCGATGGACACCACGGGGACGATCGGGACATCGTGGCGGAGCGCCAGGTCCACGTAGCCGCGGCGACCCCCGAAGTCGATGCGGCCCGACTGCCACGAGGGCCGGAAGGTCTCGTGGTCACCCCCCGGGTAGACGAGGAGAGCGGCCCCGGAGCCGAGCGCGGCGTCCGCGTTCTCGTGCGAGGCGGCCACCGTGCCGAACTTGCGCAGCCATCCGAGGCCGGGTGTCGAGAGCACCAGGTTGTGAGCGAGCTGATGGAAGCGCCGCTCGGCCCCGAAGTAGGTGGTGAAGGCGAGGGTGAGCACGTGGGTGTCGGGGATGACCACGCCGCCCGAGTGGTTGCCCACGAGCAGCATCGGCCCTTCGGCGGGCACTCGTTCGAGGCCCCTTACCCGGGCCCGGAAGTACAGCGAGGCCAGCAGCCAGAGACCGGGCAGGCGCTCGCGGATGTAGTCGGGGTCGCGCTCGTCGAGGTCGGCGGCGGGGATCCGCCGGACCACCTGCCGGGCGACCCCTGCGGCGAGGCGCGCGGCCGTCCCGCGGTCGTCCTCGTCGCCGGAGCGCTCCGCGCCACCCCCGTTACGCGAGCTCGAGGCTCGATGGCGGGTGCTCGGCGGTGTCATCTCTCGGCGGGGTGCTGCTGGGGACGGCCCGGGACGGCGGGGGCGTCGGGAGCCCGGGCGACGGCACGCGCATGGCGGACCCGGCCTCAGGTAGGCGAATTACGTTACCGTTTCTCACCCTTGAGCGCCACGGCCGTCCCAGAGTCCACCGGGCGGGCGCTCCCGCGCGGCCCCCACCGGCTGCCGCGCGAGGCGGTCCTCTCCTCCCAGCGCGGACGCCTGCTCGACGCGATGGCCGACGTCGT
>JBPCQB010000099.1:0-3096 GCA_050998555.1 Thermoleophilaceae bacterium
GGGCTGGTGATCGTGACCATGCTCGCCGTCGCGGTGGTGGGGCATTTCGTGGTCGGCCTGCCGTGGCCGGTGGCCTTCGTCCTCGGGGCGATCGTCTCGCCGACCGACCCCGTCGCGCCCGCGACGATCCTGCGCGAGCTGCGCGCGCCCCGGCGACTCGTGACCGTCATCGAGGGCGAGAACCTGACCAACGACTGGACCGCGCTCGTGCTCTACCGCTTCGCGGTCGCCGCGGTGCTGAGCGGCACCTTCTCGCTGTGGGAGGCGGGCGGGCGCTTCCTCCTGACCGGGATCGGCGGGCTGGCGGTGGGATTGGCGATCGGCTTCCTGATCCGTGCCGTCCGCCGCCGGATCGACGACCCGCCGACCGAGATCACGATCTCGATCCTCTCGGGCTACGCGGCGTACCTGCCCGCCGAGGGCCTCGGACTGTCCGGCGTCGTCGCCGCGGTCACGGTGGGCATCTACATGGGCTGGCACACGCCCGAGTTGACCACCCCGATCATGCGCATCCAGGGTGTGTCCGTGTGGGAGATCCTCACCTTCCTCGTCAACGCCGTCCTCTTCCTGCTCATCGGCCTGCAGATGCCGGGCGTGCTCGACGATCTCTCCGGGCGCTCCGCTGCGGCGCTGCTCGGCTGGGCGGCGGCGGTCAGCGCCGCGGTGATCGTCGTTCGCCTCGCGTGGATGTTCACGGTCACCTACGTCATCCGCCTCCTCGACCGAAGACCGCGCCAGGTCGATCGGCGCGCGTCCTGGCGCCAGCGGCTGGTCGTCGGCTGGTCGGGGATGCGGGGTGCCGTGTCGCTCGCGGCCGCGCTCGCGATCCCGCTGGAGACCGGCCCGGGCGTCCCCTTCCCGCAGCGCGATCTCGTGATCTTCCTCACGCTCATGGTCATCATCGTCACGCTCGTCGGGCAGGGCCTCACCCTCAAGCCGCTGATCCGGCTTCTGCGCATCGAGGACGACGGCGGGGCGGAGCGGGAGGAGAGCCTCGCACGCGTGCACACCGCGAAGGCCGCCCTCGGCCGGCTGCAGGAGATCGAGCAGGAGGAGTGGATATACGACGACACCGTCGAGCGAGTCCGCGGCCTGCTCGAGTACCGGCGCCGGCGCTTCGCGGCGCGTGTCCACGGCGAGGACGGGAGCGACGCCTACGAGCAGCGCTCGAGCGCCTATCAGCGGGTCCGCCGCGAGCTGCTCGCGGCGGAGCGCGTCCGGCTGCTCGAGCTCCGCAACGCCCGCGAGATCAGCGACGAGGTGCGCCGGAAGGTGGAGCGCGACCTCGACTTCGAGGAGTCGCGCCTCGAGCGGTGAGGGTTGCTGATGTGACCTTCGACGCCGGCATCCGTCTCCGCTCGCCTCGATCCGCCGGAGGTGTCCGGCGCCGAGAAGCGCCGAGAACCGCGGGCCTGCGAGGCTGCGGCGATGCACGGGAGACGGCCTTGACCACGGCGAGCTCCGGCTTCGAGCTCAGCCCGTCCGGCCCGTACTCGCTGGCGGCGAGCGCTCGCTTCCTCGAGGGCTTCGCGCCCGCCGCCCACCAGGGGGCGGGCGACCACCTTCACCTGGCCTTCCCCGACCCGGAGGGGCGGGGAGCCGGGGTCTGTCTGCGCCAGCGGGAGGACGGCGTAGTGATCGGCGAGGGGTTCGGCCAGGTGGGCTCCGAATGGCTTCGCTCGGAGGTCGAGCGCATCCTCTCCCTCGACGTCGACGGGTCCGGGTTCGCCGCCGTGGGTGAGCGCGATCCGACGATCGGCCGGCTCCAGCAGCGCTTCGAGGGCCTCCGACCCGTCCTCTTCCTCAGCCCCTTCGAGGCCGGAGCGTGGGCGATCATCAGCCACCGGCTACGGATCGTCCAGGCCTCGCGGGTCAAGGCGCGCGTGGCCGAGGAGCTGGGGCAGAGAGTCGACATCCATGGCGACGTCCGCGTGGCCTTTCCCGGGCCGGACCAGCTCGGACGGCTGGAGAGCTTCCCGGGCCTCTTCGCCCGGAAGGTGGAGTGGCTGCGGGCGCTCGCCGCCGCGGCGCAGGAGGGACTTCTCGACGCGGAGCGCCTGCGGGCCCTGACACCCGATGAGGCTCTCTCGCAGCTCAAGGCGTTGCCGGGGATCGGCGACTTCTCGGCGGAGCTGGTCCTCCTCCGTGGCGCCGGCGAGCCGGACTACCTACCGACCGCGGAGCCCCGGCTACGGCGGGCCGTGGCCCTCGCCTACGACATGGACGGCGGGCCCTCGAACGACGAGGTGGAGGAGTTGGCGGAGGCGTGGCGGCCCTACCGCACCTGGGCGGCGGTACTGCTGCGCTCCTTCCTCGAGGCGCAGACGCGGGAGATCGAGGGCCGGGGCGGGTGAGAGCGGGATGCTGATCCGCGCCGCCGAGCTGGACGCCATCCACGCGGGGCGGGTCGATCTCGCGTTCCGGCGCTGGGACCGGCCCCGGCTGCGCGCCGGAACGCGGATGCGCACCGCGATCGGGCTCGTCGAGGCGACCGTGGTGGAGGAGCATTCCCAGCTCGTCCAACGCCTGGACCGCCTCGACGGGGCCTCGCGCCATGGGCCGTGGACACGGGCCACCCTTGCGATCATCGACCGCCGCCCCGCGGTCCGGGCGGCGGAGCTCGCGTACGAGTTGGGGCGCGAAACGAAGTCGTTCAAGCGGGACGTGCGCAAGCTGAAGGAGCTCGGCCTCACCGAGTCGCTCGGGACGGGCTACCGCCTCTCGCCTCGCGGTCGCGCCCTCATCCGAAGGTCGTAGACCGCCCGGCGAGCCGTGCGCCCGCGAGCCGCGGCCCCCGCCCGGCTTAGTCGAACTCGAGGACTTCGAGCACGTCGGGCTTGCCGACGATGATCGGCTCGCCGATCTCGAGGTACCCGCGGACGAGCGTGCGGATCGTGTAGCAGTCGCCCTGGTCGAGGATCGCCATGACCGGCTGCTCGTCGAAGGGGTCCAGCTCGCCGACCTCGCCGGTCAGTTCGCGACCGTCGTGGAGGTAGCGCAACCGGAAGATGCGCCGCGGCAGCACGGGCCGCCCCATGTCGCGCGGGTTCTCAGCACCTTCGACGATCGCCTGGTACGCCTTGTCCTGCCCGTCGG
>JBPCQB010000055.1:0-2606 GCA_050998555.1 Thermoleophilaceae bacterium
GGTCCATCCCGCGCGCGGCGCGGCGCATTCGATCCTCGATCTCCTGGGTCATCGCCCGATCTCCGTTCTCAGTCGTCTTAGTCCCTCGTGCACGCTTCTCCGCGCGGCCTCCTCCGAGCAGTCCATCACCGTCGCCATCTCCGCGTAGGAGAGCTCGGCGACGAAGCGGTGGGCGACCGCGGCGCGCTGCTTCGGGGGCAGCGCGCCGACCGCCACCCACAGCTCCGCGTTATGGTCGCCGGCGGCCGGGGCGCCGTCCACCGCGATCTCGGGTAGCTGTCCCGCCGCCACCGGGCGGCGCCCGCGCGCCCGTGCCGCGTCGATCGCCTTGCGGTGGGCGATCGTCAGCACCCAGGCCCGGGCGTTCGAGCCGGGCCGCAGGCGCGGGTAGGCGCGTAGGGCGGCGACGAAGGTCTCCTGGAAGCAGTCCTCGGCCTCGTCAGGGCCCGCGACGGCGCGCAGGAGGCGAAGGACCTCGCCGCCGTGGGCGTCGACGAGGGCCTGGAAGGGCGGGAGGGCCATCCCGCCTATAACGCTAGGGCGGGCGTGGACGTGAGATTTGCCGGCGGGTCGCCCTCCGGGCGTGCGCGACTCGAGGGCCGGCGGGGGGCATAGGTGGCTTCCGGCCGAGGACTGGGTCATGGGCCACTGGCTGCCCTACGACGAGGTCGTCCTGTACCGCGAGCTGCGCACCAACCGCGCCGGCGTCCGGGGCTGGCTGCGCGACGACCATCGGACGCTGGAGCAACTCGCGCGTCGCCGCGGCGTGGAGACCGCGGGGCTGGCCCATCGGCTCGTGAGCGCGTCGGGCGTTGAGCGCTCCGCCCCGCGCTTCGAGCTGCGAGTCCGGCGAGCGCATCGCACGATGACCCAGGGGCACCTGGCCCAGCACATGCTCTTCCATACGATGCACCATCCCGCGATCGGCGTCGAGGCGCCGCGGCTGTTCGGCGTCGCCCCGTCCCACTACATGCTCCGGCGGCTGAACGGACGCTCGCCGGTGCGGATCGCCGGCGCGGGAACTCCTCGTCAGCGCCGTCGGCTGGCTTCGGCCGTCCTCCGTGTCCTCCGTCGCTCGGGTGACGAGAGCGCGAGGGTGGGCGCCACCAGCTCGCGCCAGGCCGCCACCTTCCTCGGCCACCAGCGGCGCCAGCTCGACCACTGGCTCGACTCGCGGATCCGCGGCTCCCGCCGCAAGCGTCTACTCACGCCCGTCCCGCGGACCCGCCGGGATCTCGACTGCTACCTGTTCCAGGGGCGGCTGTGCGAGGTGGCGAAGCCTGTCGCGCACATGCACACGCACGCGCACGACGGCGCGGCGTGGCCGGGGCCCGGTGGGCCCGCCGGGGTTCGAGCGACGTGGCCGCCGCCGGGCCTCGTTGTCGGGCTCGGCGCTCGAGCTCTGGGCTCGCCCGGGAGACCGTAACCGGCCTGTTCCCGCAAACCGTCGCGGCTTACGTAACGCCTCGATCTGCACCTAGAGCGCTGCGGATCGCACAACCGAGCGCACGGTGAGCCGGATAAGCGGTGCCCTCGGCGAAGGTCACCCTGTGCCGGCGCCCGAACATGCACAGCGTCCCACACCCCTCGCTGGGTCGGACGTGTGGGACGCCGTGCTGGAGCGCCAGGCCGGCCCGACGCTCACCCGCTCCGGGGCCGAGGAGCGCATGCTCGCGCTCGTCGACGAGCCCCACGCCGTGGTGGCGTCGGTTGGCGGCGGCGCTTGCGCAGCCGGTGGCGCGTGGACGATCGGTACGCCACACTCCGTGCCATGAGCGAGCGCGTCATGTACGTCAAGCCCGGCTGTCCCTACTGCCAGGCCGCCCGCGACGGCCTCGCCGCCGATGGCCTCGACTGGGAGGAGCGCGACGCCACCACCCGACCCGAGTGGCGTGCCGAGCTCTTCTCCCGTACCAACGACCGCGGCGTGGTGCCGACGATCGTCGGCCCCGACGGCATCCAGGTGGGCTGGCCTCCGGGGAAGGGTTGACGGGTCCATTGACCGGCGGCCGGTCCGGCCGCCTGCACAGCCCGGCGGGCGCCGCCCGCCGCCCACGCCGGTAGCCTCGACCGTCCATGGACTATCCGGTCGAGTCGTTCACCGAAGTCGAGCGAGCGAGCCTCGCCCCGCACTTCACGAATCTCGACAAGCCGGTGTTCGCCCTCACCGGCCTGCCCGAGACCGTCAAGGGTGCCCTCTTCGCCCGCTACTCGCGTTACCCGGGCACGCTGCGCAGGCTCTTCCTCGACGAGTTCGCCGGCGAGGTCGAGGCCGACGGCGCGGGCAACGCACAACACGGTCCGGGAGGCGAGCGCGCGGCGCAGCTCTACGAGCGCATCTTCCTCGGCTACGGCGACGACTCGGTGGCCCAGCTCGGCGGCGCGCACGTGGGCTGCGAGTGGGTGTCCAACGTGATGACCAAGGTGCTCCAGCGGGGGCGCCTCGCCGCCTACCTCGAGCAGTCGACCCGCTACATCGCCTACGACGCGCCGATGCCGGGCGGCGGCTACCGGTACTGGCGCGATCCCTCGCTCGGCCCCGAGTACGGGCGGGCGATGGACGCTCTCTTCGACCTCTACGCGCGGGCGCTTCCCATCACCGAGCG
>JBPCQB010000131.1:0-5476 GCA_050998555.1 Thermoleophilaceae bacterium
CCACATCGGCGACGGACCCGTGAACCTGGTGGGTGACTGCCAGGGCGGCTGGCTCGCGACCATCTACGCCGCTCTTCACCCCGAGCGCGTGAGCACGCTCACCATCGCCGGCGCGCCGATCGACTTCTACGCCGGCAACCCGGTGATCGGCGACTACGTGAAGTTCCACGGACGCACCGGGGACCTGTCCTTCTACGAGTCGGTGGTTGCCCTCGGCGGCGGCGTGCTGAAGGGCGAGTTCATGCTGAACGGCTTCATCACGATCAAGCCCGAGAGCGAGATCGAGAAGCAGCTCCAGCTCCTGGCGAACATCCGCGAGGAGCGCCACGTGGAGCGCTACCGCGTGTTCGAGGACTGGTTCAAGCACGTCCAGGACATCCCCGGGGCCTTCTACCTGTGGATCGTCGAGCACCTCTTCCGCGACAACAAGCTCATCGGCGGCGACCTCGAGATCGGCGGCGAGCGCGTGGACCTCTCGGACATCTCCGCCCCGCTCTTCCTGCTGGGCGGCGCCACCGACCACATCACCCCGCCGGCGCAGGTCTTCGCCCTAGAGGACCACGCCTCGACGCCTGCTGACCAGGTGACCAAGCGGACCACGAGCGGGGGCCACCTCGGCCTGTTCATGGGCTCCGAGGCGCTGCGCGAGCACTGGCCCCCGATCATGGCCCAGGTGTTCGAGCACTCGAAGTCGGGACGCTCGAGCGCACGGCGCGAGGGTGCGCGCCAGCAGGCGAAGGCGCAGACGCCGGACCGCAAGCGGGCGATTCCGGCTCCGTAGGGACGAGCGCGCATCGGTCAGACGGTCGTCAGCTCAGCACGCGGTCGTCAAGACACGGGTCTGCTGACCGTCGCGATCGGCATAGGGGTCACGGCGGCTCGTCTTCGAGGCGCTGACCATCGCGCTCGCAGTCGTCACTCTCTACGCGCAACCCCTCTACTACTCAGGCCACAACGTCGAGGGACCGCTCACGGGAGGCTACCTCGGGCTCTCCTCAGTCGCCGTCCTGTCGTTACGCCGCGGTCTCACCCTGGGTCCGATCCCGTACATCGCCGCCGCCGTGGCGGGGGCAGCAGCGTGGATGCTCTTGGCGATCGGCTACGCGCTCTTTGGCTTCGGTGGAGCCTTCGGCGCGCTCACCTGCCTTGGTGGGTTCGCGATCGTCCGCCTCACCCCACATCGGGCGCTGGCCGTGGCCGTCTACTGCGGCCTGGTCCTGTTCGGCTTGGTGACGGCGGCCTACGTATGGCTCGGACTGGCCATCAGCGACAACGACCCGCCGTGGCTCGACGGGTGGTTCTTGTTCCTTCCCTCCACGGCGATCGGCGCGAGCACGATCTACTTCGCGCTCGCCCATCGCCGCTCGAGCCTGCGGCGTCCAGGGGCGCCGGACTCTGCTCGTCCTCTCGGCGGCGGCGGTCGTCGGCGCGGTCGCCCTCTGGGAGGTGACGGCCGGATGCGCCGCCAGCCAGTACTGCGACTTCCCGAGGGAGTTTCCGGCCGAGCCGACATCGACGGGCTGAACACGGGCCGAGCCTCCGATACTGACGACCGTTTCGCCAAGACCCGCGCCCCTGGACCCTGTCCCTTAGCTTCACGCGGACCGTGCTCCCGCGCGCTCCGGCCCTCTCCTCCTCCGGCGCGCCCGCACGGCTCGAGATGGTCTCCACCCGCGCGCTGGCCGTCGTGGCCGCGCAGCTCTCGGTGGCCGGCGCGGCGCTGCTCTACCTGAACCGCACGCTGGCGGGAGACGTCTACTTCCTGCTCGCCTCCGGGCGCCACCTGGCGGAGGAGGGGTGGGTGACGCGCAGTCCCTTCCCCACGCTCGCCCAGGGCCACGTGTGGCACAACCAGCAGTGGCTCGCGGAGTGGCTGTTCTTCCAGACGCACGCGCTGGGCGGCATGGCAGCCGTGAGCCTCGCCTACGCGACGGTGCTGGTCGGCGGCCTGGCGCCGCTCGCCTGGCTCTGTCGCGACCGCTCCGCCGGCGCCACCGCCGCCGCCTGGGCGCTCTCGATCGCCGCCCTCGTCGCCGTGCTCGACCCCCGCGCGGCAGGATTCTCGGTCGCCCTCTTCGCGGGCGTGGCCGCCCTGCTCCTCGTCGCTCGCCGCCGGCCACGGGCGCTGTTCGCCCTGCCGGTGCTCTTCGCCGTCTGGGCGAACCTGCACGCGGCGTTCCCCGCCGGGCTGCTGCTCGTCGCGCTCACCGCTGCCGGAACCGCGCTGCGCCCGCGCCGGGGGCGCCTGCCGTCCGTCGAGCCCTACCGCGCCGTCGGGCTCGTTGCCGCCCTCGGCGTGTCCGCGCTCGCCTTTCTGCTCACCCCGCTCGGCCTCGGTCTCCTCGCCTACCTGAGGGTCTACGACCGCCACATCGCTCCCCACCACCTCCCCTTCGAGTGGCAGGCCACCTACCTCCATCCGCCGGTCCTCGCCCTGGTCGTCGCCTTCGTGGCCCTCGCGCTGTGGCTCTGGCGCCGTGCTCCGCGCCCGCGTCCGATCGCACCGGCGTTGACCGCGGTCGCGTTCGTGGTCTTCGCACTCACCGCGACCCGGCAGGTGGTGTGGCTCGGTCCGCTCGCCTTTTATCTGGTGCACGCCCTCGGACCACCGCGCGCGAGCTCTCGGATCCGTCGCGGCGCCCGACGCCGAGTCGAGGCGGCGGCCCGCCGGACCGCCGCCGCCGGCGCGAGCGTCGGGCTGGTGCTCGTGCTCGGGTGGCTGGCCCTCGTGGGCCCCGCGCCGCCTGGACCGCCCCAGGCCGCCGCGGCCACCCGCCGGGCCCTGGCGCACCCGCCCGACCGCGGACGCCTCGTGCTTCCCGCCGGCGCCGGCTCCTACGCGCTGTTGCGCGACCCCGAGCGCCCGATCGCCATCGACGGGCGCATGGAGCTCTACACCCCGCACGATGTGCGATCGACGTACCGGCTGCTGAGCGGTCAGGGCGCCGTCCGCACACTGCGGCGCTGGCGGGTGGGCGGAGTCGTCACCCGCAGTCGACGCGGCGCGCAGGTGCTTCGACGCCACGGCTTCCGGGTGGACGCCCGCCGGGGCGGCGCGTTCTACCTGGTGCGCCGCTGAGCGAACGCCTCGTAGACCTCGATGATCGCCTGACGCTGGCGCGCGGTGAGCCGGGGATCGGCGCGCACCGCGGCCACCACCGCGGGCGTCCGGCGCTCCTCCTCGGGCGCCGCGCCGGCCTCGGCGTACAGCGCCTCGGTCGAGAGCTCGAGCGCCCCGGCGATGGCGTCGAGCACCCGCTCGGAAGGCTCGCGCAGACCCCGCTCGATCTGCGAGAGGTACGGGTTGGAGATCCCTACCGTGCGGGCGAGGTGGCGCATCGAGAGGTCGGAGAGCTCGCGCTGGCGGCGGATGATCTCGCCCAGCGGGGTGGGTGCAAGCGCCGGCTCCGAACGCCCCTGCGGCGACTCCTCCTGAGGTTCGTTCGGAGAGTCGGCCACGATCCGAATGTAACCCTCGCGAGCGGGTAGGGTGGCGCCGATGGCGGAGGAGCGGCGGACGCCGACCCAGGAGGCGAAGCGCCTCTTCGAGCAGGTCGAGTCGCAGACCGCCCAGGCGATGGAGCAGCTCGTCGGGCGCGAGGGCTTCGGCGAGCTGCTGGGGCGCATGACCGAGAACGCCATGGCGCTCACGCGCATGGGTCAGGGCATGCTCGACATGGGGGTCCGCAACCTGCGGGTGGCCGGCCGCGAGGACGTCGTGCGCCTCGCCCGCCAGCTCGCGCGGACCGAGGACAAGCTCGAGCGGGTCCTCCAGGAGGTCGAGCGACTCGAGCAGAAGCTCGACGCCCAGACCAGCGAGCTCGGCGGGCTCTTCGAGCGCTCCGGCTCGGGCGGGGGCTCCAGCGCCTCCGCCAAGGGCTCGGGCTCATCGAGCGCCAAGCGCTCGAGCTCCAACGGGCGCTCGGGCGGCCGTCGGGCTTCGCGCTCTTCCTCGTGAACCCAGTCGCCCAGGTCGCACGCGCGCCCCGGGCGGCGGTCGAGTTCGCCAACATCCTCCTCACCACCGGGGACGCGCCCATCGGCCAGTCCCCGAAGGACGTGGTCTGGACCCACCGCAAGGTCACGCTCTACCGCTACCGCAGCTTGGGGCGCACGCACCCCGTGCCGGTGCTGCTCGTGTTCGCACTGATCAACCGCCCGGATATCTTCGACCTCACCCCCGGGCGCTCGTTCGTCGAGTTCCTGCTCGGGGAGGGCTTCGACGTGTTCCTGCTCGACTGGGGAGTGCCCGACGAGGAGGACTCCGACATGGGCGTCGACTCCTATGTGCTCGACGAGCTGCCCTGGGGCATCCGCGAGACCCTCCGGGCCTCCGGCGAGGAGGAGGTCTCGCTGGTCGGCTGGTGCATCGGCGGCACCTTCTGCGCCATGCACGGAGCACTCGAGCCCCCCGACGGCCCGACGCGCAACATGGTCCTCCTGACCACGACCGTCGACACCACGCACTCCAACTACGCGCCGTGGGTGGCCCGGGAGTCCTTCGACGTCGACCGGGTGGCCGACACCCTGCCAGTAGTCCCCGGCCGCGCCCTCGACGTCATGAACAAGTCGATGAAGCCGGTCACGAACTTCTGGACCACCTACCGCCAGCTCTGGGAGAGCGTCCTCGACGGAACAGCCAAGCGCGAGGTCTACCAGCCCATGGCCAAGTGGGTCGGGAACAACCCACCGTTCCCGAGCCGGGTCTTCCGCGAATGGGTGACGTGGCTCTACAAGGAGAACCGGCTGATCAAGGGCACGCTGCGACTGCGCGAGCGCCCCGTCGACCTGGGAGCGATCGAGCAGAACCTGCTGGTGGTGACGGCCGGGTCCGACCACATCACCCGCCGTCCGGAGACGATGCCCATCCTCGACCGGGTGGGCAGCGAGGACGTGAGGCATCTCGACCGCCCCGGCGGCCACATCGGCCTCATGGCGGGATCGAGCGCGCGCGAGGAGATCTGGCCCGACATCGCCGACTGGCTGCGCGAGCGCTCGGACCGTTGAGGCGACCGACCGACCCGCGCCGGACGGTGCCGTTACGGTCGCATCGGTAGGGCCCGTCGCGAGCGGCGGGCGAGTGTCGCCCACGGGCGGAGTCCACAGAGGGGGAAGAGGATGAGCGACGGACCGAAGTCCATGGCCGCACCTACGACCGGCGAGGGCTCGAAGGAGCTCGAGGGCCGCGTGGCGCTGGTCACCGGCGGCAACCGCGGCATCGGCGCTGCGATCGTGCACGCGCTGGGCGGCGAGGGCGCGACGGTGGCCGCCGGGTACTCGTCGAACTCCGAGCAGGCCGAGGAGTTCAAGTCGCAGCTCGAGGGCGAGGGGATGAAGGTGAGCGTCCACCAGGGCAACGTCGGCAAGGTCGAGGACACCCAGCGCGTGGTCGACGAGGTGATGGACCAGCACGGCCAGATCGACATCCTCATCAACAACGCCGGCATCACCGCCGACAAGCCGATGATCGACATGG
>JBPCQB010000153.1:0-4136 GCA_050998555.1 Thermoleophilaceae bacterium
CGAGCGTCTCGGTCCGGTAGACGGAGAAGCACCCCGAGGAGATGAGCGGCGCCCCGAAGTGGTCCTGGACCCGCTTGAAGAAGGAGAACGCGAGCAGGTACTCGATGTAGCGCCCGCGCTCCCACACCGTCCTGACCCGCCGCGGGACCACGAAGCCGCACGCCGCCGCGATCGCCGGGTCTCGCAGCGCCGGGAGGATCGTCTCGACGGCGTCCGGGTCGAGGGTGGTGTCGGCGTCGACCGCCATGACGTAGCCCGTCCCCACCTCTCGGAGGGCGAAGCTCTGCGCGCCGGCCTTCGAGCCGGTGTTCGACGGCGGAGAGACCACGGTCGCGCCGAGCCGGCGTGCGCGCTCGGCGGTCGCGTCGGTCGAGCAGTCGTCGACCACGATGACGCTCCGGGGCGGGACGCTCTGGGCCAGGAGGGACCGGACGGTGGCCTCGATCGTCGCCTCCTCGTTGTACGCGGGGACGATCGCGGTCAGGTCCGCCGCCGCCGGGGGCACGGGCAGGTTCGGGATCGTCGGGGCACCGCGCACGCTCACGTTCCTCGACCAACGCGCCGGGAAGCCGAAGGTTGGGCGCGAGAGAACGCCAACCTTCCGCCTCATCAGGCGTTGACAGGACGATGCACCAACGACGTCCTCTGCCATCCTCGGATGGATGGAAGCCTCGACCCCGGTGTGGCGAGCCGGCGGAGCCGGCGCGCGGCGCCCGCGCTGGATGCTCCTCAGGCTTTCCGACGAGCGGCTCGTCGACGAGATGCGCGCCGGATCGAGGGGGGCGTTCGAGGCGCTCTACGAGCGCCACCACCGCGGGCTGCTCTCGTTCTGCCGCCACATGCTGGGCTCGCACGCGGAGGCCGAGGACGCGCTACAGCTCGTGTTCGTCTCGGCCTACGAGACCCTGTGCGCGCACGAGCGGGAGGTACGGCTCGGCCCCTGGCTCTACACGGTGGCCCGCAACCGCTGCCTCACGATGCTCCGCGCACGGCGCGAGACCCCGTCCGAGCTCGTGGAGCCCTCGACCGTGGGGCTCGCCGAGGCGGCTCAGGGGCGCGAGGACGTCAGGGAGGTGCTGCGCGACATCTCGGGCCTACCCGAGGAGCAGCGGGCCGCGCTCGTGCTCTTCGAGCTCGGTGACCTCCCCCAGGCGGAGATCGCGAGCGTCCTCGACTGCGAGCCCGAGAGGGTGAAGGCGCTCGTGTACCAGGCACGCCGCGCGCTGGCGGAGCGCCGGCGAGCGAGGGCGGTCCCGTGCGAGCGCGTCCGGGAGGAGCTGGCCACCGCGCCGGGGGGTGCCCTGCGCCGCTCCCTGCTACGAAGGCACCTCCGCGAGTGCGCGGGGTGCACGGCCTTTCGCGCCGACGTGGCTCAGCAGCAACGCGCCCTGGCGCTCGCGCTGCCGGTGCTGCCCGGCGCGGCGTTGAGGGCCGACGTCATGGCCGCCGCCGGCGTGGGCGGCGCAGGCGCGCTCGCACACGGTGGTGGTGCCGGAGTCGGCGCCATCCTGGCCACCAAGGCCGGCGTGGCGAAGGTGGCCGCCACAATCCTCGTGGTGGCCGGCACGGGGACGGGCGCCGGGATGGTGGCCGCCCCGGAGGCGGGGCGACCCGACGCGCGAACCGGGTCCGCAGCGACCGTGACGGGGAGCGTCCCGGAGCCCTCGCCGCGAAGCGCGTCGGCCGCGCGAGCGAGGTCCGCGCTCCCGTCCCGGGATCGGGGCCGGCCTCCGATACCGAAGGCCGATCGGGGCAAGCGCTCGCAGGCACAGCCGGAGGTGCCCGCGGGGCGGACAGGGCGGGGCACCGACCGCCTCAGGAGGAGTGGCCGGACGGCCGGGCCTCCGGGAAGCACAGGCCGGGGGACCTCCGCGCCCGCCGCGCCGCCTCGAGCGGGCGCGGCGAAGGGTGCCCCTGGGCGAGGCGGCGGCGGTCGGGGGGGCGGTGGCCGGTCACCCTCGGGTGGGGGGGCAGCAGACTCTCGAGGCGGAAGCGGCACATCCCCGAGCGCTCGCGCCCGCCCACCTTCGTCTAGTGGCAGCGGAGCACAGCACGGGCCCTCCGGCGCCCGACCTCGCTGAGCGGCTACTCCGGCACCTCCTCGCCGGGCTCGAGCGCGCGGAAGTCCTTCTTGCGCGCCCCGCAGACCGGGCAGAACCAGTCCTTGGGGATGTCGTCGAACGGGGTGCCCGGAGGGATGCCCCCGTCCTCGTCTCCCTCCTCGGGGTCGTAGACGTATCCGCACGTCTCGCAGATCCACTTCTGGGTGTCCGAGCCGGACTCGGTCTCCTCGGCCGTGTCGGTCACGCCTCGGCGGTCTCCGGCAGCTCGAGCGGCACGCCGATGGCCTTGAGCCGCCGGCTGAGGGAGTTGAAGGCGAACTCGTTGACCTGGTCGGAGTGGTAGTCGAGGATCGTGTAGTCGGTCGGGTCGGCTCCCGGCGGCACCAGCACCCCGGCGGCGACGGGCACGAGCTCGCCGAGCTTCTGCTGGAGGCGCCGTCCGAGGCGCTCGTCGGACCCGGCGTTCTGCTGGAGCCACCAGGTCCCGTAGGCCACGTGGCGGTGCTCGTCGCGGGCCACGTTGTCGAAGCCCTGCACGAAGCCCGGAAGCAGCTCGTTCTCCTCGAGGTAGTCGGTGATGAAGTGCTGGCCGGTGAGGGCGAGCGTGCCCTCGATGACCATGTGGTAGGTCGTGATGAAGTCGAGCTTGGCCTCTCGGTCGGTGGGGTCGGCGATCAGCCGCCTACCGGCCTCGACGAGCTCCTCGTCGAAGAGCTTGGTGAACGCATCGTTCAGCTCCTCGCGCACGCGCTGGAGGCGTCCCTCGAACTCCTCCTGCTCGAGGCCGACGACCTCGCGGTAGAAGCGGTCGAAGAACTGCATGTGCCGGGCCTCGTCGACCTGCTGGGTGGTGAGGTAGGCCTCCTCGTGCTCGTCCTCGTAGGCCATGACGAGGCCCGAGAACTGAGTGGTCACGCGCTGCTCGCCGATGAAGAACGAGGAGAGAAGCCAGATGAGGTTGTCCTTTGTCTCCTCGGGAAAGCTCGCCCAGTCCTCCTTGTCCTTCGTGAAGTCGATCTGCTGGGACTGCCAGTGCTGGCGCTCCCACAGCTCGTAGAGCTGCTGGGGCGTCATCAGCTTGAGCTGCCCCGCGCCGCTCTCGTCGTCCATCGTGCCGGGATCGCCCTGCTGGGCGAGCTCCTCGAGCGTGGTCATGCGTCCCTCCTCCGGTCGCCTTACTCGGACCCCCCTGCGCAGCCTACCCTAGACCCTGACACGGTGTCCAACGCAATGTCAATACCCGGGTGGAGCACCTCTACGATGACGCGCGTGGCCGCGGTGCCCCCACCCAACTCCGCCCGCCGACGCCACGACGAGGTCCGCGACGGCGTGCGCCGGGCGACGCTCGAGCTGGTCGAGGACGCCTCGTTCAAGGATCTGACCGTGGACGAGATAGCGCGCGCGGCGGGCATCTCGCGCAGCGCCTTTTACTTCTACTTCCGCGACAAGCACGACCTCCTCGTCGCCACCGCCGAGAGTCTGGTCGAGGACCTCTACCGCGAGGCCGAGGTGTGGTGGCACGGCGACGGGGAGCCGCGCGAGCTGATCCGGACCGCGCTGGAGGGCGTCGTGGCGATCATGCGCCGCCACGCCGGCCTCTTCCGCGTGGTGACCGAGGTCTCCGGCTACGACGAAGAGATGGAGCTCTTCTGGCGGGCCCTGATCGGGCGCTTCGTGCGCGCGACCGCCGAGCACCTGGAGCGCGAGCAGGCCGCCGGTCGGGTTCGGCCCGAGCTCGACCCCGGCGCGAGCGCCGAGGCCCTTGTCTGGGGGGTCGAGCGGCTGTGGTGGGTCACGCTCGGCGACGAGGGGCGCTCCGACGACGACGTGGTGGACACGCTGACCCGCCTGTGGCTCGGCGCGCTCTACCTCGAGGCGGCCTGATCCGCCATCGCGAGCGCCGCTCCGGCGACGGCCAGGGCGACCTCGGCCCGCGGGCGGATCGAGTCGGCGGAGACGTACTCCTCGGGGTTGTGCGCGGCGGGGGGGGGGGGGGGGGGGGGAGGGGAGCAACGAAAAAAAACACCGCAAGAACGAGGGGGAGGGGGATTTCCTCCCGCCCACCCCCGAGAA
>JBPCQB010000039.1:0-13278 GCA_050998555.1 Thermoleophilaceae bacterium
AAGCCCATGTCGCCGGGGCGGGAGATGCCCATGACCGCGTTCAGGTTCGCCCCGTCGTAGTAGAGGACGCCGCCGGCGTCGCGCACCGTGGCGGTGATCTCCGCGATCTGGGAATCGAAGATCCCCAGTGTGTTGGGGTTGGTGATCATGAGCGCCGCGACGGTGTCGTCGCACTTCGAGCGCAGGTCGTCGAGGTCGATCCCGCCGTCGGGCGCGGTGCCCACCTTGACGACCTCGTACCCGGCCATGCGCACCGTGGCCGGGTTGGTGCCGTGGGCGGTGTCGGGGGTGAGGACCTTGACGCGCTTCTCCTCCTCGCCGTTCTCGCGGTGAAAGGCGCGGGCCAGCAGGACGCCGGCCAGCTCGCCGTGGGAGCCGGCGCTCGGCTGCAGGGAGACGTGCGGGAGGCCGGCGACCTCGGCCAGCTGCCCCTGGAGGCGCCACATGAGCTCGAGCGCGCCCTGCGCGAACTCGGGCTCCTGGGCGGGATGGAGGCGCGCGTGCCCGGGGAGGGCGGCCGCGCGCCCGTTGACCTTCGGGTTGTGCTTCATGGTGCACGACCCGAGCGGGTAGAAGCCCTCGTCCAGGTGGAAGTTCTGCCGCGAGAGGTTCGTGTAGTGGCGGACGATCTCGGGCTCGGCGATCTCGGGCAGGTCCGGGGGATCGGTGCGGATCTCGCTCGCGGGGAGGATGTCCTCGAGAGGCGTCGCGGGCACGTCGTCGGCCGGCGCCACGAAGGCGCGGCGTCCCTCGCGGGAGCGCTCGTAGATGGTCAGCACGGCGCCCTGCCGTGGCACGGCCGGCGGCGCGGTGGGCACCGCGGCCTCGGGGGCGCCGGTCGCCTCGGAGGCGCTCACGCCGCGGTCATCTCCCCGGCGCGGGCCTCGACGAGTCCGGCCAGGCGGTCGATCTGCTCACGGGAGCGCCGCTCGGTGATGGCCACCAGCAGGCCGTCCTCGTACTCGGGGTAGTCACGGCCTAGGCGGTACCCGGGGTTGATGCCCTCGGCCCGGGCCCGGGCGCAGAAGCCGTCGAGGTCGGGCACGCGCACCGCGAACTCGCGCACCACCGGCCCCGGGTTTATGCGCTCCAGCCCAAGGGCCTCACGCGTGTAATGGGTGCGCCGCGCCATCAGCTCGCCGAGCTCGACGACGCCCCGGCGCCCGAGCCACGAGAGGTAGACCACCCCGGCGAGGGCGTTCAGCGCCTGCGCGGTGCAGATGTTGTGCGTCGCCTTCTCCCGGCGGATGTGCTGCTCGCGGGTCTGGAGCGTGAGCACGAAGCCGCGGCGCCCGTCCATGTCCTTGGTCTCGCCGGCGATCCGCCCGGGCATCTTGCGGATGTAGCGCTCCTGCGCGGCGAAGAAGCCGAACGACGGACCGCCGAAGTCGAGGCGGTTGCCGAGCGTCTGGCCCTCCCCCACGGCGATGTCCACCCCGTGCTCGCCCGGCGGCTTGAGGATGCCGAGCGTCAGCGGGTCGACCGCGCACACCACAAGTGCACCGGTGCGCTTGGCCGCCTCGGTCAGGGAGCCGAGATCCTCGACCGTCCCGAGGAAGTTCGGCTGCTGGAGGAAGACCGCGCTCGTGTCCTCGTCCACCGCGGCGGCGAGGGCCTCTACGTCGGTGGCTCCGCCCTCGGTCAAGGGGACCTCGACGATGTCCGCGCCGAAGCCCTCCGAGTAGGTCGCGAGCGCCGAGCGCGAGTGGGGATGCACCCCGCGGGAGATCACGAAGCGGTTGCGCGCGTTCTCGAGCACGGCCATGTAACCGGCCGACGCCACCGAAGAGGGGCCCTCGTAGAGCGAGGCGTTGGAGACCGGCAGGCCGGTTAGCTCCGAGATCGCGGTCTGGAACTCAAACATGACCTGGAGCCCGCCCTGGGAGATCTCCGGCCGGTAGGGCGTGTAGGGGGTGAGGAACTCCGAGCGCGAGAGCAGCGTGTCGATGAGCGCGGGGACGTAGTGGTCGTACATCCCGGCGCCGCAGAAGGTGACCTCGGACTCGGCGTCGCGGTTGCGAGCGGCCAGCGCGGCGAGGTGGTCGAAGACCTCCTGCTCGGCCATGCCGGGCGCGATGTCGAGCGGACGCTCCATGCGCAGCTCCGCCGGGACGTCGGCGAACAGGTCCTCGATTGATTCGACGCCGATCACCCGGAGCATCTCCTGGCGGTCGGCGTCCGTGGCTGAGGTGTAGCGACTCAAGGACGGCCTCCGGCTGGCTGGCTGGCTAGGCGTTCTTCAACATCTCACGGTACGCGGCGGCGTCCATGAGGGATTCGGCCTCCGAGGGGTCCGACAGCCTTACCTTGACCATCCATCCGTCGCCGTAGGGGTCGGAGTTGATGGTGTCGGGCGCGTCGGAGAGGGCCTCGTTGACCGCGGTGATCTCGCCGGACATGGGCGCGAACACGTCGGAGACCGCCTTCACCGACTCGACCTCGGCGTAGGACTGATCCTTGGTCAGCTGGGTGCCGACCTGCGGTGAGTCGTAGAAGACGACCTCCCCCAGGGTGTCCTGCGCGTACCAGGTGATCCCGAAGATCCCCTCATCGCCCTCGATCCGCACCCAGTCGTGCTCGGTGTGGTACTTGAGGTCCTCGGGGTAGCTCTCGTCGGCCATCTCTTAACGGTTCTCCCTGCGGTAGAGGGGCTTCTCACGGATCTCGGCCTGGCGGAGCTTGCCGCGGACGTCCACCTCGATCCGCGTGCCGGGCGCGGCGGCGGTCTCCTTGGGCACGTAGGCCAGGCCGATGCCGGTGCCGAGCGAGGGCGAGAGCGTGCCGCTCGTCACCACGCCGGTCATCCCGTCCTCGGTGCGCACCGCGTTCCCCGGGCGCGGGATCCCCGGGTTGGTGAACGCGAAGGCGGCGAGGCGCTCCGGGGGATCGACCTCGCGCAGCGCCTCGGACCCGACGAACCCGGTCTCGAGCTTGCACGCCCAGCCGAGCCCGGCCTCGACCGGGTTGCGCTCCTCGGACATGTCGTTGCCGTAGAGGTGGAAGCACACCTCGAGCCGCAGGGTGTCCCGGGCGCCGAGCCCCACGGGCACGACGGCCTCGGCGGTGAGCGCGTCCCAGATCCTGGGCGCGTACTCGGGGCGGGTGAGCAGCTCGACCCCGTCCTCGCCGGTGTAGCCCGTGCCGCACACGAGGCACGGCGCGCCGGCCACCTCGGCGAGGGTCACCCGCATGCGCGAGGGGGCGTCGCCCTCGATCAGGCGACTCAGCTCGGTACGCGCGTTCGGGCCCTGGAGGGCGAGCATCGCGTACTCCTCGGCGGCGTCGTGGAGCGTGACGTCGTAGCCCTCGGCCAGCTCGCGCAGGCGGGCCGTGTCAGCCTCGTGGCGGCTGGCGTTTGTCACGGTCAGGAAGCGATCCTCGAGCCGGTAGGTGAAGAGGTCGTCGACGATGCCGCCGTCCTCGCGGCAGAGCACCGAGTACTGGGCGCCCGCGGGCGGGATCTTCGCGATGTCGTTGGACAACGCGTGCTGGAGGAAGCGCTCGGCGTCGGGCCCGCTCGTCTCGACCTGACCCATGTGCGAGACGTCGAAGATCCCCGCGCCAGTGCGCACGGCCAGGTGCTCCACGCGGATGCCCTCGTACTCCACCGGCATCTCCCACCCCGCGAAGGGCACGAGACGGGCCCCGGCGTCGCGATGGCGTTCGTACAAGGCCGTGCGGCGCAGGGTGTCGACCGGGGTCGGCAAGGCGCGAGAATCTAGCTTGTCGAGCGGTGCCCGGCCCATGGACACCGCGATTCGCCACGCCACGGAGGACGACGCCCGTGCCGTGGCCGAGATCCACGTGGAGTCCTGGCGCGTCGCCTACGGCGTTCCTCGTCAGCGACCAAGCCGCGTCGCTCACCGGGCAGGTCATACATGCGAGGGCGGCCGCCGGCCCCGGATCGCCCACTGTCACCTACTCCTCGGGCAGGAGAGAGAAGACCACCATGTTCCAGCGCTCACCCTTGATCTCCTCGTAGGAGCGGAGCACGCCCTCACGGACGAATCCCGCCCGCTCGAGCGTCTGCTGCGAGAGGCGGTTCTCCTCGCGGGCGAAGGCCTGAAGCCGGGCAAGCGCGAGCGCCTCGAACGACCAGGAGGCCAGCAGGCGGATGGCCCCGACGGCGACGCCCCGCCGGCGAGCCCAGGGCGCGGTCCAGAAGCCCAGTTCGGCCCGGCCTTGCGGTCGGTCGACGGCGACCAGGCCCACCGCCCCGAGCAGCTGACCCGTCTCCGCGTCGACGGCGAGCAGAGCGACGGCGCCCGCCTCGGGCTGGGCCCTTACCCACGCCTCGGCGTGCGCCTCGGTGTAGGGCGAGGGGACGCGCGTCCACCGGGCGGTCTCGAGGTCTTGGCAGGCCGCGGTGATGCCCGGCACGTCGCCGGCCTCCGGCGGCCTGAGCACCAGTCGTCCGTCGGTCAGGTGAGAGGGATGTGGGAGGATCTCCGGCAAGGTGATTCCCTCCTCACGGGGAGAGATCGGCTGCCCTGACGGGCGTCGTTCGCGGCTCGAGCTCGACACCGCCAATCGCGCCGAAGCGGTTCAGCATCCTCTGGAATAGGCAGGTTTCCTGCTGCGGCTCGCTGACCGCTTCCGCGAGAATGGCTCGGATCTCGGACTCCATCGACCGGCCGTGGTGCGCCGCCCTGACACGCAGGCGCTCCTTCACGTCGTCCTCCAGGTTCCGAACAGTGATCGAGGCCACAGTGCTTACCTCCTCATCTGCCATCGACGCTAGTTTCCGCCCGTCTAGAGATTGGGCGCGCGGTATGCGCCTCGACGACCTGACGTGGTGACGCTCGACACGGTGCGAGCGCTAGCGCTGGCGCTCCCCGAGGCTCACGAGCGTCCCTGCTACGGGACGCCGGCCTTCTACGTGCGACGCGGGCTGTTCGCGCGGATGCTCGAGGACGGTGCGTCGATCGTCGTCAAGGTCGACCTCGGCGAGCGCGAGGCGCTCGTCCAGACCGATCCGGAGACGTTCGTCGTCACCGACCACTACCGCGACTACCCGATGGTCGTCGTGCGCCTGGGCGCGGTCGATCAGGAAGAGCTCGAGGAGCTCCTGACCGAGGCCTGGCGACGCACGGCCTCCAAGCGGCTCTTGGTCGACTACGACGCCGGGCATCCTCCGCCGGCACGCCCGGAGCGATGACCCATCCGGCGCTCGACCTGGCGCGAACCAGACGGCGCGCGAGTCGAGGCCTTGGCGTCGTGGCCGGCTGCATCCTGGTGACCTGCGCGCTGGCGGAGATCTACGTGGGGGCATGGCTCTTCACCTCCCTGCTCGCCGCGACGGACGGCTCGACGAGGGTCATCCTCGGGGTCCTGCTCGCCGCAGCGGCGGGCGTCATCGCCGCGTGCGCCGCGCTATGGCTCCGCGAGAACAGCGGAAGGGCCGGCGCGACGACCGCGCTCGCCGCCGTCCTGGTCGGCATGGTGCTTGTCCTCGCGCCCACCGAGACCTGCACGCATTTCAGCTTCAGCCCCTCGGCGTGGAAGGAAGCCGCACGAGGAAGGGACTGGGCTCCCACCACCCGGCAGCTCCTGGCCGAGCGCCTGATGGCGTGCGAGCGCCTCGACGGGTGGAGCAAGGCTCGGGTTGGGCGCGTCCTCGGCGAGCCCACGCAGCGCTCCACCATCGAGCGTCCCGGGTCCGGTTGGATCTACTACACCGGGCCCAAGCGGGCCGTCATCAGCGTCTCCGGGTACTCGGAGGAGCTCTACGTGAAGTTCGGCCGCCGGAGGACGGTGCTCGACGTCCGCGTCCTCGGCGAGTACTGACCTCGCCCGAGCTCCTACCGGTCCTTCAGGAACGACGGGATGTCGATCTCGTCGTCGGGCACCTCGAGCGAAGAGCGCTCGGTGTCCCCCATCGAGAAGTCACGATCACGCGGCCGCGTGGGCTCCTCGCGGCGCGAGGGCTCCTCGCGGGCCTCGCGGGCCGGGCGGCTGAACGGCGATCCGGAGCTGGCCACGCTCGGCGCCGAGTCGAATCCGGTGGCGATGACCACCACGCGCACCTCGTCGCCGAGCGACTCGTCGATCACCGCACCGAAGATGATGTTCGAGGTCTGGTCCGCGGCCGACTGGACGATCTCCGCCGCCTCGTTGACCTCGAATAGGCCGAGCTCGGTGCCGCCGGTGATGTTCAGCAGGATGCCGGTGGCCCCCTCGACGGACTGCTCGAGCAGCGGGCTCGAGATCGCCCCCCGGGCGGCTTCGGACGCGCGGCTCTCGCCGCTTGCCTCGCCGATCCCCATGAGCGCCGAGCCGGCGTCGTGCATGATCGTGCGCACGTCGGCGAAGTCGAGGTTGATGATCCCGGGGATCGTGATCAGGTCGGTGATGCCCTGGACGCCCTGGCGCAGGACGTTGTCGGCCTCGCGGAAGGCGTCGAGGATGCTCGTGCGTCGCTCGACGATCGAGAGCAGCTTCTCGTTGGGGATGACGATGAGCGTGTCGACCTGCTCGCGCAGGCGGTCGATCCCCTCCGAGGCCTGACGGCCGCGCTGGGAGCCCTCGAACGCGAACGGTCGGGTGACCACGCCGACGTTCAGGGCGCCGATCTCCTGCTTGGCGATCTCGGCGATGACCGGCGCGGCGCCGGTGCCGGTGCCACCCCCCTCTCCCGCGGTGACGAAGACCATGTCCGCGCCCTTCAGCGTCTCCTTGATCTCGTCGCGGCTCTCGTTGGCCGCGCCCCACCCCATGTCCGGGTCTGCGCCGGCGCCCAGCCCGCGCGTGAGCTGGCTGCCCACCTGGAGCTTGATGTCCGCGTCGCACATCGCGAGCGCCTGGGCATCGGTGTTGACGGCGATGAACTGGACGCCCTTCAGGCCGGCGTCGACCATGCGGTTCACGGCGTTCGTGCCGCCCCCGCCCACGCCCACGACCTTGATGACCGCCAGGTAGCTAGCCGTCTCCATCACTCTTTCCCTCACCTTCTCCGGGTCGCCTCACGCTGTTTCGCTCCATCCGAGACTCAAGTCATCCTTGACCGTTTAGGGTGGGCCGCGTTCCGCGCTATTTGCGGACTGTAAGCGGATTTCGAGCGGCCTGTCAACGTCCTGAGACCCGCGTGGCAGTCTCTAACCCTCGACTTGAGGGTTAGAACAGGCACGAAGTCTCGATCCCAGGTCAAGGGTTACCCGGGTCGGAGACGTCCGAGGCATCCGGGGCCGTCGAGGCCGACCCCGATCCGCCCGCGGAGGGTGTCCCGGTCGGCGTCGAGGTTGCGGTCGCGCCGGCGCCCGCGGCGGGTACCGCGGCGGGCGGAGACCCTGCGACGGAGCCCGCCGGCTGGGCGTCGGCACCCGCCTCCGCAGCGGGTTCCACGAGCCCGCCGGCCACCGGGCGCTCGGGCATGCGAACGTCCACGTACGCCGCGCCGCGAGACGCCGGATCGGCCAGCACGCGCGCCGTGGCCGCCCACTTCACCTTGAGGTCGCCGAGGTCCCCGAGCACGACCGCGGGGCCGTGGCGCATACGCAGGACCACGCCGCGACCGGGCTCCTCGGCGGCACCCGAGAGGCGGGGGGTGAGGGGGTGGGGTGCGGCGGCGAGGGCGCGGACGAGCCGCCGCGCGCGCCGGTCGCGCAGGCGCCGGCCCTCGCCCGAGGGCAGCCGTCCGACCTGTACGACCGCCAGCGGGTGGGTGGGCTGGAGGCCGCGCAGCAACGTGCCGTCGCCGGCGACCGCGGGGCCGTCGCGGCGCCCGGACCGAAGGAGCGCCACCGGACGGTGCTCGACCACGTGGACCTCGAGGGTGTGGGGAAGTCGGGCGTTGGCCTCGACCCTCCGGAGCGCGGGGTGGGCGGCGAGCGCCTCCTCGAGGTCCTGGATGCGCACGTTCAGCGTCGTCATCTCCCGGGCGGCCGACACGAGGCGCGACCGCATCCGTGGAGCGTCGCGTCCGGTCAGGCCGGTCACCTCCACCCGTTCCACGCGCACGAGCGAGGAGTCCCGCAGCCACAGGCCGTAGAGGGCGAGGAACCCGAGGAGCACGGTCCCCGCGATGACCGCGGCTCGGCGCAGCGAGCCAGCGGACGGGGCGGCCTTGGCCCGCGCCGGAGGCGTTCGCGGGCTGGGGCTCACGAGTAGAGGCCCTCGGCGTCGACCCGTCCGAGCAACTGCACCTCGGGCTCGAGGGACACGCCGGAGCGCTCGCGCACACGACGGCGACCCTCGGCCATGAGGGCCACGACGTCGGCGGTGGTGGCCTCGCCGGTGTTCTCGACGAAGTTCGCGTGCTTCGGGGAGAACCGGGCGCCGCCCACGGTCAGGCCCCGGCATCCGGCGGCGTCGAGCAGCCGGCCCGCGCTCATCCCCTCCGCACGGGGGTCGTCCGGGTTCTTGAACGTGGATCCGAAGGTCTTGATGCCCGAGGGCTGGGCGGCCCGGCGGCGGGCGCGCATGTCCGCGAGGGTCTGCTTCACGGCTTCGGGCTCGGCGGGCCCCAGCGCGAAGGCCGCGCGGGCGACCACCTCGCGGCGGCCGAGGTTCGAGCGCCGGTAGGCGAAGCCGAGCTGCTCGGGCCCGCGGCGATCGACCCCGCCGGCGCTCACCACGTCCACCCATTCGAGCGCCTCGCCGAGCTCTCCGCCGTAGGCGTTTGCGTTCATCCTCACCGCTCCGCCCACCGTGCCGGGGATGTTCACCCCGAACTCGAGGCCGGTCAGTCCCCACTTCGCGGCGCGCGCCGAGGCCTGGGGAAGCCGGGTTCCACCCCCGCACACCACGCGGAGGCCGTCGCGCTCGATGGTGGCGAGCTCGCCGTCGAGCTTCATCACCAGTCCTCGGAAGCCCTCGTCACTGACGAGAAGGTTCGATCCCGAGCCCACCACTCCTACCTCGATGCCCTCGTCACGGACCCAGGCGAGCAGCTGCTCGAGCCGAGCGAGCGACCCGGCGGTCGCGAAGAAGTCGGCCGCACCCCCGGTGCGGACGGTGGTGAGCCGTGCGAGCGAGAAGTCCTGGCGCACGTCGGCCGGCGGGCTCACGGGCGCCGCGCGCCCCGTCGCCGGACGGTCGGCCCACTCACGGGGCCAACACCAGCCGGTGGCCCAGAAGGTCCACGTCGCCGGCTCCGAGCGTCAGCAGCACGTCACCGTCGCGGAGCTCCTCGGCGAGCAGGCGCTCGGCGTCGTCCTGCCCCGGTGTCCAGTAGACCGGGCGCCCGGCGGCGGCGTCCGCGGTCGCGGTGGCCACCAGCCACCCCGACACGCCGGGGTGATCCTCGACGCGCTCGCGCGCGGGGTAGACGTCGAGGACCAGCACCACGTCGGCCAGGGCGAGCGCCCGCCCGAAGTCCCGGCGCAGCAGCGCAGTACGCGAGTACAGGTGGGGTTGAAAGCACGCCACCAGGCGCCGCGCCTCGAGCGTGCGTGCGGCCTCGAGGGTGGCCCGGACCTCGGTGGGATGGTGGGCGTAGTCGTCGTACACGACCGCGCCCGACGGCGTGGATCCGATGCGCTCGAAGCGCCTCCCCGCGCCGGTGAAGGAGGCGAGCGCGGGCGCGGCCTCGCCCGGCCCGACGCCGGCCGCTCGACAGGCGCCGAGCGCAGCCAGCGCGTTGAGGACGTTGTGGTGGCCGGGCACCTGGAGCGTGACCTCGACGCCCTCCACCCGGAAGCGTGACCCGCCGGGGTCGAGCCGTATCTCACGCGCCGCCAGATCGCCCTCCTCGACCCCGAAGGTCTCGACCGCTCCCACGCCGGCGAGCCGCAGGCGCTCCCACACGAGCCGCCGCGGCGCGGGCTCGAGCCACCGCCGGAAGGCCGTCTCGAGCTGGGCCAGCGAGCGGTAGGTGGCGTGATGGTCGAGCTCGAGGTTGGTGACCACGGCGACATCGGGGGCGAGCTCGAGGAACGAGCGGTCGGACTCGTCGGCCTCCACCACCATCCACTCGCCGTCCCCCCATCCGGCGTTGGCGCCCGTGGAGCGCAGCTCTCCGCCGATCAGGTAGGCGGGATCGCGCCCGGTCTCGATGAGGACGTGCGCGGCCATGCTCGACGTCGTCGTCTTGCCGTGGGTGCCCGACACGGCGATCGAGCGCTTGAGGGCGGACGCCTCGGCCAGCAGCCGGCCACGGTGAAGAACGGGCTGGCCGCGGTCGCGGGCGAGCGCCAGCTCGGCGTTGTCCTCGGAGATCGCGGTGGACACCACGACCTCGGCTCCCTCCGGCACGTTCGCCCTGTCGTGGCCGACGGCGGGGGCGAGCCCGTTCTCGCGCAGGCGCGCGAGGTAGGAGCTCTCGGCGCGGTCGGAGCCCGTGACCTGCGCGCCGAGGGCGCGCGCGACCCGGGCCAGGCCGCTCATGCCCGCGCCGCCGACGCCTATGAAGTGAAGGCGGCGGTGGGTCCAGGGGCGGTCACGCACGCGCGCACGCACCTTCGGGGGCGACGAGCGGTTGCGATGGTGTGTCGGCGAGGTGGTTGATCGGCGTGCTGATGGCGGCGGGGCTGCTTCTTCTCGGCGCGGCCGGGGGCTTCACGGCCGGAGCCGACGCCCGGCCGTCCTGCCGACCGGCAGGCGCCCGCACCGTAGCCGCGACGGCCACGGTCAGGGTGTTCGGAGCGGGGACGTCTTCGCGTGCAACATCGGGAACGGCCGACGGCTCTCGCTGGGCGACGGTCCCGAGGTCCTTCGCCTCAAGGGGCCGTTCGTCGGCGCCGAGAACGCCTACGGGCCAGGAGGGGCGCACGGCGGAACGCCCGGGCCGGTACGGGAGGCTGGGGCACGGCGAGTGGCCGCGGCGCGCAGGGCAGCCTCGGCGGCGCACGCGACACCGCCAACACACGGTCTCCTCGCGCGCGAGACCGTGGACAGCGCCGGCACGGTCAACACTTGCACTCTGAGCCCCTATTACGGGCTCCGACTGCACCTCTCGCCGGCACGGACCCTTAGGTCGGACGCTAGCCCGCCGGAGGCACGAGCGTCACAGGAGTTTCCCGCGTCGACTCGGTGACCGGCCCGCGACGAGGACGGTTCGGTACCCGGACGGGAAACGAGGCCGGGTCCACCGACGGAGTGGCGGGATTAGGGATTAGGGCCCAGAGCAGCGGGTAGGGGCCTAATCGCCGAGTCAGACCCGAGTCGAGGAGACACGCATGCCCTGGAACGAGCTTGAAGCACGCCAGTTCCCCGCCTTCGAGAAGGATCTCGAGGGGATCTCCAAGCAGACGATGGAGGACCACTACAAGCTCTACGAGGGCTACGTCAAGAAGACGAACGAGACGCGCAAGATCCTGAGGGAGTTCGACTACGGGGAGATCGAGGGCAACCAGGTCTACTCGGCGCTCCGCGCCGTCGCCGTGGACTACACCTTCGCCCTGCTCGGGTTCAAGAACCACGAGCTCTACTTCGGCCACCTCGGCGGAGACGGCGGCGACCCCGACGGGCGCTTCGCCGAGATCATCGGCGACGAGTTCCCGGGTGGGCTCGAGAGCTGGCAGCAGGCGGTGCGCAAGAGCGCGTCGGCCGCCCGCGGCTGGGTGATGGTGGGCTACGACCTGAACGACGGGTCGATCTTCAACTACATCATGGACACCCAAAACCTCTGGGCGGTCTACAACATGGTCCCGATCCTCGCTATCGACGTGTACGAGCACGCCTACACGCGCGACTTCGGGGCCACGCCCGACGGGCGCAAGGAGTACGTCGAGGCGTTCTTCAAGAACCTCGACTGGGACCACGTGAACCGTCAGCTGGCTCAGGCCGAGGCCGCGCGCCAGGCCGCTCAGCAGTCGGCGACCGAGGGGTAGCCGGCCGGCATCGCCTTCCCGCCCCCACCGGCCGGTGACCTCACATCATCGGCTCGACAGGCTCCGGGCGTGGCCGCCGCGAGCGGTCAGGTCACCGTTTGCGACCTTGTAGGCGACCGTGTCGAGGTAGTCGCCGCCCCCATCGCGCGTGCGCACGGCCGCCTGCTCCGGCTTGACCCCCAGATCGGCCAACGCACGCGCCGCCTGGGGGTCGAAGCAGCGCGCCGCAAGCCATCTGCCGGTCATCGCGTCATCGAACCCCGCGCTCGTCCATGCCTGAGCAGCTACCTCAGGATCATCACCCCGATCGGCGAGCTCCCCGTACTGCCTGATCGTCTCGGCACTCGTCTTGGGCGCCGGGTAGTACACCTTCATGGATCATCTCCCCCCTCGAGAGGCTCGTTATAGCCGATCCTGGGAGCCGGAAGGCCCGCGCTGCGCGGCGGCACGTGGGGAGCCGCGGGCGGCGTAGGCGCGAGTGGACGCCGGCAGAGGCCACGGGAATTGAGGAACGAAGCACTAGGCCACGGGCGGGATGAGCAGCGACTCGTCACGCCAGTCCGGCTCGACCTCGTCGAGAGCCCGGGCCACGCGGGGGTAGTTCGCCGGCAGGAGCACGTAGTCGCTCGCCACCTCCGGGGTGTCGATCCCGAGCCGCTCGGCGAGCCGGCCCATCACGTCCTCGAGCCGTTCTCTGTCTGCCCCGGGAGCGACGGTCCAGGCCGCCGGTACCGCGTCCATCGCCCGATCCTAGCGCTCGCTCCTGCAGGCGGCGGCGGGAGCGCCATGATTGTGCCAATCGACGAAGGAGGCGGCCTTGGGCGCTCGGGTGGAGAAGGCAGGCGGCGGGCCGGCGGGGCCCGATGAGATCAGGGCCAGGTTCGAGGAGGAGGGCCTCCATCCCCACGACTGGGGCAACGGTCCCGCCTACGAATACGAATGGCACTCGCACAGCTACGAGAAGGTGCTCTACTGCCTGTCCGGCGGCATCGTCTTCCACACCCATGAGGAGAACCTGGTGCTCGAGCCGGGTGACCGCATGGAGATCGATCCGGGTACCGAGCACGCGGCCACCGTCGGGCCCGGCGGGGTGAAGTGCATGGAGGCCGCGCGCTGAGCGGGCCGGCTCAGGAGAGCCGCGCGACGGCCTACGTCGCCACGGCCGGCTCGCGGGCGGGCGCCTGAGCCAGGTTCCGCGCCTCCTGGGCGATGGCCGCGGCATCGATGCCGGCTGCCGCCAGCATGTCGTCGGAGGGCCCCGAGCCCGGCATCTCGCGCACCGCAAGCTTGACGACGCGGGGGCGCTCGTCGGTGTCGGCGAGGGCGTCGAGCACCGCGTCGCCCAGGCCGCCCTCGGGCCAGTGGTCCTCGACCGTGACGATGGGTCCTCCAGTGGCCCGGGCTGCCTCTCGCAGTGCGTCGGCGTCGATCGGCTTGACCGAGTAGCAGTCGAGCACACGCGCATGAATGCCCTCGGCCTCGAGGGTCTCCGCGGCCTCGAGGGCCTCGT
>JBPCQB010000188.1:0-20905 GCA_050998555.1 Thermoleophilaceae bacterium
AGCGCGAACCGCAGCCGGCGCTCCAGGTCACTCATGGCCGTCTCCCGCCTTGAGCGAGCTCTCGAGCTGGCGGATGGCCCGATGGATCAGCACCTTGGTCGCCCCCTCCGAGCGGCCGAGCGCACGCGCGATCTCGCGATTGTCCATGTCGAGCGCGAAGCGCATGATCAGGGCGTCGCGGCGATCGCCGGGAAGTGCGGCCACGCCGTCGAGGATGGCGGCCAGCTCCTCCCGGCCCTCGACCACGTCCTCGGTCGTGTGCACGGCCGACAGCCGTGTGGCGTCCTCGAGGTTGGTCTGGGGACGGCGTGAGCGGTCGCGGTAGTGGTTGGCGGCCAGGTTGTGGGCGATGCGGATGAGCCAGGGCCGCAGGGGGCGGCCGTCGGACTCGCGCTGCGCCCGCTCGAAGTGGCGGTAGGCCTGGAGGAAGGTCTGCTCGGTGATGTCCTCGGCGTCGTGGTGGTTGCCCACGCGGTAGTAGGCGTAGGAGTAGACGTCCCGCAGGTGCGAGCGGTAGAGGTCGCTGAACTCCTCGTCGAGCAGCGGCTTCGAGGGCCGGGCCTCCACGCCCGGAGCGTAATGCTCGCCCCCGGAGCCCCGGCGCACGCCTGGGGAGTGTGGGGCATGGCTCGTCAGGCGGCCCGGCGCTCGGCGACCCGCTGGGGGGCGGCGATCCCGTCGATCCACTCGTGCGCCGTCGTCTCGCCGGCGATCAGGCCGGCGAACGCCTCGAGCGTGGGGGCCGGGACCCCGTCCCGCCGGGCACGCTCGGCGAGCAGCGGCACCGAGGCCAGTCCCTCGGCCGCCTGGTCGAGCGCCCGGTTCACCTCGCCCGACGGCACCCCGGCGAAGAGCATCTCTCCGGCGCGGCGGTTGCGGCTGCCCGCGGCCATCACCGTGCCCACGAGGTCGCCGGCGCCGGCGAGGCCGACGAAGGCCTCGGTCCCGGCTCCCTCCCGCCGGGCGAGCTCGCAGACCTCGGAGAACACCCGTCCGGCCACGGCCCCGGCGCGGTTGGCACCGGCCCCGACCGCGGCCGAGGCGGCGATGGCGGCGGCGTTCTTCGCGATCCCGGCCAGCTCCGTGCCGGCGACGTCGGCGGAGGACTCGACCTCGAGCCCGCCCGCGGCCAGAGCGCCGGCAAGCTGGTCCCGAAGGTCGGCGTCGGCACTGGCCAGCACGACCGCGGCGCCGCCCTCCACCGTCTCGCGCGCGTGGGCGGGTCCGGCCAGACAGGCCACCCCTCGGGTGCGGAGGCGCTCCGCGACGTATTGCGAGGGAACCGTTCCGAGCGGTCCCGCGAGGCCCTTCGAGACCACGAGCACGGCACTGCGGCGACCCACCCGGTCTCCGACGGCGGCCACGGCCTGGGGCAGCGCCCCGCTCGGCACCGCCAGCACCACGAGGTCGACGCCCCCGAGCTCGATGTCCGTCACCGATGAGACGGCGACCGTGTCCGGCAGGAGGACGCCGGGCAGGTAGCGCTCGTTCTCGCGCGAGCGGGCGATCTCCTGAGCCTGCTCGCGCGTGCGGCACCCGAGCTCGACCTCGAGCCCCGCCCGGGCCAGCACGGCGGCCAGCGCGGTGCCCATCGAGCCGGCGCCCACCACCGCGGCGCGGCGAAGCGGCGGGAGGCCGCCCAGCCACTCCCACTGGAGCGCCACGCACGGCCAGATCCGGGCCGTCACCTCCTCGGCCAACCGGGGCGAAGGGGCCTCGACCCGCGGGAAGGTGAGCGCGCGGCCGAAGCGCACCCTCACCCGGCACGGCCGGATGCGCCAGCCGCGACGCGCCCGCTCCGATCCGATCACCGCCGCCGGCACCACCTGCGCGCCGGTCTCGAGCGCCAGGCGCCCCACCCCCCGGCGCGGATCACGGAGCGCTCCGGTGCGCACGCGGGTGCCCTCCGGGAAGACGGTGGCCACTCGCCCGCGCTCGAGCAGGATCCGCGAGGTGGCGAGCGCCTCGGCGTCCGAGGCGCCGCGGCACACCGGGAAGGCCCCGAGGCAGTTCAGGAACCATCCGTTGATCGGGTTGCGGAAGAGCTCCTGCTTCGCGACGAAGTACATCGGCCGCCGCACGAGGCTGCCGAGTACGAAGGGGTCGAGGAACGACCGGTGATTCGAGGCCACGAGCACCGGCCCGGTGCGTGGGAGGTGGTCGCGACCGACGCCCTCGACCCGGAACCAGATGCGGATCAGCGGGACGAGGACGGCGCGGGCCACCCAGTAGACGATCGGGTGGACCCCACGGCGGCGGATGCGCTCGTGGTAGACCGAGAGGTCGCGGGAGCGCAGGAGGCGGCGGCGGGGCACGAGTTGTTACTACGCGGTTACCGCGGCGGCGTTACGCGGGGCTCCCCATTCTTCGAGAGCGCGCCCGAGGCGTCGGACCCTCCTCCCTATCCTCGCGGCCAGATGGATGCCCACCGCGCCGCGAACGGAGCCCTCGCGGGCAGCGCGGCCGCGGGGCTCTGGGCTCTCCAGCAGCCGCTCGACAAGCGGGCCTTCCGGTGCGGCTACGACGACGTCGAGATCCTCGGCAAGCTCGTCACCCGCGGAGAGGCGTGGCCGGCGCTCGGCGCCGCGCTGCACGTCGGCAACGGGGCGCTGTTCGGGGCGGTGTACGCACTTGCGCGGGCACGCGTACCCGGACCGCCGGTGGCCCACGGCCTTGCCGCCGGGGTCGTCGAGCACGTGGGCCTGTGGCCGCTCACCCGTCTCGTCGACCGCCACCACCCCGCGCGGCGGGAGATGACCACGCTGGCCGGCAACTCGCGCGCGTTCCTCCAGGCCCTGTGGCGCCACCTGTTGTTCGGCGCGGTGCTCGGCGTGCTCGAGGGGCGCCTGAACGCCCGTCGCGCGTCCCTTTCCCGAGCCTAGACTCGCCCTCCGGGCCGGAGTAGCTCAGCGGTAGAGCGACGCTCTTGTAAAGCGTGGGTCGGGGGTTCGACTCCCCCCTCCGGCTCTCGGCAGGTCGTGCGCCTCGGCGGCGGACTACCGCCGGATGAACACCGGCGTGCCCACCGGCACGGTGTGGATCAACCGCCGTATCCCGCGCTCGGGGGCGCGCACGCAGCCGGAGGAGCTGGCCCGGCCGAGGGAGTCCGGGGCGTTGGTGCCGTGGATGGCCAGGCGGTCGCCGCCCTCCCAGCCCACCGGCACGCGGATCTGGTGTCCGGACAGCGCGAGGATGCAGCATCCGTAGGCGTCGGGGTAGTCGCGCCCCGACAGCCTGTCGGTGACCGCGTAGCGCCCGGCCGGGGTGCGGTTGTCCGCACGGCCGACGCCCACGGTCATGGCCTCGAGGACACGCGTTCCGCGCCGCAGCTGAAGACGCCGGTCCGAGAGGTCCACGTGCACGGACAGACGAGTGCTCGAGAGGGCGACCCTCGGAGTGCTCGCCGGCACCCAGGCGAGCGCTCCGTTCGGACGGTCCTCCACGGCCAGGCCGATCCATCCGTCCCGCTCGCCGGCCACCGCCAGCGCGCGGCGGGTGCCGAAGCGGGTGCGGATGTTGAGCCGGCGGGCGATCGGACGGCCGGGGGCCGTGGCGTAGCGGATCGGGCGCCGGCCACGAAAGCGCGCGATGCGGTGGGGCTCGGATGAGCGGGGTCGGGCCCGCGGGTCGGACGAGCGGGGCTCCGCGGTCGGGAGGGCCCCTGAGGGCTCGGGGCTGCGGTCCCGGGCCCGTGGTGCCTCCGAGGGCGAGACCGCCGCCGGCGGCGCACCGAGCGGAATCGCCGCCGGCGGCTCCGCACCGCACGAGGCCCCCAGCAACACCACGGCGGCGCCGGCGAGAACGGAGGGGATGTGAGCGAAGCGAGACCTCATGAGCACGACCTCGGCCCGCCGGATCGCTTCAGCGCACCGGCACGAAGCGCCCGCGCGCAAGCTCGCGCAGATGCTCGACGTCCTCTCGACGGGAGACTCGACGTCCTCTCGACGGGAGACCGAGGGTGGCACGGTAGCGGCCACCTCCTCGAGAGCGAGTCGGCGTCGAGCTCGCGGCCCTCGTATAGCGCGGCGTACATGGCGGCGATCACGGCCTGCCCCGAAGGGAAGGGCGGACAGGTCGTTCGCAGTGGCCACGACGAACACCTCCTAATCGCCCGGCGGAAGTTCCTCTCCGACTCGCCGATGAACTTGCCGGGCGTCTCGGCG
Source organism: Thermoleophilaceae bacterium (assembly GCA_050998555.1). Classification (GTDB taxonomy): domain Bacteria; phylum Actinomycetota; class Thermoleophilia; order Solirubrobacterales; family Thermoleophilaceae; genus JACCZP01. Next base: position 4,164 of record JBPCQB010000188.1, read on the forward strand.
ACGGCGAGCATGTCCCGTTGCCATCGTCAGCGCTCCCGGGGGGCTTGAGCGCCCCTTCGGCCGGCGCGACCCACGGTCGGCACGCGCCGGACGGCGCGCTCCGGGCCGCCGGCTCGGGAGCTACATCTAGGTGAGCCTGTTCTCCGAGGGGGGCTCGACGGCCTCGGCCGCGTCGAGCGCCTCGACGGCGTCGATGGCATCGTCGGTGCCGGCAGCCTCGGGCGCCGGGGCGCCGTCCGAGACGGGCGGCTCGATGACCCGGGCGGCCTCGCCGCCCTCCGGGGCGGCCACGCCCGACCTGAAGCCGCGGCCGTCCCTGAGGATCGTGCCCTCGCGCTGAAGGGTGGCCGAGACGCGGTACAGGTAGTTCGGCTCGATTCCCAGCTCCGCGGCGGCCTCGGAGATCGAGATCCCGGGTCGCTGCTCGACGAGGGCGAGGAACTGGTCCGAGCGCGTGGGCTGGCCCTTCGGGGGCCGCCCGCGGCGCCGCCCCGGGGTCGCGCCCCGCGCCGGGCCTCGAGGGCGCCCGGGGCGGCGACGGCGTCCGGGACCGCCGCTCGAGGGCTCGAGCTGCTCGAGGGCCGTGATCGCCGACTCGATCTGGGTCAGCTCCTCGACCATGGGACGCAGCTCGTCACGCCTCGAGCGCAGCTCACTCAACATCCGGCTCACGGTCTCTGCCATACGGAATCCTTCCGGTTCGCGGTGAAGTCACCTCTACCGTATCGCACCGTCAATACGGCCGCGGTGTGACTGTTCAGTTCACCTACGCGGGCACGGCACGGGTGGCGAGGTGCGCCCCCACCTTGCGCTTCACCCTCTGGAGGGCGTTGTCCACCGTCTTGGTGTCGCAGCCGAGGCGCTCGGCGACGTCCTCGTACGGGTGTCCGTCGAGGTACAACGAGAGCACGGAGCTCTCGAGGTCGGACAGCGCGGTGGACAGGCAGCCGATCAGGCTGCGCAGCTCCTCGGTGGATATCGCCTGGTTGACCGGATCGCGCGACGTCGGCCCGGGAAGCGTCTCGTCGAGACTCGGCTCCTCACCGGTGGAGGTGGCCGGCGTGGAGGAGAACGACACGTACCGGTTCAGGGGAGTGTGCTTGTTGCGCGTGGCGGTCTTCACCGCGGTGATGATCTGCCTGGTGATGCATAGCTCCGCGAAGTTGCGGAAGCTCGACTCGCGGTCGGTGCGGTAGTCGCGGACGGCCTTGTACAGCCCGACGAGCCCTTCCTGGATGAGGTCGTCGGAGTCGCCGCCGATCAGGAAGTAGGACGAGGCCTTGAGGCGCACGAAGCCGTGGTAGCGGCGGATGATGCGGTCGTAGGCGTCGGTCTTCCCGCTCTTGGCGAGGGCGACGAGGTACCGATCGTCGAGGGCGACCTCGACCGAGCGGGGTGAGACGGCGGAGACGGCCACAGACACTCCCTCCGGACCCGTTCGGGCCCTGAAGACGCGGCGCAACTACCTCCCCTATGACGCCAGTTAACACTGGACGAGGCTGGACTAACCCTCTAGTCCAACCTGAGCTACGCGCAGCAGTATGGGCCTTGGTCGTGGTTCTGTCAACCGCCGAGTCCGCGGGCTCGCAAGATCTCGTAAAGAAGCGCGGCCGCGGTGGCCGAGACGTTCAGGGACTCGACCCGCCCGCGGAGGGGCAGCGACAGGAGCTCGTCGCAGGCGGCGGCCACCCGCGGGCGCAGTCCCCGGCCCTCGGCGCCGAGGACGATCACCACACGCCCGCCGAAGTCCGGCCGCGTCCACGGCACGGCGGCGCCGGAGGCGGCCCCGTAGCACCACGCCCCCTCCCTCTTCGCATGCTCCAGGAAGTCGGCCAGGTTGCGGGTCCGCGCCACCTCGAGGTGCTCGACCGCACCGGCGGAGGCCCGGCAGACCGCGGGGGTGACCTCGGCCGCCCGCCGCTCGGGGATCACCACCCCCGCGGCCCCGGCGCACTCGGCCGTGCGGCAGATCGCCCCCAGGTTGCCGGGGTCCTGGATCTCGTCGAGGCACACCACCAGCGCGTCCTCAGGCTCGAGGAGACGCTCGGCCTGGGCGTAGGGGTAGGCCTCGACCTCGGCACAGACGCCCTGATGCTCGGACGAGCCGCACCTCGCGTCTATCTCCTCGGCGCCCGCACGCCGTGTGCCCGCCGGCAGCCAGGGCTCGCGGGCCGCGCGGTCGGTGGCCCAGACCTCGAGCACCCGTCGGCGCCCGGGGAGGACCTCGTACACCGGGTTGCGGCCGGAGACGATCAGACGGGCGTCCCGGTGCCGGGCCGCCCGGCAACCGGCGGACGGGAAGGGAGCCCGGTCACCGTACGGGCACGATCTGCGGGCCCTGCGGCGTGTCGCGGACCTCCCAGCCGAGCGCCCTCAGCTCGTCGCGCCGGTCGTCCGCCGCCCCGAAGTCGCGTGCGGCCCGTGCCTCCTCGCGAGCCGAGAGCAGGCGCTCGACCTCGGGCGGAGCTCCGGTCTGCGCTCCGGTCGATTCGAGCAGTCCCTCGAGCCCGATGGTGAACAGGATGTCGCGCAGCCGGCCCACCCCCAGCCGCTCGCCGGCGTCGGCGCGGCGGTTGGCCTCCCCGACCCAGTCGAAGAGCACGGCGCGGGCGGCCGGGGTGTTGAAGTCGTCGGCCAGCGCGTCGAAGAAGCGATCGACGTAGGCGTCGAGTCCCTGAGGCTCGGGCCCCTCCGGGTCGAGGCGCCGAGCCAGCTCCTCGATCCTCCCCACCGCCCGTCGCGCCTCCTCGAGGGCGCCGGGCGAGAACACGATCGGCTGGCGGTAGTGGCCGCCGACCATGTACATCACCAGCGCATCGCGCCCCGCCTCGTCGAGCGCGCCCGCCAGCGAGCGGATGTTGCCCACGGACTTCGACATCTTCTCGTCCTCGAAGCGGATCATCCCGTTGTGCATCCACAGTCGGGCGAGCGGCGCACCCCGGCCGGCCTCGGTCTGGGCGATCTCGTTCTCGTGGTGGGGGAACACGAGGTCGGACCCTCCGCCGTGTATCTCGAAGTCGAGGCCGAGGATGTGCTCGGCCATCGCCGAGCACTCGATGTGCCATCCCGGGCGGCCCTCCCCCCACGGTGACGGCCAGGCGGTGTCCTCACCCTCCTTGTGCGCCTTCCACAGTGCGAAGTCCTGCGGGCTCTCCTTGAGCCCGGGACGCGCGGGGTCGTCGTCCTCTGCCTGCACCATCTCCTCGAGTGGGCGGTTCGAGAGCCTTCCGTAGCCCGGATGCGAGCGCACCCGGAAGTACACGTCGCCGCCGGCCTCGTAGGCATGGCCGCGCTGCACCAGCGCGGCGATCAGGTCGACTATCTCCGGCACGGTCTCGGTAGCCAGCGGCTCGACGTCGGGGCGGCCGAGGGCGAGGCGGTCGGTGTCCGCGACGAAGGCGGCGGTCATGTCGCGTGCGAGGTCCGCGCTCGGGACTCCAGCCGCCAGCGCGGCGGCGTAGATCTTGTCGTTGACGTCGGTGACGTTCTCCACGAACAGCACCTCGTGTCCTTCGTGCTCGAGGAAGCGCTTGAGCAGGGAGAAGACGACGAACGGCCGCGCGTTGCCGACGTGCACCCGGTCGTAGACCGTCGGGCCGCAGGTGTATATCCCGACCCGACCCGGCTCCCGGGGCTCGAGCGCGCGGAGCTCGCCGCTCAACGTGTCGTGGAGGCGGATCTTCCGCACGCCGCCTGCTAGATGGTGGGATCGAGCATCTGGTCAGTCCGCGCGCTCGAGGCTCGCGACGGCCTGGGCGGCCATGCCCTCGCCCCGTCCGATGAAGCCCATCCCCTCGTTGGTGGAGAACTTCACGTTCACGCACAGCGGCGCGAGCCCGGCGGTCTCGGCCAGCGAGAGACGGATCGCGTCGCGGTGCGGCGAAAGCTTCGGCGCCTCGGCGATCACCGTCGCGTCGAGGTGGCAGATCCGCCATCCGTGGTCGTCGAGGAACGTGCACACCTCGCTCAGAAGCAGCATCGAGTCGGCGTCGCGATAGCGCTCGTCGGTGTCCGGGAAGTGCTGGCCGATGTCGCCGAGCCCCGCGGCGCCGAGCAGCGCGTCGATCACGGCGTGGGCGAGCACGTCGGCGTCGGAGTGGCCGATGAGCCCGCGCTGCGCCTCGGCGATCTCCACTCCCCCGAGCACCAGTCGGCGTCCCTCCACGAGCCGGTGGGAGTCGTACCCGATCCCGGCCCGGGCGCTCACCCGAGTGGCTCCATCCGCCGGCGGCGCCCCTCGAAGACCGCGACCTCCTCCACCCCGGCCTCCATCAGCATCTCCACCGCCTCCTCGTAGCGGTGGGCGATCTGGTCCGGGGCGTGGGCGTCGGAGGAGAGGGTGACCGGACGGCCGGCCTCGAGGCACATCTCGAGGAAGCCGACGGCCGGATAGATCTCGCCGACCGGCTTGCGCAGGCCGGCGGTGGAGACCTCGATCGCGACGTCAGAGTCCGCGATCGCCTCCATCGCGACATCGTAGAAGCGGCGCAGGTCGCCGCTCGGCTGCGGTCGCTGCGCTCCCCATACCTTCACGAGGTCGGGGTGGGCGAGCACGTCGAACAGCCCGCTGCGGGCGGCTTCCGCCAGCGTCTCGAAGTAGCGTCGCCACACCCGCTCGGGGTTGGCGCCGGCGCGCCAGACGTCCCAGTCGCCGGCCATGTCCACCGCCTCGGCGCCGAGGAAGTGGACCGACCCGAGCACGTAGTCGAAGTCCCGGCCCTCGAGCAGGTTCGCGGTGACGTCCTCTCGGCCGGGCACGAAGTCGGCCTCGATGCCGAGAGCCAATGGTGTGCGATCACGCACGAACTCGCAGTACTCGTCGAGGTCGTCGACGGCGTTCTCGCGCCAGAACGGGTGGTCCCAGACGTCGAGGGCCTGGGCGAAGCGGTACACGTGCTCGGAGACCCCGAGCGCCTCGATCCCGCGCTCGGCGGCCACCGTCGTGTAGCGGTCGACGTTGGCCGGGGTGAAGTGCTCCGTTGCCGTCGCGCCCAGATCGTCGCGGCGCAGGTGGACGTGGAGATCGGTGAGCATCGTCGGGCGGCCGGGGTTCAGCCGCGAGCGGGGGCGCGGAGCTCACGGTCGAGCAGCCGGGCCTCGGCCAGCGCCATGTCGACGGCGCTCGTGACCTTCAGGTTCTCCGGTGGGGCCTCGACGAGCCTGACCACTCCGCCGGCGGCCTCGACGAGCGAGGAGTCGTCGGTGGCCGCGGCCAGGACGGCGTCGTCGGCTCCCAGGGCCCGGTGGAGCGCGGCGGCGTCGAACACCTGCGGGGTCTGCACGCTCCAGAGTCCCGCCCGGGGGAGGGTGCGGATCACGCTGCCGTCGGTGGCCACCTCCTTCACGGTGTCGGTCATCGGCGCGGCGGCCACGGCGGCGTCGCAGCCGCCGGCGGCGAGCATGTCGAGGCAGCGCTGCACGAGCTCTCGGGAGACGAGTGGCCGTGCAGCGTCGTGCACCACGGCCACGGTGGCCTCGGGGGCGGCCCGAAGCGCCTCCCGGACGGACGCCGAGCGCGAGGCCGCACCCCGGACGCGGTCGGCGCCGTGCTCGTAGCCGGCGGGAACGGCCACCACGACGCGGTCGCACACCGCCTCGAGCACGTCGAGGCTCCACTCGAGCAGCGGCCGGCCCGCGCAGGTGGCGAACGCCTTGGGGCCGCCCGCCCCGAGGCGCTCGCCGCTCCCTGCGGCGGGCACGAGCCCCACGACCGCCACCGTCCTGCGCCCGCCCGCCGGATACCGGGCGAAGACGCCGCGCGTGGGCGCGCGACGCCCCTAGACTGCCGCGGCGGCGTGGCCGTCGCCGTTGCGGTTCTGGTGCGCGTCGTCGATGAGCCGGTCGATGTGCTCCTCGGCCGGATCGGCCTCCAGCTCGAGTGCATACATGAGCTCGGAGGCGAGGATCTTCTTGGCCCGGGTGTACATCTGCTTCTCACCGGTGGAGAGGCCCTTGTCCGACTCGCGGATGGCGAGGTTGCGCACCACCTCGGCCAGCTCGTACACGTCGCCGGTCTTGATCTTGTCCCGGTTGTGCTTGAAGCGCCGGTTCCAGTTCTTCGGCATCGTGCTGGTCTCGTCGCACAGCACGGCGGTCACGCGCGCGACGGCCTCCTCGTCGATCACCCGTCGCAGGCCCGCGCGACCGGCGTTCTCGGTCGGGACCATCACGGTCATCTCGTTGTGGAGGATCTTGATGGTGAGGTACTCGCGGCTCTCGCCGATCACCGTCTTCATCTCCTTCTTGAGGACCTTGCCCGCCCCGTGGTGCGGATAGACGACGTGGTCGCCGATCTCGTACTCGATGTCCACGACCTCACGGGTTATCTCGAGATCCTCGACATCCTGCTCCCAGCCTTCGGTCACCTGCTGAATAACTGCCTCCTTGGTCTCGAGCGCGCTGGCGCTCACGTTTGCAGGTAGCGGTCCACGAGGTTGATCTCCTGTAGACGGCGAAGGCCCTCGCGGATGTCCTTCGCCCGCAGGTCGCCCACTCCCTCGACGGCCTCGAGCTCGGCGTCGGTGGCCGCGAGGATCTCCTCGAGGCCGGAGAAGGAGCGCACGATGCGCTGGATGATGAGCTTGGGCAGGCGCGGCACCCGCCCGAGGATCCGGTAGCCGCGCGGAGCCACCGGGTGGTCCAGGGTGTTGAGCTTGCGGTCGTAGCCGAGGAGCTCGGCGAGGCGTCCGAAGTCGAGGACGTCCTGGTGGGGAAGGCGGGCGAGGGCGTCCAGCACGACCGCGAAGGACTCCTCGGAGTGCTCGGCGAGGTAGTCGTGCAGGAGGGCTGCCTTGTCGCCGGCCACTCCGACCATCGTCTCCTCGAGCTGCATCTCGATCAGCCGGCCCTCGGTCCCGAGCTCGACGATGTGGCGCTCGATCTCGACGGCCATGCGGGTGACGAGCTCGGCACGCTGGAGCACGGTGAGCACGTCGTGCAGGGTCACGCCGCCCTCGAACTCGAGCGCGGTGAGCCGCGTGGACACCTGCTCGAGGCGGGAGCGGTACTTGTCGAGGGTCGCGAGCGCCTGGTTGGCCTTGGCGAGCACCTGCGGGATGTCCTCGAGAACGTACTTGACCCCCTCGAGATAGAGGGAGACGACCGCGCGGCGCTGCGAGATGGCCACCACGAGCGCATCGGTCTGCTTGGAGACGCGCTCGGCCGTGCGGTGGCGCGTACCGGTCTCCATCGAGGAGATCGTAGGGTCCGGCATGAGCTGGACGTTCGCCCATGCGATCTTGGTCGCGTTGGGCGAGAGCACGATCGCCCCGTCCATCTTGGCGACCTGGTAGAGCAGCGCCGGCGTGTAGTCGATGTCGAGCCTGATCCCCCCGGAGTAGAGGAAGGAGAGCTCCTCGGTGTCGCCGATCGAGATCAGCGCGCCGGTGCGGGCGTTCAGGATGTGGTCGAGGCCCTCCCGGAAGGCGGTGCCCGGTGCGACCATCTCGAGAGCCCGGACGAGCCGGGGCTCCTGGCGACTCTCGAGCTCAGCCACCTCGTCCGAAGGGACCTGCATACAAGGAGATGATACGGCAGGCGATCCGATCCGTCGTTCCGGTTGTCCCCACTTACAGCGGGTGAGTTGCGGTGACGAGCCGCTGAGCGACGCCACCGGCCCCCTTCAGGCCGCCGCCTCTACCACCTCCCCTCCGAGCGCCCGTGCGAGCGCCGCCCGGAGCGTCCGATCGCTCTCGGGGGCCACCACGCGATCGAGGCCGAACCGGCGGGCCTCGGCCAGGCGCCGGTCGGGGTGGGCGACGTGGCGGAGCTCGCCGCTCAGCCCGATCTCCCCGAAGGCGGCGAGCGGGCGCTCCGGCGTCCCGAGGGACGTTCCCCGCGCCGCCGAGGCGAGCGCCAGCGCCACGGCGAGGTCCGCCCCCGGCTCGTCCACCCGCAGTCCTCCGGCCACCGACACGAAGACGTCGCTTCCGCCGAGGCCGAGGCCGGCGTGGCGTGCGAGTACCGCGAGCACGAGGGCCAGCCGGTTGCGGTCGATCCCGTTGGCCACCCGCCGCGGAGGCACGAGCTCGGTGGGCGCCACGAGCGCCTGGACCTCCACCAGGAGGGGCCGCGAGCCCTCCATCGCGCACAGGACCACCGACCCGGGCGCCCTCGCGGCCTCGGCCACGAAACGCGAGGAGGCGTCCTCCACCTCCTCGAGGCCGCGCTCGCCCATCTCGAAGACGCCGACCTCGTCGGTCGACCCGAAGCGGTTCTTCAACGCCCGCAGCGTGCGGTAGGTGCGCTCGCGCTCCCCCTCGAACTGGAGCACGCAGTCGACGAGGTGCTCGAGCACCCGGGGCCCCGCGAGCGCGCCCTCCTTGGTCACGTGCCCGACGAGCACGACGACCACGCCGCGGCCCTTGGCCACCTGCGTCAGGCGATCGGCCACAGCTCGGACCTGCCCGACCGATCCGGGCGGACCCGACAGCTCGGCGGCGCTCAGGGTCTGCACGGAGTCGATGACGCATACCTCGGGGCGCTCGGCGGCGATGGTGGCCTCGACCGTGTCGAGGTCCGTCTCGGCGATCACCGGCACGCGCAGGGCGTCGGGGCCGAGGCGCTCGGCCCGGAGCCTGACCTGCGCGGCCGACTCCTCTCCGGAGACGTAGAGGACTCGCCTCCCGGCCGCGGCCATGCGCCCGAGCGCGTCGCCCGTGACCGTCGACTTCCCGATCCCCGGCGAGCCGCCGATGAGCACCACCGAACCGGGCACGAGCCCGCCTCCGAGCACGCGGTCGAGCTCTCCGATGCCGGTCTCGAGGCGGGCGTGACGCGGCGCCTCGACCTCGGCCAGCGGGACCGCGCGGACGGCGGCGACGCGCCGGCGACTCGCGCCCCGGCCCGCTCCCAAAGACCCCGCCGACCCCGCGTTCGACGAGACGGGCACCGGCTCCTCGACCATCCCGTTCCACTCGCCGCACGAGGGGCAGCGACCGTGCCACTTGGGACTGGCGTGACCGCAGGCGGTACAGGCGAAGAGGGTGCGGGCCATGGTGTGAACCTAAGCGCGCAGGCGGACGTTCTCGCCCCCCCGGGGGTGCTTCGATCTGCACCGTCCCGACCGGCCCAGTAGGCGCACCCGCCGCGGTAGGGGCGGGTCCCGGTCGCCCCAGCCGCCAGACTGACGCCGGTGCGTAGCGCGGTCGTCGGGCACGTCGAGTGGGTGCAGTTCGCGCGAGTCGAGCGCCTTCCCTCCCCGGGGGAGATCGTGCACGCCCTGGAGTGGTGGGAGGAGGCCGCGGGCGGCGGGGCGGTGGCCGCGGTCGAGCTCGCACGCCTCGGCGGACGGTCCACCCTCTTCACCGCGCTGGGTGACGACGATCTCGGGGCGCGTGCCCGCGAGCGCCTGGAGAGCCTCGGGGTACGCGTACTCGCCGCCGTCCGTCGCGGGCCCCAGCGCCGGGCGTTCACGTTCGTCGACGCCGCCGGGGAGCGGACCATCACCGTGATGGGCGAGCGCGTGGTGCCGAGCGGGGACGACAGGCTTCCCTGGAACGAGCTCGACGCCTGCGCCACGGCCTTCTTCACCGGCGGCGACGCCGGCGCGCTCGCGCACGCCCGCCGAGCGCGGACGCTGGTGGCCACACCTCGGGCCGGGGACGTGCTGCTCGAGGCCGGGATACGCCTCGACGCCCTGGTCGGCAGCGGCCACGACCCCGGCGAGCGCCTGCCCCGGCGCCCCTACCCTGCCCCGGGGGTGACGGTGGCGACCCTCGGCGCCGACGGCGGGCGCTTCGAGCGCCAGGACGGCTCGACCGGCGACTTTCGGCCGGCGTCGCTCTCGGGCCCGATCGCCGACGCCTACGGCGCGGGCGACTGCTTCGCCGCCGGGCTGGCCCACGCGCTCGGCGACGGGCAGCGACTCGACGAGGCGCTCGCGCTGGCCGCGCGCTGCGGTGCCGACTGCCTGACCCGTCGGGGGCCGTACGGGGAAGCAGCGGCGCGGTGAGCGACGTCGTGGCGGCCGCGCGGTGAGCGAGGTCACCCGGTTCCTCGGCCGTGTCGAGCCCGACCGCGAGGCCCTGGCCCTGCTCGTGGTCCTCGGAGTCGGTCCGTTCTTCGAGTCCGTCACCGGCTTCGGCCTCGCGGTCGTCATCGGCGCGCCGATCCTCCTCGCCGCCGGCTTCGACCCGCTGCGCGCGGCGGTGCTCGCGTGCTGGTCGCAGTGCGCGGTGCCGTGGGGCGCGCTCGGGGTGGGGACGACCGTGGGCGCCGATCTGTCGGGACTCGAATTCGGCGAGCTCTCCGACGTGAGCGCACTTCTCAGCCTTCCGCTCTTCGCCCTCTACGGGCTCGCCTCGCTCGTCCTCGCGGGCGGCGCCGCCGCGCTTCGCCGCCACGGCGCCGAGGCGGTCGGACTGGGGATTCTCGCCGGTGCGGCGTCGTCCCCGAGCTCTCGGGGGCGCTCGCCGCCGCGGTCGCGGCGGGCGTCTTCCTCGTCCGGCGCCGGCGGCGCCTGCGCGCCCTTCGCCCGCCGGCGGGGCCGAGGCCGCCACCGCCACCGCCACCGCGCGCCAGTGGATGCCGGTGGCGTTCGCCACGGTCGGCTTCGTGCTCGCCGGGCAGGTGATCGCGGGCTCGGGGGCCGCCGCGCTGCTCGCCGGAGGGGCCGCGAACGCGCTCGGAGGGGCGTACGCGGCCGCGGCTCCGATGTTCGGCGCGCTCGGAGGCGGCCTCACCGGGTCGAACGTCGGGTCGAACGCGCTGTTTATGCCCCTCCAGGTCGAGGCCGCAGCCGGCACCGGATCCTCCGTCGCGTTGATCGCCGGGATCCAGAACGTGGCGGGAAGCCACGCGAGCTTCCTCTCGCCCCAGCGTCTCGTCCTGGCGGCCACGGCCACGGGCCTGGTCGGACGGGAGGGCGAGATCGCAAAGGCGGCGGTGGCGCCGGTGGCAGTCGTGCTCCTGCTGCTCGCGGCGGTCGGGGTCGTCGCGTCGTCGTCGGGTGGCTAGCACCCGTCGGGTGTTGATCGCGGACAATGCGCGCGTGCGGGGTTTCGTCGCGTTCCGAGCGGTGTCGCGAGGCCTGAGGGACCGTCCTGCTCCGGTGCCCTAGAAGGGCACCCCGACAGGACACTTCGCCCGAACCTGGCTCTGCGTGACCTCGTCCAGCGTCGTGCCCACGTCAGGTTGCGCCGCTGGCCGCTTACTGCCCAAGCAGATAGCGTGACACAGCGCATCTGCATGCGCAATACTAAGGCAGACTATGGACGCGACTTTGGGAGAGGCCGCCCGCGCGATCGGCGTGAGCGTCGACACGCTGCGCCGCTGGGACCGCGCCGGGAAGCTCAGGACGACGCGCGACGAGCGCAACCAGCGCCTCGTCCCGCGTGAGGAGATCGAGCGCCTGACCTCACGGGCACCTCGGCACACGGCCGGGGACGGGCTCTCGGCGCGCAACCGGTTCGCAGGCGTGGTGCGCTCGGTCGAGGTGGAGGGCGTGATGGCCCTGGTGGAGATCGAGGCCGGGCCGCATCTGGTGACGGCGGCGATCACGCGCGACGCCGTCGCCGAGCTCGGCCTCACCGAGGGAATGCGGGCGACGGCCGCGGTCAAGGCGACGTCGGTGATGATCGAAAGGGGCGATGGATGAGGGCACGACGGCGGGTGCTGCCGCTCGCCGCGCTGCTACTGGTCGCCGGGCTCGTGCTCGCCGGCTGTGGAGGTGACGGGGGGCCGCCCCGTGCCCCGGACGCATCAAAGCCAACGCTCACGGTGTCGGCTGCGGCCTCGCTGAAGAAGGCGTTCACCGCCTACGGCAAGGAGTTCCAGGCCGCCGATGCGAGGTTCTCGTTCGCCGGCTCCGACGAGCTTGCCGCCCAGATCCGACAGGGAGTCAAGCCCGACGTGTTCGCCGCCGCCAACACCAAGCTGCCCGACCAGCTCTTCGCCAAGGGCCTCGTCGAGAAGCCGACGGTCTTCGCCGGCAACCGCCTCGTCCTCGCCGTCCCGGCCGAGGGCGGCAAGGTGACGTCGCTTACGGATCTCGAGCGGCAAGGCGTCACGGTGGCCATTGGCGCTCCCTCGGTGCCGGTGGGCTCCTACACCCGCACCGTCCTCGGCAAGCTCCCGGCGAGCCGGAGCAGGGCGATCATGGCCAACGTGCGCTCCGAGGAGCCCGACGTGGCGGGCATCGTCGGCAAGCTCACGCAGGGCGCGGTCGACGCAGGGTTCGTCTACGTCAGCGACGTGCGCGGCACGGACGGAAAGCTCGAGACGATCGAGCTGCCCGACGAAGCGCAGCCCTCGGTGGCCTACGGCGTGGCCTTGGTCAAGGGCGCGAAGCAGCCCACGCAGGCCGAGGCGTTCATCGATGGCCTCGTGTCCGGTCCGGGTCAGCGGCAGCTCGAGGCGGCCGGGTTCGAGCCACCCCCCTCGGGGTGAGACGACGGAGCTGGTTCGGAGCCCTCCTGGTGGCGTCGCTTGCGACGGTGCTCTGCTTCCTGACGCTGCCGATCGTCGCGATCTTCGTCGACACCGGCCCGTTGGAGCTGCTCGCGAGCCTCCGCGAGGACGGAGCGCTCGAAGCGCTCCGGCTCAGCGTGGTGTGCAGCGCGATCGCCATCGGGATCATCGTTCTCGTCGGTACGCCCGCCGCCTACCTGCTGGCGACCCGGCGCTTCCGGGGTCGGGCCACGGTGGTGACGCTGATCGAGATCCCGCTCGTGCTTCCCCCCGCCGTGGCGGGCATCGGCCTCCTCGCGGCCCTCGGCCCGAACGGCCTGCTCGGGAGTCTCATCGATGACGCCGGCATCGAGCTCGTGCTCACCACGGCCGGGGTGATCGTGGCCTTGACGTTCGTGTCCGCGCCGTTCTTCCTGCGCCAGGCCCAGTCGGCCTTCGAAGCGCTGGACCGCACCTGGCTCGACGCCTCGCGCACGCTCGGCGCGAGCGAGCCGCGCACCTTCCTGGCCGTTGCGATCCCCACCGCCGGCCCGGGCCTGATCTCCGGCTTGGCCCTCGCCTGGGGCCGGGCGCTCGGGGAGTTCGGCGCGACGCTGATGTTCGCCGGCTCCTTCCGCGGCGTCACCCAGACGGTTCCCCTGGCCATCTACCAGGACTTCTCGACCGACTTCACCGGAGCGCTGGCGCTGTCGGCGGTGCTGGTCGCGGTCTCCGCGGCGCTGCTGCTGTCGGTCAAGCTGCTCGGCGGATCGGAATGGCTCGGCGGTGCTGCGCGTTGAGGCCTCCACCCGACTGGGAGCCTTCGCGCTTGACGTAGCGCTCGAGGTCCCGGCCGGGTGCTGCCTGGCTCTTGCCGGCCCCTCCGGGGCGGGGAAGAGCTCGGTCCTCCGCGTGGTGGCCGGCCTGGTGACCCCAGAATCCGGTCGGGTGAGCTGCGGGGAGGCGGTATGGCTGGATACCGCCCGGCGCGTCGACCTCGCGCCCGAGCGGCGGCGGTGTGGCTACGTCTTCCAGGAGTACGCGCTGTTCCCCCACCTTCGCGCGTGGCAGAACGTCGCCTACCCGCTGCGCGAGCTGAGGGGGCGCGACCGACGTCGGCGCGCGCTCGAGTTGCTCGAGCGCTTCGAGGTCGCGCATCTCGCGGACGCGCGCCCCCGCACGCTGTCCGGTGGCGAGCGCCAGCGCGTGGCCCTCGCCCGTGCGCTGGCGCGGCGGCCCGACGCGCTCCTCCTCGACGAGCCGCTCTCGGCGCTCGACGCGCGCACGCGAGCGTCGGCCGGTCGCGAGCTCGCCGCCGTCCTGCGCGAAGCCGGCGTCCCGGCGCTGCTCGTGACCCACGACTTCGTCGAGGCGGCGCTGCTCGGAGATCGGGTCGGCGTGATAGACGGCGGTCGGCTGGTGCAGCAGGGAACGGCCGCGGAGCTGGCCGCGTCCCCGGCCTCGGCGTTCGTGGCCGACTTCACCGGTGCGGTGGTGCTGACCGGCACCGCCCGTCCCGGTGCGGACGGACTCACCCACGTGACCCTCGACGGCGGAGGTCACGTGGCCAGCACCGGGTCGGGGGAGGGGCTCGTCGCGGTGAGCGTCCACCCCTGGGAGATCGCCATGGAGCCGGCCGGGACACCGAGCGCCGGCTCGGCCCAGAACCGCCTCGACGTGGAGATCGTGTCGGTGACCGCGATCGGAAACCGGGTCCGCCTCGGCCTGGCCGCTCCGCAACCGTTCGTCGCGGAGATCACCGAGGCATCGGCGCGCGCCATGAAGCTGAGCCCCGGGGTCCGTGCCGTCGCTACCTGGAAGGCGGCCAGCACGCGAGTGCTCGAGCGATGAAGCCATGGGTCTTACGTCAGCGAGGTAGGTTGCGCGTGTTGCCCGTACCCCGAGCGCACGACCCATCGAGCCGCTTCGGTAGGTCACCGCCACAGAGCCAACGTCAGCGTCGAGGGCGACGACGGGTCCAGCGGGCTCAAGCTCCAGGATGTCGACGGTGAGTGGAAGCTCGACGAGTTCTAGGTGTGGGCACTTGACTTCAGGCCAGGTCCCGTAGCGGAACAGCAGATCGGCAGACCGCGAAGACACGGACCACCCGTATCACTGCTACGGATCGTCCGTAATGCACCGCTCTTTCGGTGGGAACCGCAGGCCGAGGCGCCCCTCCCGCGTCAGCCCCGGCGCACCTCGCGCGGGAGGCGCCGGAAGTGCTCTCGCGCGAGAGCGAACGCCCGCGCGAGCGAGCCCATCAAAGGCGGTAGCCGAGAGATAGGGGAGTCGAGCCCAACCCCTGTCGCGGTAGACCACCCAGCCCGAGTCGCGAGGGCACGGACGGCGACAGGACCCGCGCGCCACGGCGCCCGGGGCGTCCCATCAGACGGAGAGCTACGTCCCCTCGGCCGCCACCGCCCGCTCGGCCGCGTCGAACCCGAGCTTTGAGTGCGTCCCGTCGCAGAACGGCTTGGTGGTGGACGCCCCGCAGCGGCAGAGGGCGATGACCTCGCCCCGCTCGCCCAAGTCGTACTGCGTGCCGTCGGCGTCGAGGAGACGGATCGGCCCCTGAACGCGGTAGGGGCCGTTCTCGCGCGCCTTGATCTCTACGTCGGCCATGTGGTGCCCTCGAACGAAGAGACCGAAGCTAGGGCTTCGGCTCGTCGTGGCCCGAGTCCTCCTCGGGACCGGGCGGGGCGTCCGGCACGTCGGGGAGCACGTCGGGCTCATCCGGGAGCGAGGAGCCGTCGACTTCGTCGTCGGAGGACGATCCGCCGCTCGCCCCCACGCCCACGGCCTCGCGCTCGCGCACCGGGGCGCGGATCGTGACCTTGACCTCGGGCTCCGAGTCGCCGTCCATCGGCCCGTCGGCCTCGACCTCGACGGTCGAGCCGGGCTCGAAGGATGACTTCAGCACCTCGTCGGCCAGCGGGTCCTCGATGTAGCGCTGGATCGCGCGGCGCAGCGGCCGAGCGCCCATCGCCGGGTCCCACCCCTTGTTCACGAGCAGGTCCTTGGCGTCCTCGGAGAGGTTGAGCGAGAGCTCGCGCTCGGCCATCGTCTCGCGCACACGCCGGAGGAGGAGCTCGACGATCTCCTTGATCTCCTCCTTCTGGAGCTTGTGGAAGACGATCACCTCGTCGATCCGGTTGAGGAACTCGGGGCGGAACACCTTCTTCAGCTCGCCCATGATCCGGCCCTTCATGTCCTCGTAGGTGACGCCGGTCTCGTCGTTGGTCACCGAGAAGCCGAGCGGCGTGTTGCGAGCGATCTCCGACGCGCCGATGTTCGAGGTCATGATCACGATCGCGTTGCGGAAGTCGACCGTGCGGCCCTGAGCGTCGGTGAGGCGGCCATCCTCGAGGATCTGGAGGAGGATGTTGAAGACGTCCGGATGGGCCTTCTCGATCTCGTCGAGCAGGAGCACGGAATAGGGCTTCCGGCGCACCGCCTCGGTGAGCTGGCCGCCCTCGTCGTAGCCGATGTAGCCAGGGGGCGAGCCCACGAGCCGCGACACCGCGTGCTTCTCCATGTACTCGGACATGTCGATCCGGATCATGGTGTCCTCGTCGCCGAAGAGGAACTCGGCGAGGGTACGGGCCAGCTCGGTCTTGCCGACGCCCGAGGGGCCGAGGAACACGAACGACCCGGTGGGCCGCTTCGGGTCCTTGAGCCCGGCGCGCGAGCGGCGGATGGCCTTCGAGATGGCCTCGATGGCCGGCTGCTGGCCTATGACCCGCTTGTGGAGCTCGTCCTCCATGCGCATGAGCTTCTGCGTCTCGGCCTCGGTGAGCTTGAACACCGGGATCCCGGTCCACATGGACACGATGTCGGCGATCTCCTCCTCGCCGATCGAGGGCCGCTCGCCGGTCTCGCCCGAGCGCCACTGCTCCTCGAGCTGCTTCTTCTTGTTGGTGAGCTGGCGCTCCTTGTCGCGCAGGTTCGCGGCCTTCTCGAACTCCTGCGACTCGATCGCGTTCTCCTTCTCGCGCCGGGTCGTCTCGATCTCGGCCTCGAGCTCGCGGTTCTCCGGCGGGGCGGTCATCGACTTGATGCGGGTGCGTGAGGCCGCCTCGTCGATCAGGTCGATGGCCTTGTCCGGCAGGAACCGGTCGGAGATGTAGCGATCGGCCAGCTCGGCGGCGGCGTGCAGCGCCTCGTCGGTGATCTCCACGCGGTGGTGCTGCTCGTAGCGCTCGCGAAGCCCCTTGAGGATCTGCTCGGACTCGTCGATCGACGGCTGGTCCACGCGGATCTGCTGGAAGCGGCGCTCGAGGGCGGCGTCGCGCTCGAGGTACTTGCGGTACTCGTCGAGCGTGGTGGCGCCGATGGTCTGGAGCTCACCGCGGGCG
>JBPCQB010000122.1:0-10115 GCA_050998555.1 Thermoleophilaceae bacterium
GGCCGAGATCCTGGCCTCCACCGACGAGGTGCGGTCTTGAGTCCACCGACCGCGCTGCCCCTGGCCGCGTCCCGCACTCCGGGGCCGCGAGAGCCGTTCCCTCAAGCCGCCCGGCGCGCCCTGGCCGACGAGCAGCTTCGCCACAACATCGGCCACGCGACCAAGACCATCCGCGAGAAGCGCGCGAGGGTGGTGGACGAGCTGCCCGATTGGGAGGCCCTGCGCGAGGCCGGACGGGCGATCAAGGAGCGCGTGCTGCGCCATCTCGACCACTACCTGGTCCAGCTCGAGGCCTCCGTCCAGCGCGCGGGCGGTCACGTCCACTGGGCGCGCGACGCCGACGAGGCCAACCGGGTGGTCGGTGACCTCGTCGCCGCCCACGGCGCCGAGGAGGTGGTGAAGGTGAAGTCCATCACCACCGAGGAGACCGGGCTCAACGAGGCCCTCGCCGAGCGCGGCATGTGCGTGGTGGAGGCCGAGCAGGTGGTGGGACTGGTGCCCGAGGCCATCGCCCACGTGGCCGGCGCGGTGTGCGAGGCCCGGGCGCCGATCACGCTCGTCTCCGGCCCCTCGGCCACCTCGGACATCGAGCTCGACCGCGTGGAGGGCGTGCACGGCCCGCGGCTGCTCGACATCGTGCCGATCGCCGCCGAAGACAAGGCCAAGGCCGAGGAGCGCCAGCTCGAGCTCCTGGCCGGACGCTTCGATGTCGTGGTCCTCGCCCGCTACATGCAGATCCTCTCGGGCGCGTTCCTCGAGCGCCTCGGTGCGCCCGCGATCAACATCCACCACTCGTTCCTGCCGGCGTTCGCCGGCGCCGCGCCCTACGAGCGAGCCCGCGAGCGCGGGGTCAAGCTGATCGGGGCCACCGCCCACTACGCGACCGAGGAGCTCGACGCCGGCCCGATCATCGAGCAGGACGTGATCCGCGTGTCCCACCGCGACGACCTCGCGGCGCTGCGGCGCCTGGGACGCGACATCGAGCGCGCCGTCCTCGCCCGTGCGGTGAGATGGCACTGCGAGGATCGGGTGCTGCGCTACGGCAACAAGACCGTCGTCTTCTGATGACCGGCTCGCCGCTCCCCCTGACACCTCGATGACTGCGCCGCCGCCCGAGAGTCCCCTCTTCGCTGAGCTGATGGACCACTCGGTACGGGCCGACCCCTACCCGGTCTACGCGCGTATGCGCGAGATGCCGGTGATCGAGGGGGCACCCGGCCTGTTCGTCGTCTCCCGCTACGCCGACGTCCACGCGCTGCTCCGTGACCGCCGGATATCGAGCGACATGCGTCGCAGCGTGCACGGGGGCTCCATCCGCAGCGACGCCGCCCAGGCGGAGGGCGTCGGGGACCCGCCGTTCATCTTCCTCGACCCGCCGGATCACACGCGCATCCGCCGGCTGGTGGCGAAGGAGTTCCGACCCCGGGTGATCGAGCGGTTGCGCGGCCGGATCGTCGCCGTCGTGGAGGAGCTCGTCGACGCGGCGGCCGATCGCGGCAGCCTCGAGCTGGTCGCCGACCTCGCCTACCCACTGCCCATCACGGTGATCTGCGAGCTGCTGGGCATACCGCGTGAGGACGAGCCGCGCTTCCAGCGCTGGTCGGCCGCCCTCGCGCACTCGCTCGACCCGGGCCTGACCATGGCGGCAGAGGAGCGCGACGAGGTGACGCACGGGGTGATCGAGATGCACCGCTACATGACCGAGCTGGTCGCCGCCCGGCGCGCCGACCCGGGGGAGGACTACCTCTCGGCGCTCGCCGGTGTGGAGGAGGAGGGCGAGACGCTCAGCGAGCACGAGCTCATGACCACCCTCATCCTCCTGCTGGTGGCCGGGCACGAGACCACCGTGAATCTGATTGCGAACGCGATGCTCGCGCTCCTACGCCACCCCGACGAGCTGGCGCGCCTCCAGGCCGACCCGACGCTCGCCGAAGGCGTGGTCGAGGAGACCCTGCGCTACGACCCACCCGTCCAGCTTCGCAACCGCACGTGCCTCGAGGACGTTGAGGTCGACGGGGTCACGATCCCGGCGCGGGCGAACGTGGCCGTGCTGCTCGCCGCCGCGGGCCGCGACCCGGCGCGGTTTCCCCACCCCGACCGCTTCGACCCCGCTCGCGACACCGGCGGGCACCTCGGTTTCGGGGGAGGGCCACACTTCTGCGTGGGGGCCGGCCTCGCTCGCCTGGAGGGACAGATCGCGCTGGCCGTGCTCGCCCGGCGGCTCGAGCGCCCGCGACTGGTCGAGGACCCGCCGCCGTACCGTCGCAACGCCGCGCTGCGGGGTCCGGAGCGGCTCGAGATCGAGGTGGCGGGGATCCGGCCGGCGTCCCGATGAGCGACTCGATGCCCGAAGGTGTCCGCATCGTCCGGGCGGGGCCGGAGCGCCTGGACGAGGTCCGCCCGTTTCGCTCCGCGGACGAGTCGTGGAGGCGGCGGCGCACCCGGTACGAGGTGTGGCTCGCGGGCTCCGACGCGTTCATGCTGCGTGATGGACGGGAACACGCTCGCCACGCGTTTCTACGAGCGCCTGGGGATGCGGCCGTACCTGACGATGATCGGGCGCGTGCCCGACGAGCCTCTCGGAAAATAGGCTGCCGCGCATGACCTCCTCTCCCAGCCTCACCCTCCACGTCCTGCCGCCCTCGCACCCGTGCATGACCGCCGACGCGGCCCTCTCGCGCAAGGGGCTCGAGTACGAGCGGATCGAGCTCCGCCCCGGCGAGCACAACGCGAAGATGGAGGAGGTCTACGGCGAGGGCGCCCGCACGGTGCCCGGCCTCCTGGTGGACGGCGAGCCGGTGCACGGCTCGCGGGCCATCCTCACCCGGCTCGAGGAGATGGTGCCCGACCCGCCGCTGTTCCCGGAGCCGATCGCCGAGGAGGTGCGCGAGGCCGAGCGCTGGGGCGACGATGAGCTCCAGGACCTCGGCCGGCGACTGCCGTGGGGAGCGATGCACTTCCGGCCCGAGGCGCTCGGGACCTTCGGCGGCGGCGATCCCCTCGATCCGGCGGGGACGGACGCCGCCATCACCCGCATCCACCAGGCGTGGCAGTACCACCGCCTCTCGGCCGAGCTGCTCGCGGAGGACCTGGCCGGCCTACCCGCGAAGATCGACCACGTCGATGAGCTGGCCGAGTCGGGGTTCATCGGAGGCGACGAGCCGAACGCCGCCGACCTCCAGATCGGCGCGACGCTGCGCGTCCTGCTCACCGTCGGCGACCTGCGCCCGCTGATCGAGGGCCGGCCGGCGGAGCGGATCGCGCGAGGCTGGTTCCCCGAGTACTCCCTGGACGTGCCCGCCGGCGCCTACCCGGCCGGGTGGGTGCCCGCGCGGACCGGGTAGGGCCGCCGCCCGGCGCGGTCAGCCCGCGTCGTCGCTCAGCCGCCGCCGGCCGGCCTTTCGCTCGCCCGTCTGCCGCTTGGCCTCGAGCCGCCGCTCGCGGGCTCCCCGCGACGGTCGTGTGGGCCGCCGCGGCGCCTGTACGTCGAGGGCGCGCGCGAGTCTTTCCTGGAGGCGCTCGAGTGCGGTCTCGCGGTTGCGCGCCTGACTGCGGGTGTCCTGGGCGACGGCGGTCGGTCGAGGACCGAGCCGGTCGACGATGCGCCGCTTCTGCTCCTCTCCGAGCGCCCCCGAGGCCTCGACGTCGAACGAGGCCTCGACCCGCGAGGCCGTCACGTTGGCGTGCTGGCCGCCGGGACCGGAGGAGCGGCTGGTGCGCACGTCGATCTCGGCCAGCGGTACGGACACGCCGGGGCGCAGGGGCATGGGGTCGTCCATGCCTCCGATGATGGCGCGCCGTGCCGCGAGACACATCGTCCGCGCGCCGCTCCGGCCGTTCCCAGCTCCGGCGCTACGGCACCTCCCCGCGCGGATGGCGCGGGCGCTGGCTGCGGGTCGATGCGCAGCCACGGGCGTTAGTCTCGCCCGGTGTCCGAAGCCGGCGCCAGCGCGCGGTCCCAGCGCACCGACGCACGTCGCAACCGTGCCCGAGTGCTCGCCGGCGCACGCGAGGCGTTCGCCGAGTCCGGCCTCACCGCGCAGATGGAGGACGTCGCCGCGCGAGCGGGAGTGGGGATCGGGACCGTCTACCGGCACTTTCCGACCAAGGACGCGATGATCGAGGCCATCGCCGCCGAGCACGTCGACGCGCTCGCGACCGACGCCGGCGAGGCCCTCGAGGAGGACGACCCGTGGGAGGGCCTGGCCGGGTTCATGCGCCTGGCCGCCGCGCGACAGGCCACCGACCGCGCGCTGGCCGAGGTCATGGCCTCCCGGCCGGACGCGCTGCGCGAGGAGGCGCTGCGCCGCGAGGATCTCTACTCCGCGATCGGCCGGCTCGCCGAGCGGGCTCAGCGTGCCGGCGCCATGCGCGCCGACCTCCGCCCCGACGACATACCGATGATCATGTGCGGGCTGGCCAGCGCGGTGCAGATGGCGGGACCCGACGGCGACGAGGCCCGCGAGCGCTACCTCGCGCTGCTGTTCGACGGGCTGCGCGCGGCTCCGGCGAGCCGCTAGCTCACCTCGCGCAGGCGTCCGGTCTCGACCTCGTAGACGAAGCCCCGCACGCTGTCGGTGCGCGGCACGAACGGGCTGTCCTTTATGGCGGCGATCGACGCGCGAACGTCCTCGTCGAGGTCGCCGAACGCGTGGGCCGACCACTCGGGCTCAGTCCCCGCGTCGTTCGCGAGCCGCTCGCGGAACTCGTCGTCGGAGAAAGTGAGCATCCCGCAGTCGGTGTGGTGGATGAGGACGATCTCCTCGGTGCCCAGCAGGTGCTGGGAGATGGCCAGCGAGCGGATTTCGTCGTCGGTGATCACCCCGCCCGCGTTGCGGATCACGTGGGCGTCGCCCTCCTCGAGGCCGAGCATGCCGTAGGGGTTCAGGCGCGCGTCCATGCACGCCACCACCGCCACCTTCTTCGCCGGGGGCAGCGGCAGGTCCCCCTTCTCGAAGCCCTCGGCGTAGGACTCGTTGTTCTTCAGAAGCTCGTCGGTGACGCTCAAGGTGGTTCTCCGGGGGTCTCGGGTTCGGCGTGAGACGTGACCATTCCCGATCGGCTTTCCAGGAAAACCGATCCGCGACGGTCCGGCGTCCTAGAGTCGGTCGGCGGCTGCGGAAGCCCGTCCCGACGACGACGGAGGTGGAGATGGAGACCAAGGTCACCAAGAGCGAGCAGGAGTGGCGTGAGCTGCTTACGCCCGAGCAGTACGAGGTGCTCCGCGGGGCCGGCACCGAGCGCCCGTTCACCGGCGAGTACGTGAACGAGAAGTCGCCGGGGATGTACCGCTGCGCGGCGTGCGGCACCGAGCTCTTCTCCTCCGACACGAAGTTCGACTCGGGCACCGGATGGCCGAGCTTCTTCGACGCGGTCGACCCCTCACGCGTGGAGCTGCGCGAGGACCGCTCGCTGTTCATGCGTCGGATCGAGGCGCTGTGCTCCACCTGCGGCTCCCACCTCGGCCACGTGTTCGACGACGGCCCGCGACCGACCGGCCAGCGCTTCTGCATCAACTCGGCCGCGCTCGAGCTCGACCCGGAGGCCGACCCGAGCTCGACCTGAGCTCGCCGCCCGACCGGGCGGCCCGCGCTCACGCTCAGCGCACCCCGATCGAGGCGTCGTCCCCGGCCGGGCGCCCGGCGACCACGCGGGCGAGCGCCTCGGCCGGGCGCGCGAGCGGGCTGGTCACCCGGGTCAGCAACAGGTCGGTGTCGAGCCGTCCGGCGGTGACCGTGGGCCCCGCTGGGGAGTAGAAGGCGCCGTCCGCGGTGACGGTCAGCTCGGGGTCGAGCTCCTCGAGGCCGGCGCGCAGGCCCAGGCCGTTCGTGCTCGCCCGCCCGCGCCGGACGACGGGGCGCACGACGTGGTCCTCGTCGGGCACCCCCAGCGAGCGGTGGAGCTCGCACAGCCGCTCGAGGCCCTCGGGGTCGGCGTCGGGATCCTCGAGTGTCGTCGAGATCCGCACGCCGACACCGCGCTCGCGCAGGCGCGGGATGGCGTCCACCACTCGGGCGAAGTTGCCGGGGCCGCGCATCGCGTCGTTCTCGCGCGGCTCGGCGTGGTCGAGTGAGACCTGCACGTGGACGGGGAGGTCCGCCAGCGGCTCCATCGCGCGCAGGCGCCGCTCGTTGAACGCCGTGCCGTTCGAGAGCACCACGGTGGGCAGCTCGCGCCCGAGACCGGCCAGCAGCCGCGGCATGTAGTCGAGGACGAAGGGCTCGCCGCCGGTCACGCCGATGGCGTCGAAGCCGAGTTCCGGCGCCTCACGTGCTGCCGCCATCGCGCGCTCCTCGCCGAGCTCCCGACGCGCGACCCCCGGCGCCGATTCGGTCAGACAGTAGGTACAGCGCAGGTTGCAGTGGTAGTTCGCGTAGAGCCACAGGCGCCCGGACACGGCGCCGCTCGCGATCGCCTCGGCGATCATCGCGCTGCGAACCCCTCGTGCTCGAGCCGCACGAGCGTGGCCGCCGCGGTCGGCAGCTCGAGGGTGGTGCAGTAGCGGGCGAGCATCGCCGTGGCCGAGGCCACCATCGTGATCTCGACGAGGGTCGGTTCGCCGAGCGCGCGGCGGACGAGGTCTCGGGGCCCGACGTCCACCGGCCCGCGACCAGCGGCCACCTCCTCGACGAAGGCCACGAGCGCCCGGTCGAGCGGATCGGCGAAGCCCTCGTCGATCGACAGCTCGCCGCGCAGGGCCCCCACCTCGGCGTGGGAGAGCCCGGAGTCGAGGGCGATGGGCGTGTGGCTGCCCACGCAGTAGCAGCACTCGAGCAGGGCGGCGACCCGCAGGACGACGATCTCCTTGGTGCGGACGTCGAGGGCCGAGGGCCCGAGCACCCCGCCGACGAACGGCATGGCCACCTCGAGCAGCTCCGGCACCTGGGCCAGCGAGGCCACGAGCGGTCCCGGGGGGCCGGCCGCGTAGAAGGGCCGGGCGAGCACCGGCGCCTGCTCGGGGGCGACGAGCGCGACGGGGCCCTCGCGGGTCGAGGGGAGGAGGGCCATCGGCGCGTCGAGCGTAGGGGAGCCCCGTACGCCGCGCGCAAGCATGCGAGGCTCGGGGCCATCGAGCCGCTCGTCTCGATCGTCGTCCCCACCCTCGACGAGGCCGCGTCGCTGCCCGGCCTCCTCGACCACCTCGCCGCGCTCGAGGGCCGTCTCGAGGTGGTGGTGGCCGACGGGGGGTCCGCCGACGCGACGGTCGCCCTCGCGAGCGCGCATCCGCTCGCGCCGCGCGTGGTCGAGGCGGCCGGCGGGCGAGCCGCCCAGCTGAACGCCGGAGCGGCGAGCACCCGCGGCGACGTGCTGGTGTTCGTGCACGCCGACAGCCGTCTGCCGGCGAGCGCGTCGCGATCGCTCGCGGCAGCCTGGCGCGACCGCCGCGTGGTGGGAGGGAACTTCCGGCTGCGCTTCGAGGGGGGCGACGCCTTCGCCCGCGGCCTCGGCGCCTACTACCGGCTCTCGCGCCGGCTGGGAATCTACTACGGGGACTCCTCGATCTTCGTCCGCCGTGAGGTCTTCGAGCGCCTCGGCGGATTCCGCGAGCTCCCGATCATGGACGACTACGACCTCGCCCGCCGCCTCGAGCGCGCGGGCCGGACCGTGTGCCTACCCGGCCCCGCCCTCACCTCGGCCCGGCGCTGGCGGCGCTCGGGCGTCGGGCGCACGGTGGCCTCTTGGGTCCTCATCCAGTGCCTCTACTCGCTCGGGGTGCCGTCCGAGCGCCTCGCCCGGCTGTACCGGCGCGTGCGGTAACGGCCCGGGCGGTGCCCGATGCGGCTTCTGCGAGGCTGACGAGGTGCGGGACGAACCGCCTCAGAGACCGGGTTGGCTGCTCGACGAGCAAGCCAGCGCCGGAAGGGAGAACCTCGACGCCGTCCACGTCTCGCGTTACGACGCCAAGATGGACGGCGATGCGCTCTCCGAGGTGGGGCTCCTCCAACGCCTCGGACTCGACGCGAGCTCGACCGTGTTGGATCTTGGCGCCGGAACCGGCCAGTTCGCGCTGGCGGTCGCTCCGGTCTGCTCCCGGGTGGTCGCCGTGGACGTCTCCCCGGTCATGCACGAGCTCCTCCGCGCAAAGGTCGAGGCTTCGGGCCTCGGGAACATCGAGTGCGTTTCCGCCGGCTTCCTCACGTACGAGCACTCGGGCGAGCCCGTCGATTTCGCGTATTCTCGGTACGCGCTCCATCACCTCCCGGACTTTTGGAAGGCGCAGGCGTTGGTGAGGCTCGGCCGTCTCATGCGCCCGGGGGCGGTGCTCCGATTGTGGGACGTCGTCTACAGCTTCCCGCCTGAGGAGGCAGAGGAACGAATCGAGCACTGGTGTGCGACCGGCGGGACCGGCGTCGAGACGGACTGGCTCCGTGCCGAGCTCGAGGAGCACGTCCGCGAGGAGCAGTCGACTTTCACATGGCTGCTCGAGCCGATGATCGAGCGTTCGGGCTTTCGGATCGAGGATGCCGACTACTCACCCGACGGCATCTTCGCTAGGTACGTCGTCCGCGGGCGGTAGGGCGAGGGCCCGGCTCTCAAACGCGAAGGACCTGCACCGAGGTGATGGTGCTGAAGTCGGCGTCCTGGGTGACGACCGCGGCTCCGTGGCGCAGCGCGGTCGCAGCGATCCAGGTGTCGTGGCGGCGGACCTTTCGTCCTTCGCGGAGCTGCTCGTCGGCGATGCGCGCAAAGCACGACGCGGTGGCGTCGTCGATCTCGAGGAGTGGATACTCCGACCGCACGCGCGCGAGCGTCGCGAGGCGTGTCGCTCGGGTCGCATGGTCGCTCGCACGCAGGACGCCGAGCTCGAGCTCGGCGGCGGTGATCACGGAGACCGCGATCTCGTCGGGGAGGTCCGCGAGAGGACGCCCGGCCTCGCGTGCGATGAAGACCGAGGTGTCGGCGACCGCCCGGCTACTGCTCGTCGACAAGGGCATCGCGAACGTCGGCGAGGTCGTCGAGGAGACCGGTGTCGGCGCCGGCCTCCTTCTGAATGGTCAGCAACATGGTCGAGGGGACCCACGGACTCCGCGCACTCGCGTGCGGAACGATGTCCGCGACCGGTACGCGGTTGGCGGTGAGCGACAGACTCTCACCCGCGCGCACGGCAGCGACCACCTGCGCGGTGTGGTTGCGGAGTTCCCTGACGGATACCTCCCGTCCCATGTGGCGAGCGTAGCCGCTGATGCGACGAAATGCTACAGACGTCCGGGTTGCCTCGACACGGATCCAGCGCCGGTCGCCTCATCGGCCCTGGGCGGCGCTAGACTGCTTACCTCTAGTAAGTGACCGATCGAGAGCGACATATGACCTCCCTTCGCCTGATTCCCCTTGACGACTCGGTCGTCTTCCCGAACATGAACGTGACCCTGGCGATCGACGCCGGCGACGAGGACCGGGTGCTGCTCGTCCCTCGCCACGAGAAGGAGTTCGCCAAGGTGGGCACGGTGGCCGAGGTGGCCGATCGCGTGCGCCTGCCCGGCGGCGGCCACGCGCTCGTCCTCAACGCCCTGCATCGCGGGGTGGCCGCGGCCGCCCGCAGCGGCCCTGCCGGCGAGCTGCGCGTGGACGTGGAGGAGCGCCCCGACGACGAGCCGGTCGACGGCCGCACCCGCGACCTCGAGCGCGAGTACCGCGCGGTGGTGGACGAGATCCTCGAGATCCGCGGCGACGACGGCCGGATCAAGGCCTTCGTCCGCTCCATCACCGAGCCGGGCGCGCTGGCCGACACGCCGGGCTACTCCCCGGACATCTCCTTCGCCGACAAGGTGCGCCTGCTCGAGGAGCTCGACGTGACCGAGCGCCTCGCGCCCGCGCTCGAGCTCCAGCGCGAACGCCTGGCCGAGATGCAGGCGCGCCAGCGCATTCGCTACGACGTGACCTCCGGCGCCGAGAAGCAGCAGCGCGAGTACCTCCCGCGCAAGCATATGGAGTCGATCCGCAAGGAGCTCGACGAAGACGACGCGTCGATCGTGGAGGAGTACCACACCAAGATCGACGAGGCCGGCATGCCTGAGCACGCCCGCGAGCAGGCCGAGAAGGAGCTTGGTCGGCTCGAGAAGATGGGCGAGCAGAGCGCCGAGTCGAGCATGATTCGTGGGTACCTGGACTGGCTG
>JBPCQB010000177.1:0-3510 GCA_050998555.1 Thermoleophilaceae bacterium
GCTGTAGGTCTCGTTGATCATCCGCTGCGACTCCGCGGCGATCGTGCTGAACACCAGCGAGCTCTTGCCCGAGCCGGAGACGCCGGTGAACACCGTCAGCCGGCGCTTCGGGATCTCGATGCTGACGTCCTTGAGGTTGTTCACGCGCGCACCGTGCACGCGGATCAATTCGTGGCGGTCGGCAACGTGCAGCTCCGGCGACTGCGTGCCCGTCCTCGCGGCCTTGCTCATCGTGTTTCCATCCCAGTCATGGCTGCGATCACCGGACGGCTCAGCGCACCTCGTTGATGCGGACTTGGTTGCCCGCCTAGAGCTCCTCCACGTCGGCGCCCGCCGGGACGAACTGCACGCGGCGCACCACGCAGTCCGGCGCCTCGCGCCGCAGCGCCTCGAACAGCCCCCCGGTGGCCTCCCACTGCGACCAGAAGAGGACCGTCGGCCCCGCGCCCGATATGGACGCGCCCACCGCCCCGAGCTCCGGCGCCCGGCGCACGAGCTCCATCGACCGGGGATATAGGTGCTCGCGTCGCGGCTGGTGGAGGCGATCGGCGAGCCCGCGGGCCACGAGATCGAGGTCGCCGCGGGTGAGCCCGACCGCGAGCAACGCGGTGTGCGCGGCGTTGTGGACCGCGTCGGCAATCGGGACCTCGGCGGGCATGGCCGCGCGGGCCATGGCCGTGGGGACCGGATCGGGGGGGATGGCGAGAAGGCCCTCGAGGCCCCCGCGCACGTCGAGGCGATCGACTCGGCCGCCCTCGGTGCAGATGACGAACCCCCCGCGCGCGGCCGCGCCCACGTTGTCGGGATGGCCCTCGATACGGGTGGCCTCGGACACGATGTCCGCAGCCAGCTCGTACATGTGGTCGGCGGCCACGAGGCCGGCCACGATCGCCGCCGCACTCGACCCGAGCCCGGCGCTCGGCGGGATCTCCGAGCGGATGCGGAAGGTGATGCCGTCCGCGGGGGCCAGCGCCTCGAAACTGCGCACGCACAGGTTGGTCCGGTCGAGCGGCACGCCCGGCACCTCGCACTCCACGGAGAACCGGCCGGTCTCCTCGACCTCGAGCTCGAGCGACAGGGACAGGGCCACCGCGAGCACGTCGTAGCCCGGACCGAGGTTGGCCGAGGAGGCCGGCACGCGCACGAGCCGGCGCCGCCTCACGAGCGGGGTCCCACCGGGCGCCTCACCAGTCGAGCGCCGCCCGCTCCACCTCGTCGAGGTCGGGCTCGCACGGGATCACCGAGCCGGCCTGGTCGAGGGCCGTGGCGGGGTCCTTCAGGCCGTGGCCGGTGAGCACGCACACCACCCTCCCCTCCGCTCCGTACTCGAGCAGTCCCGCCACCGCCGCCGCCGACGCCGGCTCGCAGAACACGCCCTCGTGGGCGGCCAGGAAGCGGTAGGCGTCGAGGATCGCCGCGTCGGACACCGCGCGGATGGTCCCACGCGATCCCGTCACCGCGTCCATCGCCTCCTCCCACCGCGCCGGGTTCCCGATGCGGATGGCCGAGGCCACGGTCTCGGGGTTCTCCACCGGAGCGCCGTTCACCAGGGGCGCGGCGCCCTCGGCCTGGTAGCCGTGCATCTGGGGGGCGGTGCCGTACTCGCGGAATCCCTTCCAGTAGGAGCTGATGTTGCCGGCGTTGCCCACCGGGATGGCCAGCACGTCGGGGGCCTCCCCGAGTACGTCGCAGACCTCGAAGGCACCGGTCTTCTGCCCCTCGATGCGGTACTCGTTGACCGAGTTGACGAGTGAGATCGGATTGCGCGCCACGAGGCGGCGCACGACGGCGAGCGCCTGGTCGAAGTTCCCCCGGAGGGCGATCACGCGAGCCCCGTGCATCAGGGCCTGGGCCAGCTTGCCGGTGGCGATCCGGCCCTCGGGCACGATCACCACGCCGCGCAGCCCGGCCCGCGACGCGTACGCCGCGGCGCTGGCCGCGGTGTTGCCGGTCGAGGCGCATATCACCGCCTCGGCCCCCTCCGCGATCGCCGCGGAGACGGCCACGGTCATCCCCCGGTCCTTGAACGAGCCGGTGGGGTTAGCACCCTCGAACTTGAGGAACACGTCGCACCCGGTGCGCGCGGACAGGGCCGGGGCGGGGATGAGCGGCGTGTCCCCCTCCTCGAGGGATACGAGGGGCTCGACGGGCAGCCGGTCGCGGTAGCGCCAGAGGCTCACGGGCGCGACCTCGCGGCGAGCGGCTTCGGTGAGGCCGGGCTCAGAAGTGCTCCTCGATCACCCGGATCACGCGCGGAGGCGCGCGCAGGAAGTCGAGCCGCCCGATCAGCCCGACGGCGGCCATGAAGCGCGACTCGAGCACCGGGTGGGCGACCATCACGAGGCGCGCGTTGTCGCCCATCCCTCGCTGCACCACCGACTTCACCGACACCCCCTGCAGGCCGAGGATCTCCGCCACCTGGGCCAGCACCCCCGGTCGGTCGGCCACCTCGAGGTGCAGGTAGAACGCCGACTCGACGTCGCTCACCAGCGACTGGGGGACCGCGGGCGGAGGCGCCGAGGGCGGCGGGATCATGGCCGAGATCACGTCCCCGAGCACCGCCGAGGCGGTCTGCGAGCCCCCGGCGCCGGGGCCGGACAGCGTGATCTCGGTGATGGCCTCCGACTCGATGGTCACCGCGTTGAACGCCCCACCCACCGAGGCCAGCGGGTGCTCGGCGTAGAGGAACGTGGGGAACACGCGCACCGCCACGCCGCCGTCCACGCGCTCGGCCGAGCCCACCAGCTTGAGCGCCAGGCCGAGCTCATCGGCGTAGGCGATGTCGTCCGGGGCTACCGACTCGATCCCCTCGTGGGGCACCTCGTCGAAGTGCACCGGGGCGCCGAAGGCCAGTCGGGCGATGATCGCCATCTTGGCCGCGGCGTCGCGGCCCGAGACGTCGTCGGAGGGGTCGGCCTCGGCGTAGCCGAGCGTCTGCGCCTCGGCGAGGCAATCGGCGTAGGAGGCGCCGGTGCGGGACATCTCGGAGAGGATGAAGTTCGTCGTGCCGTTCACGATGCCGTGCACGCGGTCGACGTGCGCCGCGGCCAGGGTCTCGTGGATGACCCGGATCACGGGCACCACGCCGCCCACCGCCGCCTCGAACCGGAGCTGTATACCGGCCTCGCGCGCGGCGTCGTAGATCTCCTCGCCGTGCCGGGACAGCACGGACTTGTTGGCGGAGACCACGTGCCGGCCGGCGCGGATCGCCTTCAGGATGTACTCGCGAGCGGGCTCGACGCCGCCGATCACCTCGACGATCAGGTCGCTGCTCGCGAGGATCTCGTCGAAGTCACCCCGCGAGCGGGTGAGCACGCCCGAGATCTCCGGCCGCCTCCCCACGGCGAGCTCCACGGCGTCGGCGCGCTCGGCAAGCAGGGCGGCGAAAGCGGCGCCCACGGTGCCGTGGCCGAGCAGGCCGATGCGGAAGGGCTCGACCACGACTGGCCTCAACCCTCGGACCACTCGCCCTCGAGCCAGGCCTCGCCGTCGCGGGCATCGCGCCCGTCC